>JBDRRI010000305.1:0-24331 GCA_043825815.1 Candidatus Zixiibacteriota bacterium
ATTCGATTATATGGAATGGCCATAAATACAAAATGTCCGGAATATTCCCGTTAGAGCTGAAGATGAATAAAAAACCGGCCGGACACGGATACACGATCCTAAAGGCAGATAAAGAAAATCCTTTTTTTGAGGTTGGCGAAGAAATCAGGGGACATGAATTCCATTACTCCTCGCCCATTCATAAAGAGATGTATATCGATAATTGCATGGCGGTTACCAGAGGCAATGGAATCGACGGCAGGCGCGATGGCTTGGTTTATAAGAATTGCTATGCCGGATATACTCATATTCATGCGAGCGGTAATGAAAAATGGGCTCCGGCTTTTATAAGTATAGCGATTGAATATAAAAAGGAGAGCAAGGACGTAAATTTTAAGATAGCCGTTTGACGGTTTTATAATTACGTCTTTAATTTTGAATAGAAAATAATAGAAATTATTCTGCATCGACCCTGATAGTATTTTGGGGTTGCGGAACTTAATCTTTTGAATGAGTGATATGCTAAAATGAGTCTTATTAACAAGGACAAGAAAAAGAAAAAACTGGGTTCTCTTCGGAGCTCAGGCGGCGGTTCTTCAGTCGAAACATCATCACTTCGACCCCAATTTGTGGAGAAGAGACCGCCCTGTGGCGAAGGCTGTCCCAATCATAATCAGATTAGAAAAGCCTTAATGCTAATTCAAAAAGCAGAAGCCTACAGCAAGCCTTATGATCAGGTGTTTGAAGAGGCTTTCTATACTTTCCTGGAAACCACTCCTTTTCCATCGGTCTGCGGGCGCGTATGTCCTCATCCATGCGAAACGGAATGTAACCGCAAGGAAAAAGAGGGTTCGGTTGGTATTAATAAATTTGAGCGGTATCTGGGCGATTACGGCCTTGAAAAGGGTTTAAAACCAAAATTTCTAACTGATGAAAAGCGTGCGGAAAAGATTGCCGTTATCGGTTCCGGACCGGCCGGTATTTCATGCGCTTATCATCTGGCTCGCCGGGGATATGGCGTCACTGTTTTTGAGGCGTTCCCCAAAACGGGCGGCATGCTTCGCTATGGTATTCCCGACTACCGTCTGCCCCAGAGAATACTCGATGCAGAGATCAATCGGGTCGCCGGCATGGGTGTGGAAATAAAAGTTAATACTGCCGTCGGGCACGAAATCTCAATGAATGATCTTCGGAAAGATTACAAGGCTATTTTTGTCGGTATTGGTGCGCACACTGGCTATAAGCTAAAAATCGATGGTGAAGATGCTCCCAATGTTATGACCGGCGTTGAATTTTTAAATAAGATTAATTCCGGCGAAACGGTCGATGTGGGTGATCATGTTGTTGTTGTCGGCGGCGGCGATACGGCGATTGATGCCGCCCGAGTGGCTCGTCGTTTAGGCGCCAAGTCGACTATTTTATATCGTCGTACGGAAGCCGAAATGCCGGCAATTGAAGAAGAGATTACGGGTGCTCGCGAGGAGGGTGTTGAGATACATCTTCTGGCCGCCCCGATTGAAATCTACAAGAATGGCGATTTAGCAACGGGAATGAAATGCCAGAAAATGGAATTGGGCGAACCGGATGATTCCGGCCGGAGACGTCCTGTTCCGATTGAGGGCGAAACATTTGATCTACAATTTTCCACACTGATTCCCGCCATCAGCCAGGCTCCGAATTTTGATGGATTTGAAAGCCTAATTGAAGGCAGAGATTGGATAAAAGTTGACGAAAGAAATAAATCGCTCAAAGGTAATGATGTTTTTGCTGGCGGCGATAATATCAATCTCGGTTTGGTCATTGACGCTATTGCACACGGCAAAACGGCGGCGAATTCGATTCATCAAATGATTTCGGGAGAGCCGATACCGGTTAACGGTAAGCAGCCGGGTATTATTCGTTTTGATAAAATGAAATTGTCATATTATGAAGAGGCCCAACCGGTAAAAGCAACCGAGATGGCCTCCGATGAAAGATTAAAATCATTGACAGCCGAGATTACAGCGACATTGGCGCAGGAGGATGCAATTGCCGAATCCAAACGGTGCATGAGCTGCGGATATTGCTTCGACTGCGGTTCATGCTGGAGTTTCTGCCAGGATAATGCGGTAATTAAACCATTGGTTAAGGGTGAACATTACAAGTTTAAACTTGAATATTGTAATGGTTGCAGCAAATGCGCGGAAAATTGTCCGTGCGGTTATATAGAAATGCATTAATTTTAACGACGTAAAGTCATAAATCTATTTTATGGAGGTTTAACATGCCAGTTTTTGAACATGGTGACATCAAAATTGACGTCGATGAAGACGGATTTATGGAAGAACCGGAACAGTGGAACGAAAAAATCGCAATAGCTTTGGCGACCACTGAGGGAGTAACCGATTTGACTGAGGAACATTGGAAATTGGTTAACTACCTTCGGGATTACTATCTGAAATTCGGCATCGCTCCGATGATTCGGAAGCTCTGCAAAGAGACCGGATTTCCGCTGAAGAAAGTTTATGAGCTGTTCCCATCAGGCCCGGCCAAAGGCGCCTGTAAAGTTGCCGGCTTGGCCAAACCGACCGGTTGCGTATAATAATTTAGCGATAAACGCGGGGTTTTTGGATAGATATATCCAAGCACCCCGCCTTTTTAATGGGCAATGTTAAAAGAATTATTAAAACAAAAACGGGCTAAAATACTCGCCGAATGGATTGAAGAGGCCTATAAATCTTATCCGGCCGAAACGGTTAAGATATTCGGCAAAAGCGGCGATCCTTTTCAAAATCCGGTGGGTTTTACTATTTCTGACGCCCTTAATCAGATGTACGATTCAATCATTAAAGAGGAAATGGAACTGACAATCCCAACCCTCGAAAAAATGATCAGAATCAGATCCATTCAGGATTTTTCCCCTTCTCAGGCGGTTAGTTTTGTCTTCAGTTTACGGGAGATTGTTCATAAAAATTTTAAGTCAGAAAATAAGGATAATAACCTGACGAATGAATTAATAGAATTCAATAAGGAAATTGATAAGTTAGCACTGATAATATTTGACAGTTATATGACGAGCCGCGAAAAGATAAATGAATTAAAAATTAATCAGGCTAAAATCGGTTCGCTTAAAATTGCAGACCGCGTTAATAAAAGGCTTGAAGAGCAGGCCAATAAAAATGAAGATAATTAAAATACAATTATTATATATGGAGAGAAGGTAAATGAGAGGACTTTATTCATTATTCTTTTTACTGCTTCTCGTTGCCATTGCCTGGGTCGGAGCCTCTCTGGCCGGATGGAATTATCTGTTTGGCGTAATTATTCCGTTAATCGCAATTGTTGTTTTTATAGTCGGGATAATTTATCGACTGACAAAATGGGCGCGTTCACCGGTTCCGTTTCGGATTCCGACTACATGCGGGCAACAGAAATCATTGGAAGGAATTAAGGCAAACAATCTTGAAAGTCCCTATAACATTTGGGGCGTCCTGGGTAGAATGGCCCTGGAAATATTCTTATTCCGGTCACTATTCAGAAACACGAAGGCGGAACTTCACGATGGCAAGTTGGTGTACGGTGGCAGCAAATGGCTGTGGCTGTTTGGACTGATGTTTCATTACACATTTTTAATTGTCGTAATTCGCCATCTTCGTTTTTTTATTGAACCAATTACGTCCTTGCCGTTTCTAATTCCTCTGCAAAATATTGATGGTTTGATGCAGATTGGCATCCCGGTCTTATACATGTCCGGACTATTTTTAGTAATATCGGTAACATTCTTGCTGTTCAGACGAATTGGAATTCCCCAAATCAGATATATCTCATTGGCATCCGATTATTTTCCGCTCCTGCTTATTTTCACGATCGGCCTGACGGGAGGGCTAATGCGCTATCTGCCAGCGGCGCGTGTTGATGTTATAGCCGTTAAGGAGCTGGCGATGGGCCTAATGACCTTTAACCCGGTCATTCCCGAGGGAATCGGAGCTATGTTTTTTATCCATCTGTTTTTAGTCAGCGTTCTTTTAATTTATTTTCCGATAAGTAAGCTGATGCATATGGGCGGTGTCTTTTTATCGCCGACCAGAAACCTGGCCAACAATAGCCGGGCGGTACGACATATCAACCCCTGGAATTATCCCGTAAAGGTTCATACGTATGAAGAATGGGAAGATGAGTTCCGGGATGTAATCAAGGGCGCGGGTATGCCGGTAGAAAAGGAATAGATATGGCACATGATATAAAACCAGAACAATTAGTACAAATAGACCACCGGCCTCCGGCAAAGGATTGGACTGATCCATCGGTAGAGTTTAAAAAGGGTCATTTCAACTACAGTGCCGTACAAAAAAGCGTAGAATACCTTGATCTTCCCAATCCCCGCAAATGGCAACCGACCGACGACGACTGGCGACTTCCTGAAAATTGGAAAGAGATTATTCTTAAGGGATTCAAGGAGCGGCTTGATAAATATCGGTCTTTGCGCATATTCATGGATATCTGCGTAAGATGCGGAGCATGCGCGGACAAATGCCATTATTTCCTCGGCTCCGGTGATCCCAAAAATATGCCGGTTTTGCGGGCGGAACTGCTTCGCTCTGTATATCGCAATAATTTTACAATGGCCGGCAAGATTCTTGGCTCAATCGCAGGCGGACGTCCGCTGACCAAAGAGGTTATTAAGGAATGGTTCTACTATTTTTTCCAGTGCACGGAGTGCCGTCGCTGTTCGGTCTTCTGTCCGTACGGCATTGATACGGCCGAGGTCACGATGATGGGGCGCGAACTTCTCGATCTGATTGGATGTGATATCGATTGGATTACGACTCCGGCCGCCAACTGCTTCCGCACCGGCAATCACCTGGGTATTCAACCTCATGGATTTAAAGATAGTGTTGAATTCGCCATTGATGATCTGGAAGATATTACGGGGATTCGCATAGAGGCTCCGGTTAATAAAAAAGGGGCTGAAATTTTGTTTGTCGTACCATCGGCCGACTATTTTGGCGATCCTCACTATTTCGGATTCCTCGGTTATCTGGCCCTGTTCCATGAAATCGGTCTGGATTACACGCTCTCGGCGTATGCTTCCGAGGGAGGCAATTTTGGACTGTTCCATTCCAGTGAAATGATGAAACGGTTAAACTCAAAAATATATATGGAGGCCAAACGGCTTGGTGTGAAATTTATCATCGGAGCGGAATGCGGCCATATGTGGCGGGTACTTCATCAGTATATGGATACGATGAATGGCCCGGCTGATTTTCTTGAGGTTCCGGTTTCACCGATTACGGGAACCAGGTTTGAAAATGCCAAGTCAACCAAGATGATTCATCTGACCGAATTCACTGCGGATTTAATTGCACATAATAAACTGAAACTCGATAAAAGCCGGAACGATCAATGGCGGGTAACTTTCCATGATTCGTGTAATCCGGCGCGAGCCATGGGTCTTATCGAAGAACCGCGGCGCTGTATCAAGGCGGTTTGTAATAACTTTTTTGAAATGCCGGAAAACACCATTAAAGAACAAACTTTCTGTTGCGGCAGTGGAGCCGGACTGGGAACCGATGAGAATTTTGAAATGAGAATGCGGGGAGGTTTCCCGAGAGCGAATGCAGTTCAATACGTGCGCGACCAACATGGCGTTAATTTACTGGCCTGCATCTGCGCTATCGATAAAGCAACCCTGGCGCCATTGATGGAATTCTGGGCACCAGAGGTTCAGGTTGGAGCAGTACATGAATTGATTGGCAATGCATTAGTGATGAAAGGCGAAAAGCCGGATAGAACCGATATGCGAGGGGAACCGTTTGTCGGGAAAGAGCCGATTACCGATGAGGCTCCGGTTGATGTAAAGGAGGAAGAAAATGTATGATGCTGGAAAAATAATCGGCGGATTGATTATCTTCCTGTTTTTGATAACCAGTCCTTTATGGTTTGATATGGCGAGCGGAAAGGCAGATTTTCGGCCGGATCCGAAAATCAAAACGGATGCCAAGGCTTGCGTTATGGATACCGAATATATGCGTTCCAGCCATATGGAACTTCTCAATAATTGGCGCAATGAGGTGGTTCGCGAAAACAACCGAATCCACCATTCACCGGATGGCAAGGAATATGATAAATCGTTGACCAATACCTGCATGAGTTGTCATCCCAACAAAAAAGAGTTCTGCGATGAATGCCATAACTACGGAGCGGTCGATGAGACGGATTGTTTTAACTGCCATCTCGTTCCGGAGGAGGTATACTAAATGGGAATAGATAGACGCAAATTCATAACCATTGCCGGATTAACTGCGGTAACGGCGGTGAGCAAGAAGGTTTTCGGCGAGGATTCTCTTTTGGTGGAGAATATCGAAGAAACCATCAATGGCAAGCCGTTAACCGGACATCGCTGGGCAATGGTCATAGATTTCAGGAAATGCCTTCATGAGGAAGGCTGCACCAAATGTATGGATGTTTGCCATCAGATTCATAATGTGCCTGATTTTGGAAATCCCAAAGATGAAATCAAATGGATATGGAAAGACAAGTTTGAGCATGTCTTCCCCGGTCAGGAACATGAACATCTGGCGGAGGAGTTCCACGGAGCGCCAATTTTGAGTCTCTGCAATCATTGCGACAATCCCCCCTGTGTCAAGGTCTGTCCGACTAAGGCGACTTTCAAACGCGAGGATGGTATCGTGATGATGGATATGCACCGCTGTATCGGGTGCCGTTATTGCGTGACCGGTTGCCCTTACGGTTCGCGTTCATTTAATTGGCGGGATCCTCGTCCACATATCAAAGAAATTAACAAAGAGTATCCGACCCGCTCCCGGGGAGTCGTGGAAAAATGCAATTTCTGCGCCGAACGCCTGGCCAAAGGCCTCATGCCCGCTTGCACCGAGGCTTGTCCGGTTGGTGCAATGACATTCGGCGATCTGGAGGATTCCGAATCCGAGGTCCGGAAACTTTTAAAAGAGAAGTTCACTCTCAGACGTAAACCGAATCTGGGCACCAACCCGGAAGTGTACTATATAGTGTGAGGTTAATATGTTAGAAAAGGCGCTTATAGGAGATAAAAAATACTGGGCCTGGATCGGTTTTCTGATAATTGTCATTTTTACCGGATTCATGTTTTTCATGAGACAATTATCAGAGGGTTTGACCGTGACCGGACTCAGCCGCGATGTCCCATGGGGATTATATATCGCGCAGTTGACATTTTTAGTCGGTGTGGCAGCCTCGGCGGTAATGGTCGTCCTGCCCTATTATTTACACAATTATAAGAAATTCGGAAAGCTGGTAATTCTCGGCGAATTCCTGGCGATTCCATCGGTTATTATGTGCATGCTGTTCGTTTTTGTCGATATGGGTCAACCATTCCGGGTTACCAATGTCTTTTTAAATCCGACACCCAATTCTCCGATGTTCTGGGATTCGGTCGTGCTGTCGCTCTATATGCTGCTAAATATATTGATCGGCGGGGTGACATTGGGCGCCGAAAAGAAGGGCATAGCTCCTCCGAAATGGATCAAACCGTTTATCTATATTTCGATACCGGTAGCTGTCAGTATCCATACGGTGACGGCCTTTTTATATTCAGGTTTGTCGGCCAGGGCTTTCTGGATGACGGCCATTATGGCTCCCAGATTTTTGGCCTCGGCATTTGCGGCTGGCCCTTCGTTATTACTACTATTGGTCTTTATTGTCCGGAAATTTTCTAAATTCTCGCCGGATAAAGAGGCAATTCAAAAACTGGCGCAGATTATTACATACGCCATGTGCCTGAATGTATTCTTCATCCTGATGGAGGTTTTTACAACTGCTTATAGTGCGATTCCGGAACATATGAATCATATGAAGTTCATGTATTTCGGACTTGACGGTAATACCACTTTGGTACCATGGATGTGGACCTCATCGATACTAGCGATTTTCTCGCTAATTCTTTTAATCAATCCTAAGACTCGAAAGAAAGAAAATATTCTGGCGATTGCCTGTATTATGGTCTTCGTCTCTCTCTGGATAGAAAAAGGATTTGCCCTGATCACAACCGGATTTACACCAACGCCATTCGATACCGTTACACCGTATTCTCCGACGACGACCGAAGTATTTATTACGCTTGGAATTTATGCTCTCGGATTTTTAATTGTTACGCTTCTCTATAAGGTAGTCATCGGCGTCAGAAATCAACGGCTGACTGACGAGGAGGAAACTACTCGGGCGGAGGCGCACGCAATTACTTGATTAAATAGAGGAAATTGCTTATTAATTAAGCGGTAGTAAAAATATGAAAGATGGGGTTGCCGTAGCGGCAACCCCTATTTTGCGATATGAATAGAACAAAATCTGATGTAGTTATTATTGGCGGAGTGGCAACGGGCTCCAAAACGGCCGCAACGTTGGCCCGCCGAAATCCGAATCTAAAAATTATTGTATTCGAAAAAAGTGAACATATTTCATTCGGCACCTGCGGATTGCCTTATTTCGCTTCGGGCGATATAAATAGTTTTGAAGATTTAACCAAAACATCCTATGGGGTAGTCAGGGATACCGACTTTTTCAAAACTTCGAAGGGATTCGATGTCATAACCGAAGCCGAGGTTATCGCTATTAACCGGGATGATAAGTCGGTTAGAGTCAGAATGATAAATAATGGCGAAGAATTTATACACGGATACGAACATCTGGTTATCGCGACCGGGGCTTCCCCGAAAAAGCCGCCGTTTGCATTTCCTGATCATCCTAAGATAAAGCATTTTACCCGTCCGGATGACGCGATCAAGTTCAGAGAAGCGGCCCAAGCCGGACAGATTGGCAAGGTCATCATAATCGGCGCCGGACTAATTGGTTGCGAACTGGCCGAGGCGGTTGGTGGCATGTGGGGAATCGAGACGGTTCTTCTGGAAAAAGAAAAACAGGTTCTCCCCTATGTTCTCGATCCCGAGATGTCGGATATTGTCATTCGGGAATTAAAAAATAATGATATCGAGATAATAACTGACTGCAGAGTGACCGGAATAAAAATCAATGATAATGACAACC
Source organism: Candidatus Zixiibacteriota bacterium (assembly GCA_043825815.1). Taxonomy (GTDB): domain Bacteria; phylum Zixibacteria; class MSB-5A5; order GN15; family PGXB01; genus JBDRRI01. The sequence continues at coordinate 8,998 of JBDRRI010000305.1, forward strand.
CGGTGGTTGAAATTGAAAACTGCGAACCAATCGAAACTGATTTCGTTTTTCTGGCTTTAGGCGTTAAACCCAATAATGCGTTGGCAGAAGCGGCAGATCTAAAAATAGGCAAAATCGGCGGGATTGATGTGGACGAATTTATGAAAACATCGGATAAGAATATTTACGCCGGCGGGGATTGTGTCGAACTGACCAATATTATCACCGACACTAAAATATTTATACCTATGGGCTCTCTGGCTAATCGCCATGGAAGAATTATTGCTGAAAATATTGCCGGAAATGCGAGCAAATTCCCAGGTACAACCGGAGCCTTTTTTGTTAAAGTGTATGATACCAATGTCGGCGCAGTTGGAATATCGGAGCGGGTGGCTCAATTGAATAATCTTAATTATGATTATGTCATTGGCTCGTTCGTCGATAAACCTGATTTTTATCCCGAATCAAAAAGTTTTACGGCGAAAATGATATATGAAAAGAAAACCGGTCGATTATTGGGCCTTCAAACGGCCGGAGCGGGTGATATCTTCCGAAGAATCGATGTTTTTTCTCTACTTTTAAAGAATAGGGCAACCATTGAAGATATGCTTAATTTAGAGCACGGTTATGCTCCCCCTTATTCGGAGGCACTGGATCCGCTGCATCATCTGGGCGCTATGGCTCAAGCTAAAATAAATGGGTTTGATATCAGCAGAATCGAATTGGATGATGATTCTATATGGCTCGATGTCCGAGAGATTGATGAGGCGAAGGGAACTCCCCTGGTATTTGAGGAACAATTAAAGAAAAACAATCGGCTGATTAATATTCCTTTAGGTGAATTACGTGACCGTATCGACCAACTTGATAACACGAAACCGATTACAATTATATGCCGGCGTGGTCCTCGGGCCTATCAGGCGGCGGTTATTCTAAAAAAGGCCGGCTTTGGCAAAATAACAATTGCCGGCGGCGGCACGCAGGCATTGCAGGGATAATTATGGCAATCGGAAACTGGCAATTAATTTTATGCGGTATTGACTACAATACAACTTCGGTTGAAGAACGCGAACCGTTGCAGTTGGGTCGAACAGATATGGCCGGGGCCCACTCAGCTCTCTCTGAAATTGAAGGAGTTATGGAGGCAACCATTGTATCCACCTGCAATAGGATTGAGTTTTATTTTGTGGCGAGGAATGAATATGAACCGTTTGGTATTGTGACATCGTTTTATAAGCAGTTTTCTAATATTGACATAAAGCCATTAATGGGCAAGTTTTATATTCTTAGGAATAACCATGCGGCCAAGCATTTATTCCGAGTTGCTTCAGGAATTGAGTCAATGGTTCTCGGCGAAAATCAGATTATGGGCCAATTGAAAGAGGCTTACAGTTCCGCCTGCGCTGTTAAGTCGGCGGGAAAGATAATGCATCGCCTGTTTCATCAGGCGTTTCGGATTGGCAAGCAGGCTCGCTCCGACACGGAAATGGGCAAGGGAGCCTGCTCGGTTTCTTCGGCCGCCATTGAATTGTTAAAAACCCGTTTGGATCAATTCGACAATCCTAAAATTCTTTTCATCGGAATTAATCAGATGATTGCTCTGGCTGCGACTGGTCTGGTAAAATTGGATTGCCGTAATTTTATTTTTGCTAACCGAACTGCCTCCAAAGCAAAAACATTTGCCGAGCAATTTCAAGCCGAAGGTTTTGGCCTTGAAAATATATCTTCATTATTGGCCAGAGCTGATATCGCTATAACCTGCACAGGAGCCAAGCATCCCATTATCACCCGGGAGCTTATTGACAGGCATCCCGAATCTTTGGAAAAACCGCTATTAATTCTCGATATGGCAATTCCTCGCGATACCGATCTTGAGACTGATAAGGAGCGCAATCTGGAAGTTCTTGATCTTGAGGCGGTGCAAGAATTCGTAAAAGATCAGCAACAAAAGAGACAACAAGCCATTCCTCAAGTGGAGAGTATAATCGAACAAAAGATAGACGAATTTCGGTACTGGTTCAATCATGTTCGGCATGAGCCGCTTTACAATGGATTGACGGAAACCTTTGAACAAATTCGCCGTGAGGAGATGTTAAAACTTTCCGAGGAGTATACTTCCGGCCAATTGGAGGAAATCGCTAAAGCGACAAAAAGAATTACAGATAGATTGTTACAGATAAAAGTAAAAACCGATTCACCAAAAAATACGGAGTAAATATGGATTATTCATACATGCCGATCAGTATTTCCATTGAAGATCGCAAAATTTTAATTGTAGGCGGCGGCCAGGTCGCCCTTAGAAAGCTGGAAACTCTTCTTGATTTTGGCGCCGACATAACGCTGGTTGCGCCAGAACCGGATAAAAAGATTGAATATTTCGCCGAAAGCGGCCGGATTAGGCTGGAAAAACGTAAATATGAGTCTCCCGAAGCCAGCCAGTACGGAATTGTTATTTCCGCCAGTGATGATATCGAGGTCAATAAAACAGTTAGCGAGGACAGTAAAAAGGCGGGAATTCCGGTCAATGTTGTTGACAATCCGAAACTTTGTGATTTTATTTTCCCGGCAGTGTTAAAAAGAGATTGTCTGACGGTATCAGTCTCGTCCGACGGTCGAGCGCCATTCCTTTCGGGGCATTTGAAAATGGTTTTGGATTCCATTTTTCAAGAGAAACGATGGGTTACGATTGCCCAACTTGCGGCCGTGTTCAGACTGCGGGTAAATAGAATGTTTGGCGACGATCATAAAAAGAAGAACGAATGTTTTGCAAGCTTTTTGGAAACCGATTGGCAGGCAATATTAAAAGAGATTCCGGATAATGAATTATCCGATTTCCTCGACACCCTGATTGTAGAAGATAAGAAGGACGATGAATAATAATTACGGAACGGTTTATTTGATCGGTGCTGGTCCGGGCGATCCCGGTTTAATTACGGTTAAGGGAATGGAATTGCTCGGTTCCTGCGATGCGGTCGTCTATGATAATCTGATTCCCGATGAACTGGTTATAACCTTATCGGAGCATATTGAAAAACATTATGTTGGGAAAAAGGCGGCCAAGCATGCTCTTCCTCAAGATGAAATCAATGCCTTATTGGAAAAATTGGCCAAAGAGGGGAAAAATGTCGCCCGGTTAAAAGGCAGTGATCCGCTTATTTTTGGCCGCGGCTCGGAGGAGGCAAAACATCTTCGAAGCAAGGGGATTCGTTTTGAAATAGTCCCCGGTGTTACCGCTGGCATTGCGGTTCCAGCTTACAGCGGCATTCCCTGTACCGACCGATACTGTGCCTCAAGCGTGACATTTGTAACTGGTCATAAAGCGAAGGACAAAGATGTTTCTTCGGTTGCCTGGGAGCGGGTAGCCAAAACAAAGAACGGTACAGTCGTGATTTATATGGGAGTCGGGGAGGTTGAATCAATTGCCAATAATCTGATGGATCTCGGGATGGCGCCGGATACGCCGGCGGCGGTAATCGAACATGGCACGGTACCGTCGCAACGAACATTCACCTGCCTATTAAATGATCTTCCTCTGACCGTCAGGGAAAATGATGTTCACCCTCCGGCGATTTTTGTAATCGGCGAAGTAGTTAAGCATCATAAAGAATTAAGCTGGTATGAATCGGGGCCGTTATTCGGAAAACGAATCATGGTTACCCGTCCGGCCGATCAGGCTCATGAAATGTATTTTAGCCTACGGCAATTGGGCGCGGAGGTTCTTCCCTACCCGACAATAACGACATTTGAAAATTATGATGGGGATGGCTGGGAGAAATTTGCTAAAATAAAATCAAATAATAAATGGCTCATTCTGACTTCTGAAAATGGCGTCAGGTATTTTTTCAATCAGCTAATAGAGAGGACCGGTGATGTTCGTTCTCTGGCTGATTATAAAATCGCGGCAGTCGGTTACGGTACGGCTCGAGCATTGGAGCTAGTCCACCTTAGAGCCGATTTTATTCCGACCAAGGCAACAACAGAATCACTGGCCAAAGAGCTAACCGAATATGAGGATTTCAAAGGCGCTTCGGTGATTAGAGTTCGCGGGAATCTGGCCGATGATCGGATTGAACGGGTACTGATTGATAACGGCGCTGAGGTTGTTCCGATAACGACGTACAATACGGTTCGACCGAAATGGCCGGAGGGTTTTAAAGATAAATTATTTGAACGTCCTCCCCATGCAATAATCTTTACCAGCGGTTCCACCGCGCAAGGACTGTGCGATCTATTAAGCGAATCCGAGGTTAAGGAACTTGTTAAAGACAAATTAATTGTTTCAATCGGCCCATCGACGACACTTATGATCCAGGATTTGGGAATAAAAGTATCCCTCGAGGCGAAAGAGCATTCGGTGCCGGGGATTATCAAAGAAACCGTAAAATATTACTCTCAGAATAAAGGGGCAGAAAATGAATAGTCCATTATTTCGCCCAAGAAGACTAAGGAAAAACGAGGCTATCCGCCGTTTGGTTAGGGAAACACAATTGAACGCTTCTGATTTTATCTATCCGCTGTTTATCAGCGAAACCAGCGATGAACCGGAATCGATTAAATCAATGCCCGGAATCTTCCGTTATCCTTTGAGCAATGCGGCGGGTGAGGCAAAAAAAGTGTATGATGAAGGCATTCCGGCGGTCTTGTTATTCGGCATGCCGAAGGTGAAAGATGCCACCGGATCAGCATCGTTAAAAAACGACGGTATCATCCAAAAAGCTATAAAAGAGATCAAATCAGCAAATCCCGGGCTAATAGTGATAACGGATGTTTGCCTCTGTGAATATACTGATCATGGCCATTGCGGTGTTATTCATAATAATGATGTTGATAATGATGCCACTCTGGAAATATTAGCCGCGCAAGCACTCAGTCACGCCAAAGCCGGAGCGGATATTGTCGCGCCTTCGGATATGATGGACGGACGGGTCGAAGCTATTCGTACTGCTCTGGATGACAATGGATATGAGGGAATCAGCATAATGGCATATTCCGCCAAATATTGTTCGGCTTTCTATGGGCCGTTTCGCGATGCGGTCGATTCGGCCCCGCAATTCGGGGATCGCCAGACGTACCAGATGGATCCGGCCAATGCCCGCGAAGCGATTCGAGAAATCGAACTTGATATTGATGAAGGAGCTGATATTATTATGGTTAAGCCGGCCCTGTCATATCTTGATATCATTTCGGATGTTCGCTCCCGTTTTGATCTTCCGATAGCTGCCTATAATGTCAGCGGAGAATATGCAATGGTTAAGCTGATGGCGCAAAATGGAATGGCTGATGAAAAAAGACTGACTCTGGAAATTCTGACATCAATGAAACGAGCTGGCGCCGATATTATCATTACTTATCATGCTCGCAATGCCGTCCGATGGTTGACAAAATAAACTATTAATAGAAAAAGAGCAGGTTGTCCTGCTCTTTTTTTGTTAATATCTTTTATAAATAAGCCTAACCAAGGAATATCCTGTATAACCCCAAAACGCCCTTAAATGATTTTCAATGTAGTAATTAGTTCAATCTCGGAGAGCGCTTTCTCAATTCGCTTCTTGCATTCGGTAGATTTTCCCGAGTCATCCTGACAGGTAACCTTGACATCACCGGTAACGGAGTCGGCCACAACTGAAATCTCGATTTCACGGGTTTCCGGGTAGCGAACCAATTGCGCCCGGACAAGAGCTCTTAAATGCGCATCTCGAATCTCTTTCATGGTACCAGCATTTAGGCGAAACTCCGGCCGATGAGCCATTTGCGTGACTATCTGCGCCATGGCATCAAGGCTAAGATGCGACATATTCAAAATCATATCATAATAAGTCGGATCATCAAAATTCTCGCCATAAAGAAATTTGGCCCAACTTATCCGCATTTCATCGACAAATTTAATATGTTCCCGCGCCGTATTTTCGTTAATTTCGGACTCTTCCATAAGAGTTTTTATCCTGTAATCCATCGGCGCCACAACCTTTATTTTCATCACCCGTGGTACATCAGTAAGGATAAAATGGGTTTGCAGGCCATGATAAATGATATCGCCCTGAACGACGAAATCAAGTAACGCGGCTTTGGCAATGGTCAAATAATGTTGAATTTGCTTTGCATGCGGATCCCAAGAATTGGGAGGCTTGGCTTCCATAATTTTCCTGGCCGAGTGTAAAAACTCATCAATTCCGTACTTCTTGCCATACTCGATCAAGTCTTCCCGAGAAAGAGAACGGCAATTTAATTCCGCGGCCAACCTATGAGTCAGCTTGGTCGAGGCGCTTAATGATCCGCGGGTAATAGTAATTACGGGCACATCAACCTCCTATAATTCAAAATACTCTATGCCTATTAGATAGATTTTATTTCCAAACTAATTAGATGTTAAAGATAGTAAACTTTCTCGCCAAAATCAAATTGAAATATTTTCAAAGGCAAATTAAAACGCCGTATTAAAAATACGGCGCTTAAAGAAAATAATTAATTTTCTATATTCTGCCTTCTCTGCCGATGCTCCGGCAATAAACCAAAGCCAGCGTCCGATAAATCATATGGGCAAATTTTGAGTATGGCATATACCATAACAGGAAGAAAACGACGACCATATGGATAAAGTAATTAACATAGGCAAGCATCGGAATACCAATCAGCCTGGTAATCCAGGAAAGCATGCCGGTTAATCCGACGAGAGTCATCATATAGAGAAAAAGGTAATCGGCATAGCCATTGGCACCAACTTCGTCCCTATTCTGCCAACGACGGAAAATTAACAATAATCCGCCGACCGATAGGGCTATTCCGCTTAGCGCTCCAAGAATTTTAACCGGGTTAGGAAGGGCCAGCGGTAATTCAAAAAAGGAATGGAGTGATTCCCAACCCAAAAGTTCCAAGTAATGGGGAATAAAGATAAAAATAAAAACTGCCCCGGTTGTAAACATGGCACCTATGAAACCATAGAAGAGAAGGACATGTCCGGCTGTTCTGGCCTTGTTGGCGTCGCAATCATTGAAATGGCCATGCGAAAAGATTTCTTTGACGGTCGCCAACAAAGCGGGAATGAACGAAATTTTAGCCTCTCCACCGTTGGTTTTCAGATTATTCCAGAATCGTTTGAATCCGATGGCTGCAAATAGAAAAATAATAATATTGCCAATCACGAAAAGAGCATCGACAGCACTATGACGCAGGAAAAAATCAAAATCAATTACATTGCTATTCATAAAAATGAAATTCCCGCCAGCATCGGTCGGCGCAAAAAGCAGGATTGAAGCCAAGAGCAATAAAATCGGAACAATCAATAATATCGGAAGCGCCTTAGGACTGGCCACCGCCCTACCCATAAAGGATGGAAATGCAAATTTTTGATAAATATAGGTTCGTACCGCCGCCAAAACATCGCCCGGTTTGGCATCGCGAGGACAGTAGGCACTGCAATCATTACACTGATAGCAGAGCCATAAATCAGGATCGGCGCTTAATTTATCTGTTTGTCCCCATCCCGCCATAATCATCTCTTTTCTCGGAAATGGATTATCGGAAGGAGACAGATTGCAGACAACGGAACAAGTGGCGCATTGATAACATTTTTTCAAATTGTCGCCACCGGTTTTTTTAATCTCACGAATTAAATTTAAATCAGGTTCTATGATTAGCCCGCCTGCCATACATAAACCTCCTCTATGTTGATAAAGTAACATTCCATTTTTCATTTTCTCGATCAAAATAGGTTTCCTCAGAATTGCTGTCAAGCAGTATTTGCCCCGGATATAAAAGGCACGATTATTCTTGGCACGGCCAATCCAAGACAACCAAGACTGTCATAATCCATTATCAACATTATCACAATGGTCGACTGCATTGAGAGGCATAGATTTACAAAATAAGCCCTTTCTTAATAATTATAAAGTCATTGAAAAACTATTTTTTTTTATAGAATATAGGCATATTCAATATTTTTTAGAGTATTTTGAAAATTTTAAATATCGCCCATTTGTGTGACACAATTCACAATCTTTTGCCTTTCTCCTTTTTTGGGTTCATAGCATAAGAGAAATAATAACAATATTTTAGCCGTTAACGCTCCACAAAATAACGGATTAAAACAAAACATTAAATGTCCAATTTTTTTAAAAAAGTTCGTTAATCCACTTGACAAAGCTTGTGAAAAAAATTACATTCTAACCGATAGAAAAGAAGGCAGTAGATTGTGAAATTAGTCACAATTTAACGGGAAATGCGATAAAATTTTTAACTATAACCTAAAATATGGGATGGCGTAATGTCAAAATTAATCTCCCCCCACGGCAGTAAAGAACTGAAGATTTTGCTTCTGGAAGGTGCTAAAAAGGAAGCGGAACTGAAGAAGGCTGAAACTCTGCCTAAAGTGGTTATGACCACACGTGAAACCGGCGACCTTATTATGATGGGTATCGGCGGTTTTACACCTCTGGAAGGATTTATGGGCGAAGTTGACTGGAAGGGCGTATGTAAAGATATGAAAATGTCAAATGGCATTTTCTGGCCGATTCCGGTTACTCTTTCGCACAATGAAAAAGTTAATCCGGGAACGGAAATCTGCTTAATTTCAGGCGAAACCGACGAAATTATGGGCACCATGAAGGTTACCGAATGCTACAAGATCGATAAAAAATTCGAATGCAAGCATGTTTACGGTACCGATGATATTGATCATCCTGGTGTCAAAATGGTAATGGAGCAGAAAGAATGGAATCTGGCTGGTCCGGTTAAGGTCCTTTCGGAAAGCTATTTTCCCGAAGAATTCAAGGGTGTCTATCAGCGTCCTGCGGAAAGCCGTAAAGTATTCGAGGAACGCGGATGGAAGACGATTGCTGCTTTACAGCTCCGTAATCCAATGCACCGTTCCCATGAATATCTGGGAAAAATTGCTATTGAAGTTTCCGACGGTTTATACATCCACCAATTGGTTGGAAAACTGAAACCGGGCGACATTCCGGCTGAAGTTCGCGTCGATTGTATCAACACTCTAGTCGAACTCTATTTTGACAAAAATCGGGTTCTGACCGGCGGTTATCCTCTCGATATGCGTTATGCCGGCCCTCGGGAAGGTTTGCTTCATGCTTTATTCCGCCAGAATTTTGGATGTACCCATATGATTATCGGACGCGACCATGCCGGCGTCGGTGATTATTATGGCCCCTTCGATGCCCAGGAAATATTCTTTAAGTTATGGGATGGCGCTCTCGAGTGCAAAATGCTTCCGATTGACTGGACATTCTGGTGCTACAAATGCGGCGGCATGGCTTCCATGAAGACCTGTCCGCATGGCAAAGAAGACCGTCTCTTCCTTTCCGGCACAATGCTCCGCAAAGCTCTTTCCGAAGGCGGCGAAGTCCCGATTGAATTCAGCCGTCCGGAAGTGTTAGAGATTCTTCGTAAATATTATGGTAGTCTTACGGATGAAGACAATATTGAAGTAAAGGTGCATGGCCACGCAACAGGCGATGCCAAAACAAAGAAATAAAGAAACTTAGGTAAGGCGTAATACAAACAACCGTATTAGGAGGTATTTAATGCCAAGTTTTGTGATTGTCGAAAAATGCGACGGATGCAAGGCTCTTGACAAGACTGCTTGTCAGTACATCTGCCCGAACGATCTGATGGTTCTTAACAAGGACCTGATGAAAGCTTATAATCAGGCTCCTGAGATGTGCTGGGAATGCTACAGCTGTGTTAAGATCTGCCCGACCCAAGCGATTGAGGTCCGCGGTTATGCCGATTTCTGTCCGCTCGGTGCTTCTGTCACCCCGATGAGATCCACTGATTCGATTATGTGGACCGTTAAATTCAGAAACGGAACACTAAAAAGATTTAAATTCCCGATCCGGACCACTCCGGAAGGTCAAGCTGTCCCGGATGGTGGCTTTGCAACCAAATCGGAAAACCTGAAAGACCCATATCTGTTCACGGAACCCACTTCCGGTGGTATGGACGATCTTCCCAAGGTTAAATAAGAAAGAAAGGATTGGTGATTAAATGGCAAAATTTGAAACAGTAGTAGTCGAAACCGACTTACTGATTTGTGGTGGTGGAATGGCGGCCTGTGGTGCCGCAGTAGAAGCCGCTCACTGGGCAAAGAAAAACAACCTCAAGGTTACGCTGGTTGACAAAGCCGCCATGGACCGTTCCGGTGCGGTGGCGATGGGTCTTTCCGCGATTAACCAATATGTTGGGGTCAAGGACGGTCAAAATACTATACATGATTATTGCGATTATGTCAGAAACGACCTGATGGGTGTCTGCCGCGAAGATTTGGTTGCGAACATCGCCCGTCACGTTGACTCGACCGTTCATCTGTTTGAAAAATGGGGTCTTCCAATCTGGAAAGATGCCGATGGCAATTATGTTCATGAGGGTCGCTGGCAGTTGATGATCAATGGCGAATCCTACAAGGTTATCGTCGCTGAAGCCGCTAAAAATGCCCTTGGCATGGACAATATTTATGAAAGAGTTTTCATCGTAGAGCCGTTAATGGATGGCAACAAGTGCGTAGGCGCCGTTGGCTTCTCCGTTCGTGAAAATAAATTCTACGTTTTCAAAGCCAAAGCTACTATCGCTATGATGGGTGGCGCGGTTCACGTTTTCAAACCGCGTTCCTCTGGTGAAGGTCTTGGCCGTTCTTGGTATCCTCCGTTCAACTCCGGCGCATCCGCTTACTTTACCTTACGTGCCGGCGCGGAAATGACCTGCCAGGAAGTTCGTTTTATTCCGGTTCGTTTTAAAGACGCTTATGGCCCGGTTGGTGCCTGGTTCTTGCTGTTTAAATCCCGTGCCACAAATGGTCTCGGCGAAAACTACATGCAGACCAATGCGGAAGAACTTCAGAAATGGAAACCATACGGATTGGTTAAGCCAGTTCCGGCTAACCTTCGTAACTGGCTTATGATGCTTGATGTAATGGCTGGCAAGGGTCCCATCTACATGAGAACCGAAGAAGCTATTGCTAATCTGTCAAATGCAGTTCCGGATGAAAAAGAGCGCAAGAAAAAATTAAAAGAGCTCGAATCCGAAGCTTGGGAAGACTTCCTTGATATGACGATTTCACAGGCTATTCTCTGGGCGGCCACCAATACCGCTCCTGAAGAAAAGCCGTCCGAAATCGCCGCCTGCGAACCATACTTTATCGGCTCACACTCCGGCGCTTCCGGTGCCTGGGTTTCCGGTCCTGAAGATCTGGCTCCCAAAGATTATTTCTGGGGCTATCCGAATATGACCACAGCCGAAGGTCTCTTCGCTGCGGGCGATGCTTCCGGTGCCTCCTCTCACAAATTCTCCTCCGGTTCTCTGACCGAGGGTCGTATTGCCGCTAAGGGTGCTTGTGCCTACATAATGGACCACAATGGTGCCCCGAAAGTTGACAATGCCAAGGTTGAGGAACTTAAAGCTCGTATCCTTCGTCCGATTGAATTATTCGAAGAGAAGGGCAAAATGACTTCGGATCCGGATATCAACCCGGATTACATTAAGCCGAAAATGTTCATGTTCCGTCTCCAGAAAATTATGGACGAATACGCAGGTGGAGTTTCGACTCAGTTCACGACCAGCAAGGTCCTTCTTGAGAAGGGTCTCGAACTTTTGGCCTTCTTGAAGGAAGACGCCGAAAAGCTGGCCGCCGAAAACCTGCATGAATTGATGCGCGCTGGGGAAAATGTCCACCGTATGTGGCAGGCTGAAGCTCATGTTCGCACGATTCTCTTCCGCGAAGAGACTCGTTGGCCCGGATATTACTTCCGCTCTGACTTACCGTCAATGAAAGATGATTGGAAAGTCTTCGCCAACTGCAAGTGGAACCCGGCTGGTGACAAATGGGAAATGATCAAGCGCGATATTCAATATATCTACTAATATTGTCTTGATTATTTAACGCGAGATTATTATAATCTCTAATAGAATAAGTCCTCCCGGCGTTCGCCGCCCGGAGGACTTTAATTTGAAGGTGAAAAAGATAACGGATGCATAAATATTAATCAAGGTTGGATATTGAAATGACCGATGATAAAACCTTTTGTCCGCACTGCGGCATAAAGATGTTGCTCTGGGAGCCGCCAATTGAAGCCAATTGGGGAACGCATCCTCATTACGTTTGTTTTAATGACGACTGTCCTTACTATGTTAAAGGCTGGGAATGGATGAAGACGCAGTATGATCAAAATGTATCATATCGGCATCGTTTTGATCCGGAAACCGGTCTGGCCGGACCATTGCCGGTCTGGTCGGCCAATGCTCTTCGCAATAGAATTATTGATGAAGATGAGTCAGAAAATAGTTAGGGGTTATTAATGAAAGAAATTGAAAAATTAAAAGAGACAATCCTCAAAGAATATCCCCGCCTTGATTTGGACAGTAAATTTCAATTCAAATGCCACCCGGGTGTTCCTTGCTTTAATAATTGTTGCGCCGATATTAATATATTCCTGACGCCATACGATATAATTCGTTTGAAGCATAAATTGGGCATCTCTTCGGGTGAATTTCTGGCTAAATATACAATAATGCCATTTGACGAGAATCTTCCCTACCCGGTCGTTCTTTTAAAAATGCAGGACAATGAAAAGAAAAGTTGCCACTTTGTCGGAGATAAGGGCTGCACCGTTTATAATGATCGTCCCTGGGCCTGCCGCATGTATCCATTAGGCTTGGCCTCTCCGAGCGAAGGACATCCTGATGTTGAAAAGGAGTTTTATTTTCTTTTAAAGGAATCCGTTTGCAGGGGCTTTGAAGAGAATAACGAATATAATGTATCCGAATGGCTCAATGACCAGGGTATCGCTGATTATAATGAAATGGGCGAGCTATTTAAAAATCTAACACTACATAAATTCTTCAATGAAAAGAATAAACTGGAGCCGCAGAAAATAGAAATGTTTTTTATGGCCTGTTATCATCTCGATAAATTCCGGGAATTTTTGTTTGGAAGCAGTTTTTTCAACAAATTTGATATTGATGAGGAAACTCAGAAAAAACTCAAAGAGGATGATCTTGAATTGTTGAAATTGGGATATAAATGGCTTCATTTTGCTCTCTTTGGTGAAAAAACTCTTAAAATTAAAGAGGATGTCCTGACCACCAAACAACAGGAATTAAAAAACAGAACGGAACAGAAGAAATAATCAAATAATTGATTTAAAATAAATAAAAAGTCTCGATATGAATTATCGGGACTTTTTTATTACTTTTTTATATTTAACTTGCTAAGCGATTCAATAACGGGAACAATACCGATTACAGGAAATCCAATGGTGGCCTCAATCTCATCAACATTGCGAAACGATTTATCGAATAATTCACGGAGGATAGCCGCCAGTCCTCCCACTGCAACTCCGAGCAGAAACCCAATAATAATTATTTGCGCTCTTTTGGGTTTGTAGGGGGCCAGTGGTACTTTGGCCGGTTCAATAATTTTATATTTCGATTCACTCAAGAGTGCCTGCGAAATATGCGAACTTTCTTTTTGATTTTTAAATTTATCCCGCAAATCGACGGCGGCTAATATTTCCCGGTCCAATTGGGCAAGCCGAGCTCGGTACTCAGGAATAAGATCTATTTTCTGTTCCAAATCAGCCAAGGCCAATCGCAATGAATTAACGCGGCTATAGGAAATATCGAGTTCGGAACGCGAGTTAAAAAGCTCGGTTATAATAGTACGCGTTGTATCATCATATGAGGCGTACTGCCGTTCCGCAATGACTCTATTTTCCGCCTGAATATCGGACACAATCGAAAACATCCTCGCCTTGTGATTAATAATTTCCGGCGCGGTCCAGACATAATTAGCCGTTAATGTGGCAATGGCTTCAATATTATTTTTAATATCATTTTTCAATTTCTTAAGCCGGGGTGATTCATTTATTTGTAAATCCTGTCCGGATAATGCCGGAATTTTTAAAAGTAGTTCCCGTTCATCATTTTTAAATTCTTCGATATCAAGTTGAGTTGAGGCTATTTCCGATTGTATCGCATTGCGGTTATCATCGGAAATAATCATATCATCGAGTCTGATTTTGTTATATTCTTGTTCAAATTCTGTTTTTTGTTTAATTAAGTTTTGAAGATCGTTCTCATACTTTTCCAATTGACCATAGGTAAATTCATCGGAGGCGCTGATTACCCCTCGTTCCTGTTTCATTTTCTCCATTATAAAAACATCGGCCAACTCTTCTGCCATCATCTTAGCCATCTCAGGATCGGTTGATTGCGTTGTAATTCGAATTTGGTCATTGCCGGCATAATCAATTTGTATATTTTCACGTAAATCATTTAAAAGAATGTCAGATTTAATTTCATCCAGATTCAAATTTGATCCGGTCATTTGAATTTCCTGAGCAGCTTCGTCTAATTTCGGATCATCATCCAATTTTAGCTTTTTAATCAGTTGTTTTAAAAACGGCGAGGAAGTAATTTCATTTTGAAGACTTTGCAGTTCCAAAAGACGATCACGATTGCTTCGGTACCCTTGCGAACCGTCACCAAGAAGCATCTGCAACTCCTGAGAAAGCTTAACCGGATTGCCAACCCAAACAATAGTTGAGGATTCATAACTCGGTGTTATCATATAGCTTACGGCAAAGGTTATGATTGATATGAGGATTATCGGGATTATAATAAGCCATTTCCGCCTCCAGATGACGGTCATGATTTCCGAAACATCAAATTGGTTTTTCTTCTTGCCGTTCATATTAGTCCTATTTTGCATTACACTCACAACGGTATTCCGACTCGATTATCAATCAAATAATTATATTAAGTGAACCGTCTTATGTTTCACAAATAATTTACTCTTTTTACCCTCAAAATGTAAATAAAAAAATCCAGCAATGTCCTTTGGTTTATGAAAAATCTTCCCACACCTTAAATTGCTCCCGACCAATTCCTGACGGTATTTTAAAATCTTTGATATATTGATTATATAATAATTGGGTCGAGAGAATGCCAATAAAAGACATATTATCCTTGAAGGATAAATGAGCATGAGATAATTTTCGACACTTTACTTTTAGCTTAGTAACCGCGTCAGGATTAAACAACCCAAATTCCGAGACTCGTTCTTCGGATAACATTTCCTCAATATATTCGGGAGAATTATCCTGTACGAAGCTATTGGAATCGGGCGCCATATATGGCTGTTTGGCGCGTGCTATTATCTCTTTGGGCAGTTCCTTCTGCATTGCCTTTTTCAAAAGGAATTTTTCATTTAAACCGTGTATTTTATAAAGGGGTGGAATTTTCGAAGCAAACTCAACCACCCTATGATCTAAAATCGGTACCCTCGCCTCCAGGCTCACGCCCATACTTGCTCGGTCCACCTTCGTAAGAATATCGTCTGGTAGATAGGTTA
>JBDRRI010000306.1:0-2693 GCA_043825815.1 Candidatus Zixiibacteriota bacterium
CGCCTTAAATATTTTCTCTTATTTTAAGAGTGAACTGTGGTTCTTGGCCGGGACGGAGGGGCCGCCGATGTATCATACGGGCGGCTTCCATAAGCCATTACAAATATCGAAATAAAACTGATCGGCGGGATCATCGTCAAAAATCCCCAAACCGCCGATTGTCCGCAAGCTTTGGCAACTTCCATCCAAAGAACAAAAAAGGCGATTATATTTACTATTGGAATACATAGTACTAAAAACCACCACATCGGTTTACTGGCCATTTTAATCAGCAGAACCGTGTTCAGGATTGGAATAAAGGCAAACCAGGCGATATCGGCATTACCGGTTTTATTTGAGGCAATCCGAAACTGCATGAAGGCGAAATAGAAATATAACACCAGCATGACGGCCCAGAAGAAGAGCATCAAGGCACCACTTCCGGCAGGGGACGGGTCGGCAAAATTATTGTCGTACATTTTCTCCTCCTAATAAAGAGATAGTTTCTAAGGGGGTCGTTCTAAGCTGATTTTCTTGGTTTATGCTATTATCGGATTGTCAGACATTGAGCTTTAAAGAATTGCCGGAGAATTATAAAAAAACCGGATAATTTGTGTAAAATTTGCCTATGCGACTGCGTAATATATTGCGGATAAATGAGTTAGCGTTAACTTCCGACTTTTTTCATTTTTTGCGCCCTGACCGCAATTTCAGCCATCGCATCAATCGCCTTTTCAATATGAGCATCAGTATTAAACGGGCCAATAGCAAACCTGACTCCGCCATGAATCGGCAAAGTCCCGATCTGAGTATGAACCAGCGGGGCGCAGTGGAGCCCGGTCCGAGTGGCGATATCATATTCGACATCGAGCATAATCCCGACATCGCCCGCCTCAAGTCCCTCGATATTGACCAGCATGGTCGACAAATGATTTTCGAGACTATCACAACAATAGGTAATGATGCCCTCAATATTTTTAAAACCGTTAATCAGTTTGCTTGCCAGCCGCATTTCCTCGGAATGGATTTTTTCCACTCCGCCTGATTCTTTAATCCATTTTTGCCCGGCCGAAAGCGAGGCAATCCCGACCACATTGGGCGTCCCGTATTCCATCCGCCAAGGGTATTCATCAAGATGATAAGGATAGGCTGAGCGAACCCCCGTGCCGCCGGCGCGGGAATGCCGTAATTCGACACCATTGCGGACGCACAGTCCTCCGATTCCGGTCGAGCCCATGAGCGATTTATGGCCAGTAAAGGCGAGAACATCAATATTCATTTTGGTCATATTGATCGGTACCATCCCGGCTGTCTGCGAGGCGTCAATGGCAAATAATACTCCGGCCTCTTTGCAAACTTTTCCAATCTCGCCGACCGGTTGAACCGTTCCGAGAACATTGGAGCCATGGTTAACAATGACCAGTTTGGTATTGCCCTTGATTGCTTTTTTTATATCATCGGGATTAACAAAACCGCTGTTATCGAAAGGAATGTAAGTAGCTTCAATTCCGCCATCCCGAACCAGATGGTTAATCGGGCGAATGACCGAATTGTGCTCCAGATTGGTCGTAACGACATGATCGCCATTTTGAAGAGCGCCGTTGATTATCAGGTTGAGCGCATCGGTGGCATTATACGAAAAACAGAGCCGCTCCGGGGTCGCTTCATCACCGCCGAAAAAACGGGTTAATTTAGACCGGAGTTCTTCAACGATATTGCCGGCCTCGATGGCCTTGTCAAAACCGGAACGTCCGGGATTAACGCCGCATTCGCGGTAAAAATCAATCATATACTTATATACATTATCCGGCTTCGGCCAGGATGTTGCCGCATTATCAAGATATATTAAATCGCCCACATTAATCCCCTGATGGAAATAGTTAATGTCAATTAAGGATACAAGATATACAGATTTTTCCTTTTGTCAATCCGTCTCGATTAAAAATCACCCGTCAATTTATTCTTAAATCATTGTTTGAATTTAATCCCGATTTGATTATAATTTACAGTTATGGCAATTTATTTTTTCTCCGATGCTCATTTGGGAGCCAGCGATACTCAGGGCGAAAAAGAAAAACTTGAGAAACTGTTTCGCTTTTTTGATCTGGTGAAAACCGATGCTGAAAAACTTTTCATTCTCGGCGACCTCTTCGATTTCTGGTTCGAATACAAAAACGCGATTCCCAAACAGCATCTGAAGGTTGTCTTCCGTCTGACTCAGCTGGCCGAATCCGGGGTTGAAATACATTATCTTAAGGGCAACCATGATTTCTGGCTGGGTGATTTCCTTGAAAAAGAGGCCGGCATAAAAATCCACTCCGATTCCATTGAAACCGAACTTCAGGATAAAAGATTGTTTATACTTCACGGCGACGGCGTCGCGCCATCGGACTGGGGGTATCGCATCCTTAAACGAATCCTGCGTAACCGGCTCAATATCTGGCTCTATCAGAAAATCCCGACCGACTGGGGGATACCGCTCGCAAAATTTGTGGCCGGGCGCTCCCGCGATTATACATCGGGCCGAACCAACAGCTTCCTGAAAGAGTACGACCAATATGCCGAGAAAAAACTCTCCGAGGGGTACGACGCGGTTATTATGGGTCACGTCCATCAGGCCGAGATTAAAGTGATGGATGGCGGACTGTATATCAATTCGGGCGATTTCATTCACGAATTCTCCTATATCAAAATGACCAACGGCGTGTTTGAGC
>JBDRRI010000307.1:0-2919 GCA_043825815.1 Candidatus Zixiibacteriota bacterium
CGGCGCTATCACCGGCCAGAAGATAATCGGTGCTTTTCGATACCGCCCCGGAGACTTTACCGCCCGCATCCTCAATTATTTTCTTGTAATATCCGCGCGGTTTGGATAATGTCCCGGTGATGACGAAGGTCTTGCCGGACAGCGGTGTTTCTCCATGCTCAATTATGTATGGCGGAAACCTAACTCCGCCTTTGATCATCTCTTCAATCATTTTTTGATTCTGCGGGTTGGAGAAAAAACTTACAATCGATTTCGCAATAATCGGTCCGATACCGTCAATCGCCGTTAACTCATTTTCAGTCGCCGTCGCCAATTTATCGAAATGTTCGAAATGCGATGCCAGCACTCTTGCTGCCGTTTCTCCCACGCCGAATATTCCCAGCGCGGTAATTATCCGCGGAAGCTCCCGGCTTTTCGATTCGTTGATGGCCTCCAAAAGATTTTGCGCCTTTTTCTCGGCCATTAGTTCCAGTGGTAGAAGTTGCTCTTTGGTGAGGAAATAAATATCGGCCGGATTGGCCACCAGTTTTTGTTCAACCAACTGCTTGGCCATTTTATAACCGAGCCCCTCAATCTCCATCGCGTCTTTGGATACAAAATAGGCGATCTTTTCAATCAACTGTGCCGGACAGGAGACATTGATACATCGCCAGGCCGCCTCACCCTCGGGACGAATAATTTTGGATTTGCACGACGGGCAGGTCTGGGGAAACTTAACCGGTTTTTCCCCTCCCGTCCGTTTCTCTTTTTTCACTTCGACCACATCCGGGATAACATCGCCAGCACGCGTGATAACGACCGTATCGCCGATTTTGATATCGAGATTATTGATTTCATCCTCATTGTGAAGCGAGGCATTGGAGACCGTAACACCGCCGACTCTAACCGGCTCCAGTTTGGCGACCGGAGTGATAATTCCCGTCCGCCCGACCTGAAATTCGACATCGTTTAAAATAGTAGTGGCGTCTTCCGGGGGAAATTTCCAGGCGACCGCCCAGCGGGGCGCACGGGAGATTTCGCCGAGTATGTTCTGTTGCTCAAAATCATTGACCTTAACCACCATCCCGTCGATTTCGTAATTCAATGTTTTGCGAATATTTTTCAATATTCTAAAGGCCGCGGCAACGCCGTTGGCACCCTTTGGCAGTTCCAATTCTCTATTTATTTGAAAATTTTCTTTCTCAAGAAGCTTGATGACCGAATGATAATTCTTTAAACCCCTGGGAGCTTTTTCTGAAATTCCGTACGTATAGAAAGTTAGGGGTCGGCTATAACTTATATCTGAACTCAATAGCCTAAGCGATCCCGCCGCCGCATTTCTTGGATTTGCAAAAGTCTTTATGCCGTCTTTCCTTAAAGAGTCGTTAAGCGCTTGGAAATCATCGAGGTGAATAATCATTTCACCTCTAACCTCGAGGATTGGAAATCGAGCCGCCATTTCTTTGCTGAGCGATTTGGGGACAGAATCTCGCCTGATAAGATTTTCAGTGACATCCTCGCCGGTCGTCCCATCGCCTCTGGTCAATCCGCGAATCAATTTTCCGTCTTTATATATTAGCTCAATCGCGAGACCATCAAGTTTTGATTCGGTAACATATTCAATATTGGATTTTGTGCCTATCCTTTCTTTAACTCTGATATCAAATTCCATAAACTCATCAACCGATGTCACTTTTTGAAGGGATAGCATCTTAACGCCATGCTTGACTGATTTAAATAGGGGAAAGGTAGTACTGCCAACCGTTTGAGATGGCGACCCGCTGGTTACAAGTTCCGGGTATAAGTCTTCGATCTCCAACAGCCTGTCGAACTTTCGATCGTATTCGGCATCCGATGTTTTGGGATCGTCGGACATATGATAGGCTATATTCAGCTCAACGATTTCGATTTTCAGCCTTTTATATTCATCCAATATTTTCTTAGGTATAGACATATATGTAATTAAGATTATGCCCCGGCGGAAGTCAACTAAATAAGAATATTATAAAGGATTCTACCATCTATGGTGAATAGTCCTTCCGCAAAAATGGGACTCCTCACTTTGATTTTTAATTTTTAAATATATTTGCGCTCTTTCAGACCGGTCGGATGCGGAAAGATTTTCTCGGCCAAAAGCGCCGGATTACCGCCCTCGCGGTTAATCGTCCCGGTGATATGTAGATACCGGTATTTATAAATTGTCTCGCGGTAGCGGGCATAAATTTCGGGGAAAAGAACCGCCTCGAATGTATCCTCCGGCGAATCGAGCGTTAGAAAAACCATCCATTTGCCGTCGCGGGTTTTTATTCGTTTCCGGTCGGCCAGCCAGCCGACCAGACTGATTTCACGGTCTTCATTATCGTGAAATAGATGCCCGATATCGGGATTCTTGTATGTGTCAAAAAGCGTCAAAGGATGAAACGAGGCCGGAATCTCCAGAATCTCTTTCTCGGCTTTAAAAATCTCATACCGGCTGAACGCTGTCAATGCCGGCATATTTTTCATCAGCGGCATTTCCATTTTTGACGCAAACAGGTCGGATCGATCATTCGGTCGGCGCCGTCCGTAGAGGCGGTATTCCCAGAGAAGTTTCGGGCGCGAGGTTTCAATCGAATCGAAAAAACCGACCCGGATAAGATTTTCTGTTTCCCGCCCGGAGATGTCAATCTTGCCCAGAAAATCACCGAGCGAACCGAATGGCCGGGCCTTTTCTATCTGCTCCACCGTCCGGGTGGTGATATCCCGAACCCGGTACAGTCCCAAAAAAATTCTCCCCGATTTCAGGCCGTCATATTTATCCGAAAGATTCAAATCGGGCGGGATGACTTTAACCCCCAGCCGGCGCGCTTCGGCGGCATAGACCGCCGGGGGATAGTATCCTCCTCCGTTTTTTAAAACCGCCGCCATAAATATCCCCGGATAATGCGTTTTAAAATAGGC
>JBDRRI010000308.1:0-2537 GCA_043825815.1 Candidatus Zixiibacteriota bacterium
GGTTTGTTGCATTTTAATTACGCTATGGGTTCAAAATGAATTGAGTTACGATAAATATCACGAAAATACGGATCAAATTTATATTCTTTGTATTGATGCCAATATGGGCGGCAACCAAATGATTTTGCCAATTAGTAATGGTCCGGCCGGACCGGCCATGGTACAGGAGTTCCCCGAGGTTCTTAATTTTACGCGCATGATTGATAATGAAAAACTATTAGTAAAATACGATAATAAACAATATTGGGTTGATAAATCATATTATGCGGATAATTCTATATTTAATATCTTTACATATCCAATGATAGATGGTGATCCCCAAACTGCTTTGTCAACGGCTTATTCGGCTGTCTTAACTGAGGAAACCGCGTATCGGTTTTTTGGAGAGGAAAATCCTATCGGTAAAATGGTGAAAATAGATGATGTAAATGAATATACTATTACCGGGATAATCAAGGATATACCTCATAATTCGCATATAACTTTCAATATGCTCCTCTCTTTTGAAACTATCTATAATAGGAATAGAGAAAATCTGGAAGAGTGGATAACATTCAATCTTGTGACTTACCTTCAACTTAAAAAGGAATGCGACTATAAAGCCTTAGAGAATAAATTTTTATCATTCGTGGAACAACATATGGGTGCCCGGTTGAATGATTTTGGCGGTTCTGTTAGGTATTTTCTTCTTCCGCTAGGCAATATACATCTTTACGCTGATTTTTTGGATATCAATTATGAAGGAGAGGGCAGTATAAAGAATGTTTACATATTTTCATGTATAGCGCTATTGATATTAATTATTGCATCCTTCAATTTTATAAATATTTCGACGGCCCGTTCAGCGAGTCGCGCCAAAGAAGTCGGTATGAGAAAAACGTGCGGAGCCCAAAGATCTAAATTGATAGTGCAATTCATGGGCGAGTCGGTTATAATTTGTTTGATGGCTATGTTCCTGGCAATTATTTTACTTGAGCTTGTGCTACCCATTTTTAATTCGCTGGCGGAAAAGGAATTAGCCATTAGTTTCATTAAAGAAGTTCGGTATTTCCTTGCCCTTACAGGGCTAACAATTATAATCGGCATATTGGCCGGTCTATATCCCGCTCTCTACCTGTCTTCATTTAAACCCGCCGCTGTTTTGAAAGGCAGTTATCAATCGGGCAAATCGGGATTTACTTTACGTCGAATTTTGGTCGTGCTCCAATTCGTTTTATCAATTGCAATAATTGTTGGGACGATTACGGTATACAATCAGCTTGATTATATGAAAAATACGAAACTTGGCTATAACGGTGAACAGGTTTTAACCATACAAAATCTGGATGATACAATAATTCCTCGGTTAGGTGCGATAAAATCGGAATTTGATAATATAAACGGTGTCGTTTCGGTAGGCATGACTAATTTCATTCCAGGAAACAGTATAAATAAAAGCCCCCGAATCCCTGAGGAATTTACAAAAGAGCAGGCTCAATTAATGGATGTTTTTTCAATTGATCCCGATTTTATCCCAACCGTTGGTATTGAAATATTGGCCGGACGGAATTTCTCTCTTGATTTATCAACCGATTCGTTAGAATCAATTATTATAAATGAAACCGCGGCTAAAAAATTTGGATGGGAAAATCCTATCGGCAAAACCATAAAGTCAATCGATTATGATGGTTCCGAAATGACTTTTGAATCCAAAACCGTTATTGGAGTGGTTAGAGATTTTCACACAATGTCAATGCATAGCAAAATTGATCCGGCCTATATTTATTATTCCAACGATAATAAGTCATTAATTTGCGTCAGATTGGATTCAACGAATATTCCTCAAACGATCGGCTTATTAAAAAACAAATGGGAAGAAATAACATCCGGGCGTCCGTTTGAATATAGTTTTCTCGATGAGTCTTTTGACAAGCTATATCAAAAAGAGGAAAAATTGGGAAAATTGACCTCTTACTTTGGAATTCTGGCAATTATTATTGGTTGTCTGGGATTATTTGGTTTATCAGTCCATTCCGCGGAACAGCGGACCAAGGAAGTCGGGGTCCGCAAAGTTTTGGGCGCTTCGGTGTCAGGAATTATAGCCATGTTATCCAAGGAATTTATAATACTGGTGGCCATTGCCAATATAATTGCATGGCCGATTGCATATTATATTATGAATAAATGGCTGGAAGGATTTGCCTATCGTATAAATCTGGGAGTCTCAATTTTTATCTGCGCCGGTCTTTTTGCACTTTTGATAGCTATTCTGACGGTTGGTTTTCAAGCGACAAAAGCGGCAATGTCTAATCCTGTTACGGCCATAAAACATCAATGAGGAGGTGACAGTGTTCAGAAATTATTTAAATGTTGCAATTCGGAATTTAACTAAACAGAAGATGTATTCCATCATTAATATATTTGGATTGGCTGTTGGACTGGCCGGAGTGATGCTAATTACGAGTTATCTTTATAATGAACTTAGCTTTGAACGCTGTCATAAAAATTTCGAACGAATTTATCGGGTGGCGGGTTCTTTTCGAATCGGCGACGGGACA
>JBDRRI010000309.1:0-11440 GCA_043825815.1 Candidatus Zixiibacteriota bacterium
TATTAAAACAATTAAAAAATTATCGGGCCAAAACAATGTCAGAATATTAGACCAAATGCCGATATTTAAAATAAAAATCATTGGAGGGTAAATTATGGCTTTTATCAATTGGGATAATAGTTATAGCGTTAAAATTCCACAAATGGATGAGGAGCATCAGAAGCTAATTGACATTTTAAATGATCTGTACACAAGGATAAGATCCGGAATTGATGATCATTTATTTCAAATAACCATTGACGACCTTATTGACTATACTCGCTTTCATTTTATAAATGAGGAAGAACTTATGCGTGAGGGCGAATATCCCGAATTGGAAAAACATTTAAAAATGCACGAAGGTTTTACCAAGCAAGTAATTCAATTTCAAAATGATTTTTATGTCAACAAAATTACTCCCTCAGCAAAAGCTATGGAATTCTTATGGAACTGGCTTTTAAATCATATTCTAACCGAAGATAAGAAATATGGGGAGTTCCTTACTAACCGCACCAAGGTTATGTCTAATTAATTTTCCTATAGACAGTGTAGTAGCATTTCGGGCAAGGTGGTAGTCTGTCATTCTTCTGGTCTAATCGCAGCAATTTTCCACATCTCAAGCAAAGATAGATTCCAAGGCCTGGTTTTGATCCGGTTTTTGCATTCATAGTTTTTTATAATGCCTCGGATTTAAAAATAAGACCGAATAGCTACAATTTTTGTATTGGCTATCTTAAAGCATTATTGTGGATATTGTTGTTCCATTACCGGCTTGTCATCTTCAAATTCAACCTCAAGTCCACCAATTGCTTTGGCTATGGCGTTATAGATAAAGGCTGTAATAATCCCAGCAAAGAATCCAATAATGCCATATATAATCGGGAATAATATTATTGCCCCAATTCCGAATATAAACCCAAATTCACTTCCGCTATCAGTAAACGCGGCCGCAAATAATGAAAATACGGAAAAAAAGGCACCAACGATTAATCCGAATATGACGTACATAATTGCTGAGATTTTTCCTGCCGATAAAACACCGACTTTTTTGAGAATCATAGTTTCCTCACGATTAACTCATTTTAAGATTTATAATATATACTTATATATTTTTGTTTTATTCAAATGAAAAAGTGGCGGATATCAATCCGCCACCATATCTATCTTATATCTTATCTGATAGTTCTTTGATTGCCTCGCGGGCAATAACAATGCGTTGGACCTCTGAGGTGCCCTCGCCGATCTCGCACAATTTCATATCCCGCCAGTAACGTTCGGCCGGATATTTCTCTAATACTCCGTCTTCACTTAAAATAGTTATCGCGCCATCAGTGCAGAAATGAGCCGCCTCGGAGGCATACAATTTGCACATTGCCGATAAACGGGTGTACTTATGGCCGTTATCTTTCAGCCAACAGGTTTTATACATGATTAGACGAGCTGCTTCGACCTGCATTGCCATATCGGCCAGTTTGAACTGGACCCATTGATTGCCGCTGATCGGTCGACCGTTGATCATTTTGCTCTCGGAATATTTGACAGCCAGTTCCAATGCGGCCTGCGCCAGACCAACACCCAGAGCCCCGATTGAAATCCGGCCGCCGTCGAGCGTAATCATAAACTGCTTGAATCCTTCTCCCTCTTTGCCCATCAGATGCGAGGCCGGAACCTTGAGGTCGTCCATATGAAGATAGGCCGTATCGGAGCCGCGCACGCCGAGTTTGTTCTCTTTCTTTCCGGCAGTGAAACCGTCCATCCCCTTTTCAATTGCGAATGAGGATATCCCGTGGACGCCACCCTCATCGGAAGTACGTGCCGTCATAATGGCGTAATCGCAAACATTGGCCGATGTTATCCAGCATTTGGTACCGTTGATTATATAATGATCGCCCTTATTGACCGCCTTGCTCTTGGTGCCCCCGGCATCGGAGCCGGCCTCCGGCTCGGTGAGGCCAAAGGCAATTAATGAGCCTTTAGTAGCCGCATCGGTCAAAAATTTCTTGCGAATTTCATCATTGCAAAAGGCGTTTATCGGAAAGGTCCCCAATGAATTATGCGCGGCCAATGTCAGACCGGTCGATCCGCACACCCGTGAGACCTCTTCAACAATAATGGCATATTGAACGGTAGGAAGGGCCAATCCGCCGAATTCTTTCGGCGTGATACATCCCCACCAGCCTCTGTCCTGAATCAGTTGATGAACCTCTTTGGAAAAAAACTGATCCCGGTCTATCTCGACTGCAAACGGTGCTATTTTATCCTCGCAATAGGCCCGAACTTCCTCTCGAAAATCTTTGTATTGAATATCATATTCCATAACTATTCCTTAAGAAGGTCGCGTGAAATAACTATTTTTTGCGCTTCTGAAGTTCCCTCATAAATCTCGGTCACACGGGCGTCACGGAAATAACGTTCCACCGCATACTCTTTGACATAACCATAGCCGCCGTGAATTTGAACCGCTTCATCGGCCACAAAATTAGCGGTCTGCGTGGCTACCAGTTTGGCCATTGAAATTTCGCGGGAGTGCCGTTCCCCTGAATCCTTTAAAACCGCGGCCCGGTAGAGCATCAATTCGGCCTGATCAATTCGGGTCGCCATTTCCGCCAGTTTAAACTGAATCGCCTGAAAATTACAAATCGCCTTGCCGAATTGCTTTCTTTCTTTGGAGTAGCTCATAGCTTCTTTAAAGGCCGACTTGGCAATTCCGAGAGCCTGCGCCCCGATGCCGATCCGACCGTTATCAAGAAGCGACAACGCCACTTTGAATCCGACATTTTCATCCAACAGGAGATTCGCCTTGGGAACTTTGGCGTCCATAAAAGAAAGTTCACGGGTATCGGAACATTTCATACCCATCTTTTTCTCATTGGCACCAAGAGTTAAACCTTCGATTCCGGCCGGAACCACCAGAGCGGAAATGCCTTTCGGTCCCGCTTCCGGATTGGTTGATACAAAAACGACAAAAACCCCGGCATGACCGGCTGTCGAAACCCAATTCTTCGTACCATTCAGAATATAATAATCACCGTCGGCCACCGCTCGGCAGGTTAGTGAGCCGGCGTCGGTCCCTGAACCCGGTTCGGATAACGAATATGCGCCGATTATTTCACCGGCAGCCAATTTGGGAAGGTACTCCTGCTTGAGAGCCTCAGAGCCGTACATCTCAATCGCTTTGATAACCAGCGAATTATGCACCGAGATTGAAATGGCCAAACCGGCGCACGCCTTGGAAATCTCCTCGATGACTAATGCATAGCTTAAAGTATCGATTCCGACTCCGCCGTATTCTTCCGGAGCCAGCAGACCGAAAAAACCGAGCTCAGCCACTTCGGCTAACAACTCTTTCGGCGTTTCTCCCTTTTCGTCCAGCTCCTCGGCAATCGGGAACAACCGTTTTTCGGCGAATTCTCTTCCCGCTTCCTGAAACATTAACTGATCTTCTGAAAGATTAAAATCCATCTTTATCCTCTTTTATTGAGAGTAATCATAAAATCCCCTGCCGGTTTTGCGACCCAGGAAACCGGCCTCGACCATTTTTTTCAACAATGGACAGGGACGATATTTGGGATCACCCAAACCGTCATGCAAGACTTCTAAAATTGCCAGGCAAACATCAAGACCAATAAAATCCGCCAAAAAGAGTGGACCCATCGGATGAGCCATTCCCAGTTTCATGACATTATCGATATCTTCAGCCGTTCCCACCCCTTCAAACAAGGTTTGAATAGCCTCATTGATCATCGGCATGAGAATCCGATTGGCAATAAAACCGGGATAATCATTTGATGGAACCGGAATCTTGCCCAGTTTTTTGGCCAATTCAATAACCGTGTTAAAAATCTCGTCCGAGGTAGCAAAGCCTCTGATTGTCTCCACCAGTTTCATCATTGGGACCGGATTCATGAAATGCATTCCAACCACTTTATCCGGCCGATTGGTTGCCGAGGCAAGCCGCGTAATCGAAATAGATGATGTATTGGAACCCAAAATCGTATCGGGAGGGCAGATTGAATCGAGTCTTCGGAAAATTTCCCGTTTGACCTCCAGATTCTCAAAAACCGCTTCAATGACAAATTGAGCCGATTTGGCGTCTTCCATATGCGTCGATTTGGTGATTCGTTTCAGTGTTTCAGCCTTTTCCTGCTCGCTTATCTTCTCTTTTTTAACCATTCTATCGAGATTACCGGAAACAACGGCCAGCGCCCGATCCAGCAACTCTTCCGACTGTTCAATAAGCGTAACCTCATAACCATGCATTGCGCAAACATGGGCTATCCCATTGCCCATCGTCCCGCCGCCGATGATTGCAATTCTCCTAATGTCATCAACTTTCATGCCTTACAATCTCCTTTACACAATTTCAATAGCCATGGCTACCGCATTACCGCCACCCAGGCACAGTGTTGCCATTCCCTTTTTCAATCCTCTGTCTTTTAAAGCATAAATCAAGGTCGTTAAAACCCGCGCGCCGGAGGCGCCAATCGGATGACCCAACGCTACCGCGCCGCCATTGACATTGACTCTATCCCAATCCCAACCAAGTTCTTTGCCATCGGCCAAAGCTTGCACCGAAAAAGCCTCATTGGCTTCAATCAAATCCCAGTGATTAATATCAACTTTCATCTTCCCCATTAACTTCTTGACCGTAACAATCGGCGCAAAGAAAATATCTTCCGGTTCAATTCCGGCGCTGGCATAATCAATAATGCGGGCCAGCGGGGTCAAGTTGTTATCTTTCATAAACTGCTCGGAAACCACGACCACCGCCGATGATCCGTCATTCAGACCCGGCGCATTACCGGCTGTAACAGTCCCGTCTTTTTCAAAAGCGGGGCGAAGTTTGGCCAATCCCTCCAGAGAGATATTCGGACGCGGACCCTCATCGATATTAAAGATTACCGGGTCGCCTTTTCTCTGCGGAATTTCGACCGGAAATATTTCATTTTTAAATTTGCCACCCTCAATTGCGGCTATTGCTTTCCGATGAGAATCAAAGGCAAATTGATCCTGCTCTTCCCGGCTGACTCCAGCCTTCCGACCGGTCAGCTCAGCGGCACTGCCCATATGCCAATTTTTGAAGGCGCACCAGAGACCATCGAGAATCATCGAGTCCTGCAACTTTTTATCGCCGAACTTCAAACCACCTTTGGCGCCATGCAAAACGTACGGCGTGCCCGACATTGATTCCATACCGCCGGCGACAACACAATCCTGATCTCCTGCCCGAATTGACTGAGCCGCCAGAATCGCGGCCTTTAGACCCGAACCGCAAACTTTGTTTATCGTTAAAGCCGGAACATGCGGCGGCACCATGCCATTAATCGCGGCCTGGCGAGCCGGAGCCTGACCGGCCCCTGCCTGAACCACCTGTCCCATAATTACTTCGTCAATTTTGGCGGCATCGATACCGGCTCTCTTGACAGCCTCTTTGATTGCCATTCCGCCCAATTGTGTGGCGCTGAATTGTGACAATCCCCCCAAAAAACTGCCAATTGCAGAGCGACACGCTGATACTATATAGGCTTCATTTCTTCCAGCCATTTGATCCTCCGATTCTAATATTTATTAACTGTATAATTATGTTATATAATTAATTGCCGATATTAAATCAAGTGAAACGTATCACAAATGGATATTTTACGAATATTTTGGTTGACATTTAAAAAAATGCAAACTTATTTAAGCCAACTTGTTATAATAGTTAGACGAAAAACCGACCGTTCTTATTTCACTGTTGAAAGGAGCAGATAATGAAATATCTTTGGAACCATAAACTCGTTCTATTCCTGACTGTTTTTGTACTGATTTTCGCTTTCACTCTGTCGGCTAATGCCTTTGATAAACGAAGAAAAGGATTCATTCTTGGAATTGGCCTGGGACCCGGCTATAATTCCCGGACGGTTACAATAAATTCAAATGAATTGATGGATGACGATGTGACCCAAATGGCTCTTTCTGATATCTCCAGTAATACGATTGTTCTCGATACGGCGCTGGCTTCAACTTTTTCTGATTTGTCGGTGGAAGAAAGCTTTAGCAAATTCGCCTTTACTACCAATTTTAAAATTGGCTATGCTTTCAGTGATAAGTTTATGGTTTATTGGAACAATTCTGTCTCATGGTTCAGCAATACCGAGGATTCCATATATATTGATTCTGTCGTAAGTACCGATATTTCAGGCGCCGATAGTACTTATTATAAATATATCCATCTCAATAAATCCAAGGACAAGAAAAGCCTTGCCATTGGTGTCGGGGGCATTGGCGCCACTTATTTCCTGCAACCGAAAGCCCCGTCTTTGTTTTTTAATCTCGGAGTCGGATTTTCCACCCAGAGCTATCCATTTAAGGGCACCGATCCTGATGTCGGCCTGGGTATCAACGGCGGTATCGGATATGAATTCTCACCCAACTGGTCTCTGGAATTAGTCTTTTTGTACGCCCAACCGAATGGGGATACTGATGCCCGACCAGTGACATACGAAACTAATTCGATGAGTGTCGGTTTGGTAATGAATGTTCTTGGATATTAATGTCCCCCGGTTCCACAACCGGTTCAAATAGTCTATGAAAAGAATTTATCTGATCCGACATTCTTACGCTGTCGGTGATAGAATGCTTTCCGATCGTGAGCGGCCGTTAACCGACGATGGTAAACGAGCCGCTCTTAGTATGTCGAGAGAATTACTAAATGGCTCGCATATTCCCGATTGTATTATATCCAGCCCGGCTCAAAGAGCGCTTGAAACCGCAATTATATTTGCAGGCACATTCAATATCTCGGCCAAGAATATTACGACTCATGAAAGTCTCTATGATAATTTGAGATTAAATTCTTTTTTACACATAATTGATGAAGTCAATGAAAAGTATCAGTCTGTTTTTGTATTCGGCCATAACCCGATAATTACCGAAATATCCACAATTCTATCCCCGGAATTCAATGATGCAATCCCTCCCTGCGGCGTGGCCGGGATTGAATTTAAAGTTGAGAAATGGTCGGACATAAATGTAAATGAAGGCCGGCTTCTGTTATTTGAAAAACCGTAATTATCAGACTTTTACGTCGAGCCACTGTCCCCGCCGGTAATAAATATAAAATGCAACCGCCGAGATTACCGACGCAAACATCATCGACCACCAGACGGCGGTTTGATTCATATCAAGTACTCGTGTCAGAATAAATATCATCGGAATTTGAATCAGCCAGGCATTCGAAGTACTCACAATCATAGCGGGCATATTCAATCCGACCCCGGAATAAATCTCCTCGAGCATAATCCAGATACCCCAGAACGGAAAGGCAATGGCGAATATTCTCAGCAAGGCAATCCCATGCCGAATCGTTTCATCATTGCTGAAATATAATGACATAATCGAGCGACCCATAAACAGGGTAATAAGGCCGATAACAGTCATGATTCCGACCGCCAGAAGAATCGCCTGATTGGCTGTTTTCTTCGCTCTCTCTTTTTTTCCGCCCCCGAGATTATGGCCGATCAATGAGGCCAGCCCCAAACCGATGCCGACCAGGATTGAAATCCCGATTGCCGATATTTGCATGCCGACACCATAGGCGGCCACTACCGAATCGCCGAATATCGCTATCATCGGCATAACTACCAGCCGCGAGGCCGAATAAGACAGATTACCGAGCCATGAGGGAGTCCCTATTTTTATAATCTGTATCATCGTTTTTATGGATATTGATTCTTTACCTCGTAAATTCAATTTCACATTTGGTATACCGGCATAGAATACGGCCAGACCGGCCAGAAACGTCAGAGCGTACGATGTCACCGAGGCCACCGCGGCTCCCTGAACACCCAGTTCCGGGAATATCCACCAGCCGAATATAAAGAGTGGGTCGAGCACCAAATTCATTACCGTTGAACCGAGCATGAGTGCCATGGCCATATTCGGATTGGCTACGCCCCGCATAGCGGTATAGACCGAATAGGTTGAATAATTGAAGGCCATTCCGAGAAATATTACCTTGCCGTATAGAATGCCCAAACGAAGGGTCTCATCACGGGCGCCGGCGAAATAGACAATATAATCGGT
Organism: Candidatus Zixiibacteriota bacterium; assembly: GCA_043825815.1. Lineage (GTDB taxonomy): Bacteria > Zixibacteria > MSB-5A5 > GN15 > PGXB01 > JBDRRI01. The sequence continues at coordinate 8,047 of JBDRRI010000309.1, forward strand.
CATCAGATAACCGATCAGACCGATGGCAATACCTAATACGAATTTCAACAAAAAAGTTTCTTTAATGGCGACTTCGGTGTGATCCGGATTCTTTTCGCCATAACGTCGAGAGATAATTGCCACCGAACCCGCCCCAATTAGCATATTGAACGAGAAAAAGACCCAGGCGACATTGGAGTAGATTGTTACCGCCGCCACCGCGGTTTCTTTGATAGGCAATCTTGACAGCCACCACATATCAATCATATAGTAAATATGCGAGGCGAGAAAGCCGACCATTGAGGGAATACCCATCTTAAGAATCGACTGGATAATCGATCCCTCGGTATAATCTTTCATTACTTTTTTATTGTTACTTATCACACTCATATCGCCTTGCCATAATAAAACTTGAATATACGAAATAATAGGAATTAAAGTTGTCAAAAATTTTAGAAAGTGATTATGTCGGATTTGACAGTTAACAAAATATCCGGCGGATAATATTCGAGATTATTGACTTTTATGGAATAATATATTTATTATATATACAGGAGTGATTTTATATCTAAATCTGAGGCTTGAGTTTTGAAAAGACTACTGTACACCGGAATTATTTTTTTTATTCCTTTTTGTATGACATGCGCTGGCGACATACAGTTAAAAAATAGTCTTATAACCGGCTGGCAATATACAGATGATGGTGGATATAATTATTATAAAATTGGTCGCGGCGCTGGTATTTTATATCTCGCAATGAATGATAATAAGGAGTCTCTTAACGAAATTCTCCAATATCGATCGAATCATTTCATTGCCGAGTTAACGGGGTATCCTGCAGGATTTCTATTAGGTTGGGTTGCCGGAGCAACAATGACCGGCAATTATGACGATTCCAGGAATACACACCAAACAATGCTTACCATCGGTGTACCTTTAGCCTTGATATCCATCGTGTTCGAAATAATTGCCGATAATCATTTAAAAAATAGTGTCAAAATCTTTAATGATCAGAAACAGGTACCAGGTTTACAAATTACAATGAAGAATAATATTTCGACCCACCATGAACAGGTCAAATTAGCAATTAATTATCGATTTTAAATTTATTATGGATGACTTCAATTATACTGATTAATTATTGGTTTTCTCTCAGAAACTTCTCTATCCCAATCCTAATCGCTTTGGCGAATTTCTTTTGGTGTTTCGTCGAGAGAAGCATCGCCTCCTGCTCCGGAATCATCATAAAGGCGCACTCAATCAGCACCGCCGGGAATTGCGTCGGACGGATAACCGCCAGATTACCGTAATATAGCCCGTGCGAGCGAATCTCAACCCGGTCAACAATCTCACTATGAATCAACTCGGCCAAAGCCTTGGAATGCGGATGATAATAGTAAGCCGAAGTGCCGTTATTTTCAAAGGGATTGACACCATCTGGGAGAGCATTGTTATGAATTGACACGAATAAATCAGCCTCGACTGCCTTGGCTATTTCAGGCCGTCCGTAAAGCGAGGCCCCCATGTCTCCCTCATGTGTCATAACGACTAAAGCACCCCGGTTTTGCAACTGTTTCTTAAGTTGCATCGCAATCGCCAGGTTGGCTTCCCTTTCGGCCAGACCGGTGCATCCGGTTGCTCCCCGATCCGGCCAATGACCGGGATCGACAACGATTACTTTACCCCGCAAATTATTCAAATCATCGGGCGGTTTGTTCAACTGAAGTTTCAGGATATTATTTTCGTAATAGACATCATAACCCCAAATTGGCTTTTTAAATTGTACCGTCAGTTTGTACAAATCCAGTTCCACCTGCGACCATGTAATTAGATCGATATCACTGTCTTTAGTGTCATACCGAATCCAGTCAGTATCGGAAATCACCCCATAAAGATAGAGCGACAACAAATTAGTCCCTGCCTCCTCGATTCGAAACGGATGTTTATTCGATAAAGGAAGCTCGATAATTGTCCTGTCCTCGTAAGCATTGGTTCTTATCGCCCGAAGATAAGAATTCGTTATCGGAAGGTTCTTATCCAAAAACTCGACCGACTTGCGATTGACCCAACCAGTCTGATTCTGCGACAGCTTCAATTTCAGCCAATCGCCCTCGGCACCAACCGCCAGAGCCTTGATTCCGGCCGGCTGGAAGGTCGCGTAGTACCCTCGTCTCGGTCCAACCCTGACAATCTGAGTTGAATCGGTGAAACTGATAACATTGGGAAATTCACTCGAGTTAATCTTAACATATATCCGCGAACTATCAGTGCGGTAAATCTCCTTAAGATACGGCGAATCACTCTTTGTTAAATCTATTTCGGTTCGGGTCAATTCGAATATCCGCTGAAGAATTTCCGACATTTGTTTATTCATCAGGTGATATATTATCCGCGTCGAATCAGGCAGTTTACGGCTATCAATATCGACATACCCGCGATAAAATCCGCGAATCATCAACGAATCGGGCACCGTTCCGGCGCCGAATACTGATTGGCCCCAGTACGGTTGGATTTTCGGCTCCAACTCGACCATCGGTACCGAATCGGCATATCCCGGAACCGAAAAATAAGCGACACATCCAGGCGCACCCTGAATTTCAACTACCAGCTTATCCCCCATAGCAAGCGAGAGATTTCCCAGAGAGGTCATTTTATCGGCGATTCTCAGCGACTGACCGGGGAATGATTTTACCGGCTCCGGCACCAGTATCCGCCAGATCATGCGGGTTGTATCGGTTTTATTCCATGCTACTATTTCATATTCAAACGGTCCCGGTTCAACCGCAAGAAACCCCAGAAATCCGCCCTCTTTGTGAACCTTGATTTCAAAGCCGTTAATCGTCATTTTCGAACCGGGCGTCACCGAGCCGAAAATGAAGGTTGAATCGACCGCCCCAATCAGGCTGTCTCTTTGCGGATATATAATATTTATGACCGGCGGTTGAGCGTATGATAAGGCCGATATTAATAAAAGAATAACCACCGTAATGAACTTACTATCTATTCTAAACATCAAGAAACTCATTTCTTATTTTTGGTCCGCCAATAATATTATCATCGACCGAAATCTCATCAAGATTAAAATTTATATGCTCGCCGATGTCATTTTGAAGCAACAGCGGGCCATCGAGATCAAAATAATCGGCCAGGTCGGCCATATATACCGCCGGCGCGATACCGATCGAGCTTTCCACCATACACCCCAAAAGAATCTTCAATTTATCTTTCCGCACCCTTCTCGCAATTTTAACAGCGTCGAACAGCCCCCCCGACTTGGCCATTTTAATATTAACCCCATCGACAAAATCGGCATACTTAAAGTAATCTTCAATCGTATTCAGACCCTCATCAACGATAATCCGAAGCTTTGAATTTCTTGCCAAATATTTCCAATCACTGATTAATTCAATCGGCG
>JBDRRI010000310.1:0-25972 GCA_043825815.1 Candidatus Zixiibacteriota bacterium
CATATTCTTATCATTTTGTGGGTGGCAGACGCATTCGTCTGTCCCTTCTTTTTATATATTATATCTCATTCCGTCTAATATTACAATTATTATTTGTCGAAACCTCGCTCTTCGCCCTTCCTTCGTCCCTTCCTTTGTCAAGGTCTACGACAGGATCTTCGAAGCGACCTAAAGGCAAGGGTTTCGAGCTACTCGAACTAGGACTGCCGCGCACGGAAATTTAATCTGTTTGTTCCATCCACTCACTTATTAAACTATATGCTATTGACATTTTGGAAGCAATCGTTATCTGATTGTCAGCCAGTTTCTTTTTTAATTCATCCCGGCTAAACCACCTGACATCATCCAACTCATCTTCGTCATTATCAATTTCAGTATTTTCTGCTGTTGCAGTAAAGGCAATCATTAATGAACATGGAAATGGCCAGGGCTGTGATGAATGATACTTTATGTTTTTAACTCTTATTCCCGTTTCTTCTTCAACTCCACGTTTTACAGCAGACTCCAGTCTTTCACCCGGTTCAGCAAAGCCGGCAATTACAGCGTACAATCCTTTTTGCCATGAAGAATGTCTGCCCAATAAACAAGAATCATCATTTGTAACTAAAACTATAACTGCCGGATCTATTCTTGGGAAAAATGTTCGCTGGCATTCAGTATTGCTGCATTTTCTTGAGAAGCCTGCTTCGATAATATCGGTTTCATCACCGCAATTTCCGCAATATAAATTCTGGCGATGCCAATAATCCATAGCTCTTGCGAAAGCCAGGAGACCAGCAGTTTCCTCATCCAAAATTGATGCCTGTTTTCTTAAACTTTGAAAAGTACCAAATTTTGATAAGCGTTTTGATACAATATTGTTATCACCTGTTAAACTTATTGAAAAATATGTATTATTGGAGTTTTCCCCAAGAAAAACAGAGAATGATATTATATCCTCCAGATTCTTAATCTGTTGATAAGAAAGCATATTCGGTTGTTCATCGTTAAAAAGATTACTATCATTAAAAATCGGAATGAATAGAGTTTTAGCATCTTTATATACGCTATTAATATAATTCTTATCTCTTCTTCTTTGAGAATGCCTCGATAAAAAATCAGTGTTGAAATAATTACTCAATTAACCGCTCCTATTTAAAGGATACTCGACTATGACAGAGTATCAAAAGATGATTACTACCGACCTACTCCTGCTGGTTTTAGACAGCCAAATCTTCTTTATCAGGTTCATCTGGTTTATGCGATGAAAAGAACAATGCGACGCCGAAACTCAACGGTCCGAGACGGCCAATAAACATCAATCCTATCAGGATCAGTTTCCCAATTGGGGTAAGTTGAGCCGTAATGCCGGTACTTAATCCCACGGTTCCAAGAGCGGATGCCGATTCAAAAAATAGTACTTCGAATGGAAGCGATTCCGTCAATGCAAGCAGATAACATCCCATAATCAGAATAAATGCATACAAACCAAGACTTGCAATGGCTAAGCGGATTCTTTCTTCGGGGATTTCCCTGTTCCAAAATGTCACTTTCCGCTGACCTTTTATTGAACTTTTAATTACACCGAAAAGCGCCGTAAATGTTGTTGTCTTGAGGCCTCCACCAGTACCGGCAGGTGATGCCCCGACAATCATCAGAAGGATGATTAAAAACAAAGATGCCTGAGACAAGGATCCAATCGGGATAGTATTAAGACCTACCGTCGTAATGGATGTCATAACCTGAAAACAAGCTGCTGTCAATCGCTCATAAGGCGGGAGATTCTGGATAGACGGCTCGCCCACGAAGAAAAGGGCGATAGCGGCAAGGCTTAACCACCCCGTCGTAACCAAAATGATTCGACTCGTAAGAGTAAGCCGTTCGGTTTTTCGAATGACACGGCGCCACCCGTCGATAAAGACTATGAATCCAATAGCCCCAAGATAACTTAGAATTCCCAGAATAATATTTACTGAGACATTATCGCGAAAAGGTTCGAAGCTGTTGTCATAAAGGCCGAAACCTGCGGTGCAAAAAGCCGAGATACTATGGAATACCGCCGACCATATCGGTGTTTCGATTCCGGCGTCAACGAAGGCCAGAAACAGGAAGAACGCTCCCAGAGTTTCTGTAATTAGCGTAAATGTAATGACACTTCTAATAAATTTATCTATTCTGAAATCCTCGGGCATACTAAAAACTGCTTTGCCAATTTGTTGGCGGCGTTCCGAAAGACCGGCGCTTCGAGAGAGAACAACGAAAGAACCAAAAGTCATATAGCCTATCCCACCGAGTTGAATAAGTATCAGAATTATAAATTGTCCAAGAAAATTATAGTCATTCCCGGTACTAACCGTGACGAGACCAGTTGTGGAAACGGCAGATGTAGACGTGAATAATGCATCCAGAGCTGATACCATGTCAGAGGTATGGCAAAATGGTAATGACAACAATATCCACCCAAAGATTATATAGGATATATAACCGAGAGTCACCAGTCGGACGGGATGGAGACTGTTAAGGAAGCGGCAAAATCCTATCCATTTCTCATTCATATCGAATCTTTCGCTACAAAAAAGAACTTATTATATTTTGTGGGCGACAGATGCCCTTATTTACCCTCTTATTGTAATCTTTTATTATTATTTCAGCCAGCGATTTTTATCGCCCACATGCCAATTGGCTAATAGACCGGAGACAGTCACTCCTGCATTACACTAATCCAATAGTCTTAGTAGTCGAAACCCCGGTGGTTTCGACATTTATTATTTAACAATATTAATATCTTTGCACCTATTATTCATATAATAGATGGTATTATGACGTTTGTCAATTTGTTTTGGGGCAGATGGGGTGTTTACGGCCCAATGGAATTTGGCATTCTACCCGCAAACTGGCGCCGGACCGCTTTTGTAAAGGAAGGCAATCAGGTAGGTGATATCAAGAATATTAACAACCCCGTTGTTGTTGATATCACCGGCACTCGGCGGATTGGGGACTGGGCCGTTTTTATAGAGATAGGCGATCAGGAAGGTAATATCGAGAATATTAACTGCGCCGTTGGCGTTGACATCGCCGCAGGTTGATGAACATCCCGAGCCACCGCCGTCGGGAACTATCTTATAAACCGAACCGGAATATTCTACAATATACAGTTCGCCAGCGGCATCCTCGCCAAAAGATACAATATTGTTAATCGTCGCCGCACCGGGCGGATCGAGTTCGGCGGTGCGGTCGATCCAGTTGGCCACGGTTGAGCCATTATATTCGAATGACCAGATTTCGCCGGTACAAAAGTCGCCATAGAAGTATGTTCCGACGAGATCGGAAATGCAACCGGAATAGACGTAGCCACCGGTAATGGAACAGCGTCCGTTAGTATGGCCGTATTCATAAATCGGGAAAACATAATCGGTTGACAGGCCGCAATTGGTTGTATTATAATCTGATAATCCCTCATAACACCTCCAGCCGTAGTTTTCACCGCCGCCACTATTAAACGGCTGAAAATCTATCTCCTCCAGATTACTCTGGCCGACATCGGCAATGTACAGATCACCGGACAAACGATCAAAACTCCACCGCCAGGGATTACGAAAACCGAACGCCCAGATTTCCTCGCGGATAGTGGGATGTTCGGCGTACGGATTGGACAGCGGAATGGCATACGGCGTTCCGCTATCGATATCGATTCTCAAAATTTTACCGAGTAGTGATGAACCTGTCTGGGCGTAATTATTCGGGTCGCCCGCATCCCCCCCATCGCCCATTCCAATATAGAGATAGCCATCGGCTGGGCTAAAGGCAATCATCCCCCCATTATGATTTGAATAGGGTTGACTGATGGTTAATATAATCAATTCACTACCCGCATCGGCCAAATCGGGATTGGCGGAAACAGAATATCGGGCAATGACGGTGGCACCATCGCCGGATCGGCTATAATTAACGTAAAAATAGCCATTGATGGCAAATTGCGGATGAAAAGCCAAACCGAGGAGTCCCCGTTCGCCGCCGGTCGAAATTTTGCCGCTGATATCCAGAAATGGGGTAGGCAAAATCGAACCAGTTTTCAATATCTTGATGAGTCCGCTGGTTTGTTCAACAATAAACAGGCGCTCATCAGCGACCGGGGAGGTGACGAACACCGGATTTTGCAAATTCGACGCCACTAATTCGGTATTTAGAATGGTGGCCTCATTTCCAGCCATCAGGCCGATAAAGGTGAATAGAAGAAAAAAAGCGGTTATGACTGCAATTTTCATTGAAGACCTCTTTTTGTTTCATGGTTAGGGAGTATTATAGACAATACGAGTCCATAAATAATTTCATTGGCGATTAAATGGCGGAATAGGGCATTCTTTTATTATCAATTTTCTATCCGTAATTTTGTCATTCTCAAACTTGGCGTTTTTCAAGGTGTCTTTATCACATCGATATTCTCGCCCTTGACATCACCCGGCAAAAAACGTATATTTTTGGGCTTATTGCGAGAGTGGCGGAATTGGTAGACGCGCTGGATTTAGGATCCAGTCCTTCACCGGGTGGGGGTTCAAGTCCCCCCTTTCGCATAAACCTGAAATTTAGGAGTTATTGAATTGAAATCAGTGATAAAATCCGAAGTTGGTCTGAAACGGGAAATTGAAGTTGAAGTTCCGACCGAAACGGTCGATGCCGCCTTCGCCGAGGTCTACCATAAGTTTGCCAAAGATGTAAAAATCAAGGGCTTTCGTCCCGGCAAGGTTCCGATGCATGTTATTAAATCGAAATATGGCGAAGCGATAAAAGAAGAGATTCTTCACGATCTGGTTGAAAAGACCTATCCTGAGGCGGTTAAGGAGCATGATCTTAAGGTCGCCTCGTTGCCTGATATCGTGGAGTTTGATATTAAGGAGGGCAACCCGCTTCACTACACGGCCAAAGTCGAGGTGATGCCGGATATCAATTCGATAAATCTTGATGAACTGAAACTTCCCGAACAAAAGCTTGATGTTTCCGACACCGAGGTTGATCTGGTGGTAAAATATCTCAGGAAAAAAACGGCTGAATTCAAAACGGTAGAGCGCGAGGCGAAGGCCGAGGATATGCTGGTGCTTGATCTGGAAAAAGCCTCGGATCCCAAACATATCCTTCCCGACACCGGCTATAACGATACCGAAATCGATCTCGATTCGGAAAACACGATGCCGGAATTTAAGGAGAAGCTGGTCGGAATGAAAGTGGGCGAAGAGCGCACGGTGGATGTCGAGTATCCTGAACATTTTGCCAATAAGATGCTAGCCGGGGCGAAAATCGGCTATAAATGCAAACTCAAAGAGGTGAAAGAACGGATTCTTCCCGAAGAAAATGACGCTTTCGCCAAGGCGGCCTCGGAGGGCAAAGTTGAAACGATGCTTGAACTTAGGCTTAAAATCCGCGAGGATATCCAGAGACAAAAAGAGCAGGATCAGCGCCAATGGCAAAAACGGGAATTGATGCAACAGGTCATTGATAAGAATAAAATAGATGTCCCCGAGGCGATGGTCGAAAAATATATCGAATCGGCTCTGGAAGAGATGAAAAAAGAGAATCCGAAAATCGACGAAGGCGGCATTCGGGAGTATTATCAGCCGATTGCCGAAGAGGCAATTCGCTGGAATTTCCTGACGGATTACCTGACCGAGCAGGAAAAGATTGAAGTTTTGGCGTCAGATACCGAAAAATGGATTAAGAGTTTTGCCGAAAGCTATCAGATGGAAATGGACAAGGCCAAAGATTTGCTTTCCAAAACCGGCAAGATAAATGAGATTCGCAACTCATTATTGGAAGAGAAGATATTTGATTTCCTGATGACCAAAGTCACCTATGTTCCCGAAGAGGCCAGGGCGACTATAACCGCCGAAGGAGATAAATCGGAAACTGAAAACAAGGATGACGCGGCGGAATAATAACGGAATATAAAACCACGGAGGATATATAAATGACATTAGTACCAATGGTGGTAGAACAGACCGGACGCGGCGAACGCGCCTATGATATTTATTCCCGTTTGCTCAAGGATAGAATTATTTTTATCGGCTCGCCGATAGACGATCAGATTGCCAATCTGGTTATCGCCCAGATGCTTTTTCTCGAGGCGGAAGACCCGGAAAAAGATATTTTCATTTACATCAACTCGCCGGGCGGTTCGGTAACGGCCGGTATGGCGATGTATGACACGATGCAGTTCATCAAACCGGATATTGCCACGACCTGCATGGGCATGGCGGCCTCAATGGGCGCTTTCCTTCTCACCGCCGGAACCAAGGGCAAGCGCGCGGCGCTTCCCAACTCCCGGATTATGATCCATCAGCCGATGGCGGGAACGCAGGGTCAGGTGTCCGATATCGAAATTATGACCAGAGAATTTGCACATACCAAAAAACGTTTGAATGATCTTTTAGTGCATCATACCGGACAGCCTCTCGATAAAATTGAAAAAGATACGGATCGCAACTACTTTATGTCAGCCGGCGAGGCGGTGGAGTACGGCCTTATCGACAAGATTTATGAATTCAAACATAAAGAGAAAAAAAATAAATAAAGGTTTATAATTGGCTGAGAAAAAGAAATCATCGGATGAAAACGATGGCGGCGGCGGCAACCATCGTTGTAATTTCTGCGGAAAATCGGCCTCCAAGGTAAAACGATTATTCGCCGGATACGAAGCATTTATATGCAATGATTGCGTATCATTATGCCATGATATATTGATCTCTTCGCCGATCTACGAAAAAGAGGAGGCTCCGGTCGAGCTGGCCAAACCGGCTGAGATAAAGTCTTTTCTCGATCAATATGTTATCGGCCAGGAACAAGCCAAGAAAAATGTCGCGGTGGCCGTTTATAATCATTATAAACGAATCAATGAGTTGGCCGGTAAAGATCCGAATGACAAGAAAAATAGCGATGGAGTCGATCTCGAAAAGTCGAATATCCTTTTAATGGGTCCGACCGGTACCGGAAAAACGCTTATTGCCCGCACCCTGGCCAAATTTCTCAAAGTCCCTTTCTGCATTGCCGATGCTACCGTTTTAACCGAGGCCGGTTATGTGGGCGAGGATGTCGAAAATATCCTGGTGCGGCTCTATCAAGCCTCCAATTTCAATCAGGCTCTGACCGAGCGCGGGATTGTCTATATTGACGAGCTTGATAAGATCGCCCGCTCCGACGGCAACCCGTCGATTACGCGCGACGTTTCCGGCGAGGGTGTTCAGCAAGGGCTTTTAAAAATTCTTGAGGGAACGGTGGCCAATATTCCCCCCAAAGGCGGACGGAAGCATCCCGAGCAATCATTCATCCCGATCGATACCAGCAATATTCTCTTTATTTGCGGCGGCGCTTTTTTCGGTCTCGAAAAAATTGTTGCCCGCCGGGTCGGCAAAAAGCAGGTCGGATTCGACGCCGAGAATCTTGATATTTCCGAGAAATCGCCGGAAATTCTCAGCCATACCGAACCGGAGGATCTCCTTCAGTTTGGTTTGATTCCGGAACTTATCGGCCGTCTGCCGATCACGACGGCGCTGGAACCTCTCGATCGCAACGCTCTCTTTTCGATCTTAACCGAGCCGAGAAATGCGATTACCAAGCAGTATGAGAAGCTGTTTGAAATGGAGGGGATCAAGCTGAGTTTTGAAAAAGAGGCTCTTTGGGAGGCGGTTGCGATTGCCGAGAAGAAAAAGACCGGCGCCCGCGCCTTACGCTCGATTTTCGAAAAGTCGATGCTGGATGTGATGTACGATTCACCATCGAAAGATGATATTGAAGAGGTCATCATCACCGCCGACGTTATCAAGGGTCTGGGCAGTCCGAAGATTATAAATAAGCCGGCCAAGCAGTCAGCATAATAAAAATATTTATAAAAAAACCGGCAGGTGCATTCAACCCGCCGGTTTTTTTTAAAAAATTGCACTGATCTAATTATCTCGGATTAGCCGCTCTCAAACTGTCGCAGTAATTCGTAATCGTAGTATCATCGGGTTTCAACTCGGAAAGACTATCACAGTAAATCAAAGCTCTGTCTATATAAGACAATTCTACACAACAATCAAGGGCATAGGCATACTTCATTTTTATTAAATCATCATCACAATCCTGATTTCTACACTTGTTAAGCGAATTTAAAGCTTCCTCCCAAAGACCGTAACACATCAAATAATACCCTCTCATTAAATTATGCTCAAGAAAGATGTTACGGGTGTCGTATTTAAAAGCGCTATCTAAAAAGAGAACAGCACTATCAACAAAGCCATATCCAGCCATGAAATTACTTTTGTACATCCACCCCCAAGCCTCTGTCCCATCTATCTCCAATGATCGGTTATAGTATTTATAGGCTATCGATTTTAGGTTAAAATAATTCAAGATTCCACCATAGTTCAATAACATTGATGTCTTTTCCCCAATATATTTTAGACAACTATCAAAATACTGACTATAACTGGATAATGAATCAACTCTATATTTGCATATACCATAATTAAACCACAAATCATAAACATCTGTTCTTTTAGTTAATGCACTATCATAGGCTATAATCGCTTCTTCCAATAAAAGACATTTATAATATTCATCACCAATAAACCTAAAAGCCTTAAAAGATTTATCACATATGGATATCGCTTTATTAAATGACTTTTCGCAGGCGGTTTCATTACCAAGGACCTTATTGGCCATGCTTTGATATAGCCAGTAATGAATTTGATCATCACGAATGGCCAGTGCTCGATCAAAATAATAACGAGCCGAATCGGTCACTTCCTGTTTCAAATAAATCATCCCTTTATTATAGTAGGCCAAATCATACTGATCATTATATTGAATGGCGCTATCAAAATATGCCAATGGTATAGAATAACTATTATCGTAGTCTCCTTTCGTATAGGGCGTCTGCAAATATCCTTTTAAATAATAGGCATCGGATTTTTCATCGGAATTGCCGAATTGAATCATGGAATCAAGATCATCTTCAATTAAATAATCCCTCCGACCGGCGATAAGATAGAAAATTGTGTCCAGTCTGGAGTGACAATTTTCAATTAGGCAGTTGCTTTGATCTTGAATTATCATTTCACTCCCGGAATAATCCCAATAAGCTCTAAGTAAAATTCTCAGTGAATCGGAAGTACAGTCTCTACTTCCACCGGCTAATGCAATATTGAACATCATTAGAATAAACAGTCCCGACACAAGCAGATAATTTTTGGTATTCAAACGGTCCCTCCTTACCATTTTAGAACCGACAAAAGTATCATATATAATAATTAATATACTACAATATTATCCAGATATTCATAATATAATAAAAAAATACCCGGTAAATCTGAGGATTCACCGGGCACATTTACAATTAGAATAAATCTTTAATCTATTTCAAAGAAATTCTATTTCGCGGTGACCGCCTTTTTGACCGTTTTACGGCGAACAGTTTTGGCCTTTTCCGTTTTACCCTTCAGCGTCACTTTACGGGACGTCTTAGCGGTCTCTTTATCGCTTTTCCATCCATATTTCAAAATGAACTCTTCGGTATTTTTGCGGGCATCATCGTCAGTCACCTGCACCGGCGGTGATTTCATGAAGTATGACGCGGGCGCTTCGAGCGTCCCGGACAGCTTATTATCCAATCCCAGTTTACAACACCGAACGGCATCGATCACCACCCCGGCCGAATTGGGCGAGTCCCAGACCTCAAGTTTCAGTTCCAGATTGAGCGGGACATTACCGAACGTCGTTCCCTCCATCCGGATATGCGCCCATTTGCGGTCGGTCAGCCATTCGACATAATCGGAGGGACCGATATGGACATTGGCTTTGCCGATATCATAATCCAGCTGCGAAGTGACAGAATTTGTCTTAGATATTTTTTTCGATTCGAGACGTTCCCGCTCGAGCATATTGAGAAAGTCGGTATTACCGCCGATATTGAGCTGGCTGGTTCGTTCCAGTTTGACGCCCCGCTCGCGGAAGAGACGGGTCAGAACCCGATGGGTGATAGTCGCGCCGACCTGCGATTTGATATCATCGCCGATAACCGGCAGACCTCGCTCTTTGAACCGACTCTGCCAGTATTTTTCCCGTCCGATAAAAACCGGGATGCAATTAACAAAGCCGCAACCGGCCTCAAGAATCTGCTCGACATACCACTTGGTAGCGGTTTCAGAGCCGACCGGAAGATAGCTGACGACGACATCGGTTTTGGTATCTTTGAGAAGCTTGACAATATTGGCGGTATCGCCCGGCGCTTTCTCGATAATCTGCGACAGATATTTACCCAATCCGTCATGGGTCATGCCGCGCGCGACGGTAATGCCCAGTTTGGGAACGCTGGAAAACTTGTACGTATTATTCGGCTTGGTGAAAATAGCCTCGGACAGATCCTTGCCGACCTTATTTTTGTCGATATCAATCGCGGCGGAAAATTCGATATCGCTGATATGATAGCCGCCCAGATTGACATGCATCAAACCCGGAACAAAATCATTATCCTTCGCCTTCTTATAAAACTCAACACCCTGAACGAATGACGATGAACAATTGCCGACACCCAGAATAGCTACTCTAACTTTTGGCATCTATATATACTCCTTTTAAATATTATTATTTTCGTGAGAATAATCATAACCTATTTCGAATAAAAAGGCAAGAAATATATTGACACGAATAAAACAATAGTATAATATTAGTGACTACAACGTCATAATATATAAAGAGGCTATACATGAATGAAAATCTCATTGTCGAATTGGAAAATAAAGAAATCGTAACACCGACCTTCAGAAGACTTTCCACCGGGAAGAAAAATAAAATATACGGCGTTGCGCTGGAAATGTTTTCCCGGATGACTTATGATCAGGTGGCTCTTGATATTCTGGCCAATCGGGCGGGGGTATCCAAAGGTTCGCTCTTTCAATATTTCGACAATAAAAAAAATATTCTGGAATTCATTTCCCAGATTTATTTTGACTACTACTCCGATTTCTGGCGCCATTATTTTGAAAATGAACAGCCGGTGCGAGCCAGGGAAAGATTATTTGGATTTTTTACAGAGCATTTTGAGTATTTCGAGGATTATCCGGTCGAATACGGTTTTTATATAAAAATGAATTATGAGAACAGCCGGGATATTTCCGGGAATTTTATTGAGTTGATGAACAATTGCCAGTTGCAATATATCAACGCAATTTTGAGCCGGGGTGCCACAGTCGGGGAAATCAGACAGGATATTGAATCCGAGGAAATCAGCCAACTGCTTCTGATAATATTGAAAGGTTTAATCCGGAAAGAAATGAATATTGAAAAAGGCAGCCGATCCAATACTGAAATCAATGCCCGGGTAAAAAATATTATCTCATTTTTGTTTGACGGTTTAGCGAGTTAGTCCCGATGCTTACTATTAAGCAGAGAAGTCTTGACATTTTCAGGCCCAGCCGTTTTTTTAGACAGAAGATTAGGGGAAGTAACAAAGCCAGATGGTGACAGCGGAGGTCAAATTAATTGAGGAAAATCAGAGTCCTTTTTAAAATCGGATATATTTATCATAAGGCCGCCTTTGATCCGGTCATAGACCGTCTTTTAAATAATGATAAATACGAGGTCTGGTTTTCAATTAATCCGGAAAAAAGAAAAAAATATTTTATCAATTTTACGTACCACTCTCCCATTATTGAGCAATGGAAAAAAAACGGGTACCGCTTTACCGATAAAAAAAGCGGTTATGATGTCGTTATCACCGGTGACACTTTATCCGATGCCGCCCAGTACGGCAAGACGCTCCTATGTTTCCTCAATCATGGTACCGGCATAAAAAATGTTCTTTATCGCAATCTGGCCGGGTCTATTAATAACAAATATCAGATATTCGTCGAGGGACAGCACCGGGTTGACTCGCTCAAGAATTCGAAAGTTCTGGGCAAAAGCGAGGTGCATCTAATCGGTCTTCCCAAGCTCGATTATTATTTCAAGGGAAAATTCGATGATAAGTTCGCCATCCTGAGGAAATGGGGGCTTGACCCAGCCAAACCAACCGTCCTTTTCGCTCCCACCTACAAGCCGACCTGCATCTATGATATCAAAGATCATATCTTTGAGCAAACCCGAGATTACAATCTGATAATAAAGCTTCATCCGTACAGCTGGATGGGCAAGTACGCCCCGCATAAACAACACCGGATATTTGAAAAACGAATTAAGAAATATTCTCACGCGGTTTTATTGCCATTCGAGGAATATAATATAGTTCCGTATTATTCGGTCGCTAATACCATTATCAGCGAGGCTTCCAGTACGGTCTTTGATTTTCTCGCACTCGGCAAAACCGGAATTATTTTCGATCTGCCATGCAATAAGCTTAACCATTCCGACGGCCAGCCAATTCTCGAGGTTGACAATCGAGAATTTCTTTCGGATGCTTTTGTCCATATCGGTTCCGGTGAACAAATCAAACAAGGCATAGAGAAAGCGCTTAATCCCACCGATGACATGAAACGAGCGGCGGATCGTTATCGGGAAGAACTTTTTTACAAACTGGACGGGCGTGCTTCGCGCCGTTTTGTCGAGACCATTGAAAAGTTATTAAAAGAGGGCGGACACAAAAATGATCCATCTTAATCAGAGTGGCGCGGTATGAAAGTAGTAATTGTGGCCGCCGGGATGGGAAGCCGCCTCTGGGATAAAACCGACAAAACGCCGAAAACATTGCTTCCGCTGGGCGGGGGAACAATACTATCAACGATTATGGGCAATTTTAGTCAGGTCGGGATCAATGATTTCGTTATTGTGGTCGGCTGGCAATCGGATTTTATCATAAAATATCTCAAGGAGAATCAAGGGTTCGGTTATAATATTGCTACGGTCAAAAACGATTTATGGAATAAGGGCAACGGCATATCGGTTTTGGTTTCCGAGCCGGAAACAAAGGGGGAAAATTTCATTCTTTCGATGTCCGATCATATCGTCTCAATTGGAGCACTGGAGAGGATTATCAATTTTCAATCGGATAAAAATCTTCTTCTGGTTGATCCGAAATGCGAGGAAGTATTTGATATCGACGATGCCACCAAAGTACAATGCAACGGCAACTCAATCGTCAATATCGGCAAGAAAATTAAGAAGTACAATGCTTTGGATTGCGGCGTCTTTCGGCTGAACAGGCGTTATTACTCGGCGATGCGGGAGGCTTTGGAAAAGGGCGAGGACTCAATCAGCGCCGCTATTAATCGTCTCATTGCCAATAATGACATGGAAGCGGTTTTTGTTGAACGGGATGAAAGCTGGCTCGATATTGATACGCCGGAAGCATACAAACACTATTTGGAAAATTCTAAATTTTGATTTTATAATTCTCGAGAGAAAGCAACCTATCCTGGCGTTTTCTGACGTCGCTTTCCACAAGCGGAAAATCAGGACCAACATGTTCAATCATAATCGATGAGACCGCCGAGGCGAAACATCCAGATTTTCTCAAATCGCCGGTTTTCAAATATTCAAAAACGAATCCGGCCATATAGGTATCCCCCGCTCCGGTCGAATCAAGCAGATCAATTTGATACGGCGGAATATCAATTAATATCTGACCGTCATAAATTATCGAGCCAAGTTCCGCCAGAGTGACAATAACAATTTTCGGTCCCCAGCTATGGATTATCCGAGCCGCCTCATACGGATCTTTCCGGCAATTGATACCGGTCAGGATTTCACCCTCGAGTTCGTTTGGTTTGACGATATCAAAGGCGCTCAGCGCCTCATTAATGCCATCCTTTTTGTTGTGAGTAATCCGCCCGTTTTTGTCAGCATCGCGCAACAATCCCTGCGGGTCGCAGAAATACAAACCGTTGAAATGGGCGCGAATCTTTTTGATTTCTTCAAATGAAATCTCGCCCAAAATCGGTCCAATCAGAATCGCATCGGAATCAATATAGCTTTCAAGTGCTATATGGCCGATATCATTGGCCCGGCCGATTAAATCAAGATTCCGATTGCCGAAATTATCATAGTACACCAGAGAAAAACCGCCGGTTTCAATGGAGTCAATAATTTTCGATTCAATACGGTATTGCTTCAGGGAGGTTAGAAAATCGTTTTTGAAATCATCGCCGATCGCTCCGATAAGCCTGGTTTTCACGCCCAGTTTCGAGAGGGCCAAAACGGCATTGGTGGAACAACCCGAAAGAATTCTTCCCTCGGTTTCAATTTTTTGAGTTTTAATGTAATCGTAAACCGGGTTTCCGATAGCGGTAATCATTGGTCAGTATCTTCCCATTTCTTACCCTTGAGGACTCGGCTCGAAAAGACCAGCCGTTGAATTGAGGTTATATATGAAGTCAGTCCGACAATAATAAGCGCCGCCTCCAGCCATCGAGATTCGGGAAAGAAATGTTCCAACATGGCGCCGATTATAATAAGCGTAAATTTTTCCGGGCGGCCCATAATGCCGACATTACAATTCTCAATTTTTCCGATTGATTCCGCCGCGGCCCGGGTATAACTGGCGATAATCATTCCAAACAGGGCGAATAATCCCCAGCCGGGATGGACGGTTTTGGAGAGGGTAATTCCGGTCAGGATGAAATACTCGCCATAACGGTCGGCGACATGATCGAGAATTCCGCCGAAAACGGTGCCCATTTTGCCGGCGCGAGCGGTGGAACCATCGAGCACATCGGCCAGCGAACACATCAGCATCCAGAAAATCCCCCACCAGATTTTGCCAATCCAGAAATAGATTCCGGAAACGACGGCAAAAATCAAAGAGAGGGCGGTCAGAATATTGGGAGTCAGCCCTATTTTCAGACATATCCGCCCCAAGCCCAAAAAAGTTCTTTCGTAAAGGGCGCGTTTTTTCTTATTAAATTCGCCGTTCGGTATTTCCATTGAAAATGAATATAGTTTTGCCGAAGGCAAAGTCAAGTATTAATGACACTACTAATTATCTCCATTGACAAACGACACTAATAGCCGTATTTTCTGCTTCCGTTTGAGGAAAATTATGAATGAACAAAAGCTGATAAGAAATTTTTCGATTATTGCCCATATCGACCATGGCAAATCGACCTTGGCCGATCGCCTGCTCGAGATGACCCATACTATCTCCGAACGGCATATGCGACAGCAGGTGCTTGATGATATGGACCTGGAGCGGGAACGCGGGATTACTATCAAGTCCCATGCTATCCGTCTCGCTTATAAGGCAAAAGACCAAAAAATCTATCAGCTTAATCTGATCGATACACCCGGGCATGTTGATTTCACCTATGAAGTCAGCCGCTCGCTGTCGGCCTGCGAGGGGGTTCTTCTGGTTGTCGATGCCGCTCAGGGAATCGAGGCGCAAACGGTATCCAATCTTTTTCTGGCCCTCGAAAACAATCTGGAAATTATCCCGGTCATCAATAAAATAGACCTTCCCGCGGCGCAACCCGAGGTCGTTGCCGAACAGATTATCGATCTGATCGGATGCAAACCGGAGGAGATAATCTACTGCTCGGCCAAAACCGGCGCCGGGGTTGACAAATTGCTGGAGACGATTGTCGCGAAAGTCCCGCCGCCTATTGGAGATGAAACCAAACCGCTTATGGCGCTGGTGTTTGATTCGATTTATGATTCCTATCGCGGCGCCATGGTTTATCTGAAAGTGGTCCAGGGATCGATTGCCAAAGGCGACACTATCCGCTTTTTCTCGCATGGAAAGCAGTATGAGGTCGATGAGGTCGGATGCCGCCGACTGCAAAATTTCCCGATGGCCAGTCTTAATACCGGCGAAGTTGGTTATATTTATGCCTCCATCAAAAATGTGGCCGATACTCGTGTCGGCGATACGATTACGACAGTCAAATTCCCGGCCAAAGCGCCGCTTCCGGGGTTTGTCGAGGTTAAGCCGATGGTTTTCTCCGGGCTATTTCCGGCGGTGGCCGAAAATTATACCGACCTTCGGGATTCGCTCGACAAATTAAAACTGAACGATGCTTCGCTCGCATTCACCCCGGAAACATCCTCGGCTCTCGGATTTGGTTTCCGGTGCGGTTTTCTCGGCATGCTCCATATGGAGATTGTCACCGAGCGATTGTCGCGCGAGTACGATCAGACAATTATTAACACCGTTCCCAATGTCGAATATCATGTCTACCTGACCAACGGTACCAAGGTTGTCGTCAATTCTCCCTCACAAATGCCGGAGCCGGGCGTTTCGGACCGGGTCGAAGAGCCTTATGTTGATACCCAGATAATCACTATACCCGAATCGCTGGGGGCGATAATGCGCCTCTGCACCGAGCGACGGGGCGTATATAAAAATACCGAATACCCGACCCAGACGCGGGCAGTCCTGAGTTATTCAATGCCGCTGTCGGAAATTATTTTCGATTTCTATGATAAACTCAAATCAATATCCCGCGGTTATGGCTCGCTTGATTACGGTCTGCCGTACTATCAGCGCTCCGATCTGGTTAAGCTGGATGTTCTGATTAATAATGAATCGGTCGATGCCCTTTCGGTTATAATTCATCGGCAAAAATCATACAAGTACGGCCTCAATCTGGTCGAGAAACTTCGCAAGCTGATTCCCCGTCAGTTGTTCGAGGTGGTCATTCAGGCGGCAATTGGCTCCCGAATCGTTTCGCGGGCGACGGTCAAACCGCTTCGAAAGAACGTGACGGCCAAATGTTACGGCGGAGATATCACCCGTAAGCGGAAACTGCTGGAGAAACAGAAAGAGGGGAAGAAGCGAATGAAACAGGTTGGCACGGTCGAAATCCCTCAGGAAGCGTTCCTTGCGGCGTTGAAGATAGACGAATAGCCGAATTTCCCAACAATCCCGATCGCAGATCATACGCCCGCGCAAAAATTCCTTATATGTTTTTATTATTCTATAAGTTACAGCAAATTGGCTTTGTTTTGTCATTTTTAGTTTTCGTTGCCATAAATTGGGTTTGTTTTGTATATTTTGTGTTTTTTTAAGCTACCGTTTTTGGAGCAAAATTGTAATTCCGTCAATATGCATTAATTGCCTCTCATATTAGGAGGTTGGTTAATTAACATTGAATTGGTACAGAAAATGTAATTGGGGATCGCGACAATAATTATAACACGAGTAGATGAGGCATTTGCCGTGAATGGAATTCAATTTTATCAATAGCTCAATACGTGGACCATTTCATAATGCTGGGAACGGGAATCGAATCGTTTTAAAACCTGGCGAGCCTCGGCCGGAACATGGGCCGTTTCATAATCCTCGCCGGTAAAAGCCTTGATATTATCAAGAGAATCGAACCGCATAATTGTAATAAATTCGGTTTCATCGGGCAGTTCCCGCCTGAGGACCTGAATTGAATGATAGCCGGGTATTTTTTTATCGGCAATACCAGGGATAACAATCGTGGTTAGCACATCGAAATATTTATCGGCGTTGTCGTGAGTGGTATATCCGTGCCAGATTCGGGCAATCATAATGTCTCCTTGTCAAATATTATATTTTGAGATGTTAATATAATAAATCCGGGCAGGAATGAAATCACATTATTATATTGGCCCACTTTTTTGGACGTACGCCAACCATGGAACAGTCCCGCACCCCCCTTCATTCTTCCGTTCATTCTTCAGTATCTTCGACAGGGCCTTCGGCAAGGGGTGCGCCACCGCATTCCATTAACCACGCCTACAATATTTAATTATCCAATACCGATTTCTTTGGAACCTTCAGGGCGAAGAGCATGTCGATGAAGACGATAATCGCGCCGGCGATGAATGTCGTCCGAAAGCCGAACATCTCCCACATGATCCCGCCGACAATCGGAATCACTACCGCCGTGATATGATTAGCGGTCATCCCGAACGATAAACAACCGGTCAGATCGGACGGATCTGAGATTTTACGGATATACGATTTGAGCGCGATCGAGGAGCCGAACATAACATTATCAATCAGGAACATCGCAATTAAAAGCGGAAGATAGCTGACATAGGCATAGCCGAAAAAGATAAAGGTCAATATAAACGAGGAGCCGGCCAGAAGAATTCTCTCTCCCAACTTATCGGAGATATACCCGAACCAGCGATGGGTGAAAATCGTGATAAACGAATTGGCCAGCATGATAACGGTCACCATCGTAATCGAAAGATGATGATCTTTGACGAGCAAAAATATGGCGAAGGTCGTGAAGATATGCCGCCGGCAGCCGCGCAGAAAGGCGAGCGTATAATACAGCCAGTAATCTTTCTTGATAGTGACTTTGCGGTTTTCAGTTTTGCCCCGATTGGACGGCAGAGCGATATAGAGGTACAACCCAACGGCGGTGACAAAAGCTCCGATAAGGTACATTGTCTGGCGATAATCGAGAAAAAGGGTTAGCCCGAGAACCATCAGACCTCCGATCAGACCGGCCAGAGATTCAAATGATCTCAGTTTCCCCTGCATTTTCCCGGCGTTGCTGTTTTCCGCCAGCATCAGAAGTTGCGAGCCATTGGCCGGTTCGAAATAATGAAACCCGAATGACATCAGGACCGTCGCAAAACCGAGCACGAATAATGAGGGCGACCATCCGGAGACAATCAGCCCGATACCGATCAGGACGATCGAGAACGAGGCGATTTTTGATTCGGTGAAATAGACTGCAAGCGCTCCAACTCCGAATGCGAGCAGTCCGGGAATCTCCCGCGCCGATTGGATCAGGCCGACATCGGTCGGGGAGGCATCGAAATATTCGACGGCAAAATTGTTGAAGATAATCCGCCAGGCATAGAACCCGACCCAGATCACACAGGAAGAGAAAGTAATTGTCTTGATTGAAACTTTGTTAATCCCGAGTGCCATAATTTTCCGAAGATAATCAAAAGAATGCAAAAATGCTCTGATTTTGTATCATTCAGGCGAGAAATAAGTATAAAAGCAAAGAAGCGGCTGATAAGATTAAAATAAATTTGCCGATAATGCATTATATAGCAAGCGGTTAATATTTTTTGAGCGAAAAACCGATTGACTTGGGCGAAGAATGAGATATATTTATTGCCCTTAATTTTTTCAGAGGATAAACTATGGAATTTGACGGATCAATATTCAAAGCATACGATATACGAGGCATTTTCGGCGAGAATCTCAATGCCGATATCGCCTACCGGATCGGTAATGCTCTGGCTTCTTATCTTAACCCGAAATCAATTGCGGTCGGACGGGATATGCGGGTGTCATCGGACGAGCTGTTCGAAGCGGTCGCTTCGGGCATAAACGATGCCGGGGTCGATACGGTTGATTTGGGCCGGGTTTCAACCGACGGGTTATATTTTGCGGTCGGTAAATTCGGATACGATGGCGGTGTGATGATTACCGCCTCGCACAATCCAAAAGAGTACAACGGGTTTAAAATCTGCAAGGCGGAGGCGCTTCCGCTGTCCGGCCAGGAGGGTCTGGATAAGATCAAAGAGGCCTTGATAACCGACAAAATAGTTAAGTCCTCGGAACGCGGCAGTATTAATCGGAGAGATATATCCGCCGACTACGCCGCTCACTGTTTGTCATTTATAGATATTGATAAAATCAAGCCGTTCAAGATAGCGATTGATGCCGGCAACGGCATGGCCGGTTTGACCCTTCCGCCGGTCTTTGAGCAACTTCCGATTGAGGTCATCCCGCTCTTTTTCGAATTGGACGGAACTTTCCCCAATCATCCGGCCTCGCCGATCGAACTGGAAAACCTGGTTGATCTTCAAAAAGCGATTGCGGAGAATAAGGCTGATTTTGGGGTTGCTTTTGACGGCGATGCCGATCGGATGTTTTTAGTCGATAGAAACGGCGTTCAACTGGGCGGCGATATGGTTACGGCGCTGGTGGCGAATGTCCTTCTGACCAAAAATCCGGGCGAGACGATTCTTTATAATCTGATCTGCTCCAAGGCGGTTCCGGAACTGGTTGAGCGCAAGGGCGGCAAAGCGATAAAAACGCGGGTCGGCCATGCGTTAATTAAGCCGTTAATGAAAAGGCACAATGCGGTTTTTGGCGGGGAGCATTCGGGACATTTCTATTTCCGGGATAACTGGTTTGCCGATTCCGGCCTGATTGCATTTTTGGTCTGTCTGGAGCTTCTTTCGCAGGATAAGCGGCCGCTCGATGAGATCGTAAGATCAATTAATCCGTACTTTCGCTCGGGTGAAATCAACAGCAAGGTTGGTTCGGCCAAAGATAAAATCGAGGAGCTGTCATTGCATTTCAAAGACGGCCAGCAAGATCGTCTGGATGGGCTGACGGTTGATTTTAGCGATTACTGGTTCAACGTGAGACCATCGAACACCGAGCCGCTGTTAAGATTGAATGTCGAGGCGAATTCGAAGGGATTACTTGATAAAAAGGTTGAGGAGATTCTGGGGATTATCCGGGAATAGATTTTAATAAAAGCTTATATAAACTTTTGACGGGAGTTATACGACTCCCGTTTTTTTTATTCTATAATATTAAACAACCGGCTCCAGCGGACCCGTTCCGGGAAATGGACGATATTGTACAAAAACAGCCGCGGCACCGAAAGCGGATCAGCGACAGCAACCTCGGGGGAATCGTTATCCGGCAACCAGGACCAGTGGATAAAGAGCGCTTCGCCGAGAATCAAATCTTTATGCACCGGCCCCCAGTAGCGGGAGTCGGAGGAATTATCGCGGTTATCGCCCATCATAAAATAATAATCCTGAGGAACTTTGTACGGCCCATAGCTGTGCCGGACATTGTGGCCGGGGATATTGTCATATTTGACAAAAGCTGAATCGGCATACAGAACACCATCGACATAAAGTTTTTCATCTTTCAGCTCAACTGTTTGTCCGGGAGCCGCGACACATCGCTTGATATAGTTGGTCTGCTTGTCGCCCGGCCATTTGAAAATAACAACATCGCCCTGTTTGGGATCGGTAAAACCGGGCAATTGCCAGTTGACAATGGGAATTCGGGCACCGTAGATAAATTTATTGGCTATCAGAAAGTCACCGATTAAGAGGGTATCTTCCATTGAAGCCGAGGGAATTTTGTACGCTTCGACTACCGAAGTTTTTATAATAATTGCCAGAATAACGGCAATCAAAATCGATTTAACATTTTCCCAAATCGAATCATATATATCGCTCATCGTTTTCCGTTCTTTCTCTGCAATTATGACAGCAGTCTCATCACATCATTATAAACTACAAAAACAATTAGAATTAGCATAAAGGCGATGCCGATCTGCTGAACCACCAGTCTGAATTTCATTGAGGGCGGCGATCCTTTGATTTTCTCCCATATTAGATAAACAATATGACTGCCATCAAATATCGGGAGAGGGAGAAGATTTAGGACGGCCAGATTGATCGAGAGCATGGCGAGAAATTCCAGGAGGATATCCAATCCCGCCCGGGCGGTTGCTCCGGCCAGCTGGCTGATGAAGATTGGGCCGCCAATTTGTGTCGCGGGAACCTCGCGGACAATCAATCCCCACACGAATTCATATACCATCCGGACGTAATAGATCGACTGGTTAAAACCGGATTTTATGGCTGTGAAAAAATTAAGCTTATTATAGTACGCCCGCTCGGTAATTCCGATCAGACCGATTTCAACCGTGTCGCCGTTTTTATATATCGCGGTGTCGATATAGGTGGTCATGCTGTTCGATAAAATCTCATCTCCCCTCTTCCATGAGATTTCGACTGGTTCGCCGACTTTTTTATTTATCAGTGACGCCATGTGAGCGAACGATAGAATCGGCGTGCTGTCGACGGCAAGGATAATATCGTGTGAGCGAAGACCGCCCAGTTCAGCC
Source organism: Candidatus Zixiibacteriota bacterium (assembly GCA_043825815.1). GTDB lineage: Bacteria > Zixibacteria > MSB-5A5 > GN15 > PGXB01 > JBDRRI01. The sequence goes on from JBDRRI010000310.1 coordinate 21,762, forward strand.
GGTTTGCCTGAGGAAACCTCGCCGACGATTACCATTTCGCCCAAACCGAGCGAACCATATTCAACCTCATTGCCGCTGGTGTCGGTGTAGGTACTGGCGGTGGTAATGATAGTGTCGTTAAAAATTTGATCGCCCCGGCGCCATTTAACGACAACCGGTTCATTTATTTTATCATAGATAACGGAATTGATATGCGCTAATGATTTAACATCAAAATGATCGATATTTAGAATATTATCACCCGGTTGTATCCCGGCCATGGCGGCGGGGGAATCGGGCAGGACATTGCCAACCTGAACATAGTCGGCCTCTTTGCCGCGAAAAGAATATAACAGGCTGAGGACAACGACGGCGAGAATGAAATTCATAAACGGTCCGGCAAAGATAACCAGAAACCGTTTCCAAATCGGCTTGGACATAAACTCGCCCGCATCGCCGGTCAATTCCTCGTTGGCGTATTCCCCGGACATCTTGACATAACCGCCGAGCGGAATAATGCCGACGGCGTATTCGGTTTCGCCGATCCGAAATGAAAATAGCTTTGGCGGAAAACCGATCGAGAATTTTTCAACCCTGATTCCGGACAGTTTGGCAAGGGTAAAATGTCCCAGTTCGTGAATGAATATCAGAACGCCTAAAACAAAAATGGTCGCTAATAATGTTGTCAAAATGTAACTCCGCTTATTTCTTCGGCGGTTCTCCGTCCCCATCGATCAGCAGAGAGAATATCTTCCAGCGTCGGATTGGCGATAGATTCATGCCGGTTAACCGTATTAATAACTATATCGGGTATCATACAAAAATCAATAGTATCGCGCAAAAAAGCGCCGACCGCAATCTCGTTGGCGGCATTATATACGGCGGGATAGGTTCCGCCGTCGCGCGCAATTTGAAACGCGAGTTTTAATAAAGAGAATTTTTCCAAATCCGGTTCGCCGAAGGTCAATTGGGACAAACCGGCCAGATCGAGCGTCCCATAATCGTTGTCGACCCGGTATGGATAAAAAAGGGCATAGACAATCGGCAGTCTCATATCGGGATGCGACATCTGGGCGATAATCGACGAATCAACGAATTCAACCATCGAATGAATAATCGATTGCGGGTGAATAACCACGTCGATCTTATCAATCGGAATTTCGAAAAGACTAACCGCTTCCAGAATTTCCAGCCCTTTATTCATCATCGTCGCCGAATCAATTGTAATTTTCGGACCCATATTCCAGGTGGGATGATGAAGCGCCTGCTCTTTGGTAATATTTTTAAATTCTTCAAGGGGAAGCTCCCGAAACGGGCCGCCGGAGCCGGTCAGAATTATTTTTTTGACTTCTTTTCTTTTCCCCGAAAAAAGAGCCTGCCAGATGGCGGAATGTTCCGAGTCAACCGGAATAATCTCGGCACCGGTTTCTTCGGCCTTTTCATTTATCAATTGCCCGCCGATAACCATCGATTCTTTATTTGCCAGAGCCAGTCTTTTGCCGGCGGAAACAGTCTCCAACGAGGCCACTAATCCGGCCGCCCCCACGACGGCATTAAGAATCGTTTCGGCTGATTCTAAAGATGACAGGCGGCTTAAACCGTTTTCAAAGCCAAGCAATTCGGTCCCGGGATAATCATCCCGCCGAAACTCATTAAACTTGTTTTCATCGGTTATGGCCACATAGCCGGGATGATATTTTTCTATCTGCTTGGACAATAGATCAAGATTGGAATGAACCGATAAGCCAACCACCTCCAGTTCTTCCGGATGCTGATCTACAATATCAAGTGCCGAGAGCCCAATCGACCCGCTTGAGCCTAAAATAACAATTCGCTTCTTCATTAAAATATAAACGAAAACCGGACGGTTCCGGTTCCGCTATTTTTTCTCCTCGCCCTTACTATCATCGATCATATACATCTTGCGAATAAAAACATCTTCAAGTGGTTTATCGCGCGGACCGGTTTTAACGGCGCCGATTTTATCCAGAACATCGTATCCTTCCATCAACTGGCCGAAAATGGTGTACTGGTTATCGAGATGAGGGGTCGGAACGAGGCAGATAAAAAACTGGCAGGAAGCGGAATTGGGGTCCTGGGCGCGAGCCATCGAAAGCGTGCCCTTAATATGATTGAGCTTTGAAAATTCCGCGGGAAGAGTATATCCGGCATTACCGGTGCCAGTACCTTTAGGATCGCCACCCTGAATCATAAAATTGGGGATAATCCGATGAAAAATCAGGCCATCATAAAATTTCTCTTTGACCCGGGAAATCATGCTATCGACATGGGCCGGAGCCACATCGCGAAACAGTTCCAATTTCATCGTGCCAAAATCGGTTTCAATAGCCACTTCCGGGTTCGAAGCTTTTCCTTTCTGGTGGGCCTCTTTTTTCTCGGCTTCCGGTTTCTTGGCAGTAGCATTATCATCGGCGTAAGCGACTGACAGGACAAACATTAAGGCGAACAATACAGTAATGACTTTCTTCATGACTTCCTCTCCTAAAATTAACATTAATAATTTATTGCAGGTTAATATATCTACGGTTTATACTCAAGTCAAACCTCAAATCTTCATATTTTTTGGAAAAATTATTGACATCCAAACGAATTATATGCTATTATAACTTTGTAGCAACGAGGTCTCTCCCACATGAGAGTTATAAACCTCCAAGCAATCGCAGCAAAAAGCCCCGTCAATATGACTTAACGGGGCTTTTAAAATACGCAGAGTGTTCAGGGAATTGACTTTAAACGGTTTTTGATATGATTCATACAAAGCTCATTCTCTTTGAAGGATTGGCCGGGTCGGGCAAATCAACTACCGGTCTGAAGCTAAGAGAAAAGTTGAAAAATGCCGGGTATCCCGCCATTTTCTATCATGAATTTACAAGAAATCATCCGGTCAACATTTATGAGGAAATGCCGGTGGACATTTGGATGGAAATGACTTTGGAGAATTGCAAAAGATTCACGCAAACGGCCATGCAGGCGGATGATATTTATATTTTTGAGGCTACTGTTTTCCAATGGGTTGTAGGGGGACTTCTGGAACAAAATATTCCGGGCAGGACAATTGAGAAATATGTATATTCACTGGCCGATATAATAAAGCCCTTGAACCCGACACTTATTTACTTATCGCTCGATGATTGGAGAGCATCTCTCACCAAGACTATTCAAAATCGTTCGGTTGAATGGCGAGACAAGGTTTCGTCTTATTTAATAGATATGGAATTCGGCAAAAACAAAAATATGAGCGGATTCGAACTTTATATGGAATTAAACAAACAGATAAAACAAATCTGTGACAGATTATACAATAAGCTTGAAATGCAGAAATTAGCGATCAACACGGCAGGTAATAATTGGGATTTGGTTATGGATGAAATCTCTGCTTTTCTCAATGTGAAATAAATTTCATTGTGATATTAGCAATCACAGTAAAAAGCCCCGTCAATATGAATTAACGGGGCTTTTAAATATTTTATCTTATAAAAAAATCTCAATTCTTCTTAATATCCGGCTTTTCCCCTTCATGAATTTCAGTAATTCCGATATTTTCAATTGCTTTAGTGTTATCTCTTTCCATTTTGCTATGATATAAAGCGTTAGCCAATTCCTTATTGGCATCCTTACCTTCTGCCTCATATTGGGCAATCAGCATAGAAGTTTTAATCGGTGTACCTTCAACAACATACCCCATCTGTCCAGTAATTAAAATCCACCAGAACTTAGAATAAATGACACCGTCAATAAGTGCGTCATAATCTGGTCCAGCTGATTCAATTGCTCTATCTACGGCCTCCTTAAGATTCGGAGTTCCGAGTGGTATACTAATTAAAAAGTAGACCATGTCTTCGCCTTTGACGCGTTCACCTTTAGCACCATCAGCCAAGTCAAGTTTGACGTTTTTACTGGATATAACGGTAAAGTCCAGCACTCTTGTTGAGCACCCCACTACCATTAGAAGGATGATTGAAATGACAATGAGCTTAAATGGTTTCATAAAACCTCCAAAATGTTTAAGTGTTTGAACCCAACTCTTAAGTAATTCTTACTTAAATAAGTTGATGCGTGATTTTCTAAAATCTCCCTTATATGATCAATAAATTTATGAATTTTACATTATAAAAAGAAAACTATCCCCAGTTTGGCATCAAGTATAAAACCATAAATAATTTTGGAATATCCGTCGTCATCCAAATCCTCTTCGGCATCACCATAAATCA
>JBDRRI010000311.1:0-2766 GCA_043825815.1 Candidatus Zixiibacteriota bacterium
TGAACCAGAGCGCCAAATCCGCCAAGGTAATCTATACCAAGTTCCGCAGCGCATTTATCCAGCATATTAGCAACTTCAATCATTGTCTCAATACTATGGCCATCGGCGATGATTGCAATAGGCGTTACAGCGATGCGTTTATTGGCGATGGGAATTCCAAAATCTCTGGAAACAGTCTCGACTGTTTTGACATGATGCGCTGCTTTGGCGAAGAGTTTTTCGCGGATATTATTAATCAATTGTTTTGGATCGCGCGATGTACAGTCCCGCAACGAGATCCCCATTGTGACCGTTCTGATATCGAGATGCTCGACCTCGGTCATATGGATAGTTTCAATTATTTCATTCGGATCGTACGGCATAATTTAATAACTCATCTTATCATTCTACTTATATAAAACAGGCTATGCCTGTTATATCCTGTGCATGTACTGGAAAATGTCTTCGTGCATGACATAAACTTTCATGCCCAGCTTATCTTCGGTGGCCTTAATACGGTCTCTGAGAGACCCGAAATCAACGCTGCTGTTGGTGATATTGACCACCATGATCATCGAGAAAAATTCCTGCATCAGGGTTTGTGAAACATCTTCGATTGAACAATTCAATTCGGCTAGGATAGAAGTAATCGATGCCACAACTCCGGGACGGTCCTTGCCAAAAGCAGCGATAATAATTCTGGTCTTGTTAGTCTTTTCAATCTTCTCGTATAAACCACCTTCAATGGTATTAGCTTGATTAAGCGGAACCTGATTTATATTACTATATGGGCCCATCGGTTGCGTAGATGCCGGAGTTTTTGACGACACCTCGCAGGTGGCGCCTTCGATATTAATATTTCCCCTGTTTTTTTCAAGCCCGTCAATAACAGTGTCGATCACCCGGCGCAAAGCTTTGGCGTCAAGTTTGGCGCCAACCTTTCCGGCGACAATCTCAGTAATTTTTCCAATTTCAAAATCTGATAACGGCATATCAGTCGAACCTTATTTTAAATAATAAATCTCTATAAAATATCCCTGATCAACTCCGGCCTTGGTGATGGAATCACAACCGAGTTAACCAGCATTCCTTCGCGCGATACTACCTCTACTCCGGCAGCCACAGCCGCTTCCACCGCTCCGACTTCACCGGTCAGAGTTACAAAGGCTTTTCCCCCTAAGGCCATAGCCAAACGTATTTCTATCAGACGAACTTCAGCCGCTTTTACGGCGGCATCGGCTCCTTCAATTAGAGCAGCCACGGAAAATGACTCGATTATACCGAGGGCATCAAGTTCCTCAATCTGATTGGAGCCGGACATAGCCGGAAAGACATCAGGATGAACATTCGGAATAACAAATGAGCCAATGACTGTCTCCTGCGCATAATCCACCCCAGCTGAGATAGCGTTTTTTACCGCCTCGACATCACCAGCGATCAGGGTCATAAATTTACCAGAGCAAATTGTACGACTCAATACCAGCTCCACATTGGCTGCTTTGACCATGGCATCAGCCGAGCCTATCCCCTTGGCAATCGAGCTGTATTCAATTAAACCAATCGCATTATATTCCATTACTACACCTCAATTGTTATTGCTTCGCTTACATCGGTAACGGTTCCGTTAATCGATGCATGTATATTAGCCCCTAATAATCCCTCAGGGATTTTTCCAATCAATTGTCCAACTGAAACCCTGTCACCTTTTTTTACTACCGGTATCGATGGAGAACCAAGATGCTGCAATAATGGGATGATTACTTTTTTCGGTTCCAATTTTTCATCGATATAATGAGCTGGTTTGTCATAAGGAATTAAACCCAGCTTGCGGGTCAGCTTTTTAATCGATATTTTTCTATGAGCCTGCATGGGGTGTGCTTGTAACGGTCGAGTGGGTGGGATGTATTCCAGTTTTTTAAGTTTGATATTTGTTTTGGAACGGACACAGGCTTGTTTGGGATCAAGGTCTTCGGGGCAGGCGTACAGCGAACAGAGATTACATTCACAGCAGTTGACCGCATACTTCCCCCAGAAATCATCTTTCTCGCCGGCAAAGCCAAGCGAACGCATCACCTTGTGCGGCTCGATCTGATAACCCAGCAAATAACGGGGGCAGAATTCGGTACAAAAAGTGCATTGGTCGCAGGCCGACTGGCCGATCTTTTTTATTTCCGGGATAGTCTGCGAACGGCGCCTGATGAGGTAATGATCTTTGGGAAGAAATATATATCCGCCGCTTGTTTTAGTCACCGGTTGTGAAAAATCAGTTTTCAACTTCCCCATCATGGCGCCACCGTCTAATGCGGCATATTCACCCGGCTTATCAAACCCGCCGGCGAAATCAATCAGATCTTTAATTGAAACACCAATAGGTACTTTAATAGTGACAGGATTTTTTACGGCCCCGGCGATAGTGATGAATTTTTCGGTAACGGGGATATCAAGATTAGCCAGGGTAATATTCATAAGCGTTTCCACATTCGAAACCACACATCCGATATCAACCGGATAGCCGCCATAGGGAATCAGTCGGCCGGTAGCTTCATAAACAAGAACATATTCATCTCCAGCCGGGTAGTAGTCCCCCATTTCAAAAATCTCAGTCGATGAACCGCCGAATATTCTTCTGAACGTTCCGATCACTTCGGTATTTTTGGCTTTGATTCCCAGTACGCTTCGCCCGGCTCCCAAAACCTCGGCGGCCAGCTGCATCCCTTTGGAAACTTCATCAGGATAGAAACGCATCAGTTCTTTATCTTTATAAAGCAGCGGTTCGCATTCGGCCCC
>JBDRRI010000312.1:0-11901 GCA_043825815.1 Candidatus Zixiibacteriota bacterium
ATATTGGAGGATGTCATATTTTCAAATGAAGATACGGTCATCGGGATGCCATCAGACAACGTTATAGTCGGATATTTTAATTGATCATCAAGAGTCATAGGTGGATTGCTGATAAATCCGGGCAGTTTCTCATCACTCTTCATCGCCTCTAATTTATCGGTATTGGCATCAAATTCCTCTTTATATTTGGCGAGAGCCAACTGCGGATCATCGACGCCATACTGTTTTTTGAAATCCTCAATATAGCCAGCCAACCGCATTTCTTTTTCTTTAGCCTCGTCGGCGATCATCTCAGTATTGGGAACCGCACCCAATTTATATGGAGGGTCTATAAGGAGTTTCCAATTATCGATTCTTTCTTTCCATATATTTTTATTGAGGCCGAGGACAGAGTCGGCATAAGCAAAACGTTCTTTCATTGTCAGAGATTTGACAAAGGTAGTATCTTCCTCTAAATCGCCCATAATATTCAGCCATCCGCCGGCTGGACCTCTTCGAAAACCGAACATTGGAGGAGAATTTAAATAGCTGTCATATTGCTTTCTGCTTTCAATGAGTCGGTTTTTAATTCGGTCGTTGAATTCTTTAAGTTCCTCTGAATCATCGGCGTAATTTTTAATCTTCTTGATTTCGCCGAGGATCATATTTAAAACGCTATCCAGCATGGTCTCGGAGATAAACCGATTCTCAATTCCGGTCAATCCAAAATAAATAGAAACATCCATGTCTGTATCGGCGCCACTGCTTACAGAACTGCAACCGATATCGATTTTACGAGTTTCTGAATTAACTAATAGACTGTACAAATTCGATGATTGTCCTTGTGAGAAGGCGCTTAGAAACAGTTCCAATAGTCCTATTTCATATTTATCCAGTTTTAGATAGGCCGGCCAGGCATAGAGAAGATACCCTGGATCTTCCGGATTGGAGCTGGGATATTCCACCATTTTCATTGTCCCAATTGGAGCATTATCAGTGGGCGGAAAATTAATATTGCGAATTCCCGGTGTCGGTGAAGAATCTTCATAGGATTGACACCGGGGAAGAATATTAGATAGATTTTTAAGAAAATCATCAATGGCAATATTGTCCGGAATTGAAATGACAGCGCCCATATTGGACAGATGATAAGCTTCTTTATGAAACTTGCGCATATCATCCACCGTCATAGTACGCATTACATCAGGTTTTCCCCCGGCAGAATTAACCAAAATATGGTTTTTGCCATAAATCATTTGATTAAGGAACCACCATGTATGATACCAGGGATTTTGAAAACTGCTGACCATTTCGGTATAGACGGTACCCTTTTCGTCAACTGAAAGATTTCCCGTTTGTGGATCTTCGACAATTCCAATATGGCAGACTTCGCGCCGAATTTCTTCATCTGTGAAATCGGGATTTATCAAAGCATTTAGTTTGGCCTCCAGAACATCGTAAAATGTCTCCGGGCCGGCGGTCGTGTTAAAATGGTACCCTGTTGTCAACTGCCCTGTCCCGGCCGTACTATTAGCCAGCGCCATATCTTCAAGAGCCGCAACGTAGCGGCCTTTATTACCTTTACCCAGCAAGAGATGTTCGCAGGCGTGCGGTTCGCCCTTAGAGGAGGTCGGAAAAGCTTTGGCCCAGAAATAGCCCTGTGGAACCGATTCGATCCGCATCAAATCGACAATAAAGCCGTATTTTTCCGATATGAATCGTCCTCCGGTTATATTCCCGGCACTGTTTTCATACAAATTTACTGTTTTGAAATCATAAATCTTTTGATTTGGCTGCAAATTCTCAAGATATTCATCGGCGAATGCCGAAGAGATTGTCAGGCCTAACAGTGCAACGAAAATTAATACTGCTCGGTTGAAATGAATTCTCATTTAATCTCCTTTTAAAATATTTAATTGTGAAAGTTAATATACTAAATTGCTATAATCTGGTCTACTGAATTAGCAGGAAAAATGTTACAAAAAAAGACAGCTTTTTAAGGCTGTCTTTATCATTAGATTGACCATACTCAACTATGGACATTCTGGATCGGCACCGCTCTTGTATAAATAGCTGATTAAATAGGTAATATCGAGAATATTGATATCACCGGTATTATTCACATCGCCCGACTCCATCGGAATTGGCTCGGGTCCGCCCTTGTACAAATATGAAATAAGATAAGTAATATCAATAATATTAATCGTCTCGGTATTATTTAAATCGCCACAGATGAAAGATTCATCAATTTCAATTGATAAAGCCTTATCATTCTGAGAACCAACCTCATCTAATGCCCTGGCGGTGAAACTGAGAACACCCGCCGATGGCAATATGCCCGATATCAAACCCGATGAGGATAATTCCAGACCGGTTCCATTGAGGTTATCGTTTATATCGCTCCAGCTAATAACTCCCGTTCCTCCGGTTGAAACAAGCTGGTAACTAAATGGATCCCCTTCAATTCCTGATGGTAAACTTTCGGTCGTAACCATAACCGGCGAATTGACGTTTAAAATTAATTCTTGCTCATCTATGGCTCCGATATCATCTATAATCTGGGCAGTGAAGACAATTGCGCCCGAAGTCGTCGGCGTTCCGCTTAATATTCCCGACGATGCCAGCACCAGTCCGGTTCCAGCCAGATCATTGTTTTTGTCTTGCCAGATTTTACTCCCGGTCCCGCCGGATGAATTCAATTGCTGATTATAAGGGATGTTTTCGGTCCAGTCAGGCAGGGTCAATGTTGCTATCTCTAAGGTGGGATTAATGTTAAATTCAAATAATTTTATGGCTGTATTTTTTGACTCATCGGTCACCTGAGCTGTAAACGAAATCATGCCCGGCGTTGACGGCGTTCCTGATATAAGTCCGGCACTATTTAAGGTAAGACCGGTACCGCTTAAATTTCCGAATATATCAAGCCAGCCTAATTTTCCAACACCGTTAATAGCCTCCAATTGTTCCGAATATGGATTATTGACCGTCCAGTCGGGTAATGAGGCGGTTGTAATGATCATGCCGGTTTCTTCGCAAGTAAAGCCGGTGATTGCCAAATCATCGATATTCCATCCACAATACTGCCATGAGCCATCGGAAGTGCCCATGGTAAATCTGATATAAACGGCTGTTTGACCATCAGCAATGTCCGAAATATCATAACCATATTCCGTCCATTCTCCATCTTCAATTGTTTCTTCATTTTCCCAGATCGTTGTCCATGTAGTTCCATTGGTGCTGATCCGCAAATAAGCATGGTCATACAGCGGTTGCTCTACTCCGAGCCAGCGCCAGAATTTTAATTCCGCATTTTGTATATCCGAGCAGTCAATAGCCGGCGAAGTCAGATGTCTTTCAGGCATGCTATTTTCATAATCACCGTTTAGATTGTAACCAAATTCGCTTGTTCCCGAATGCGCGCCTGATGGGTCAGGGTTGCCGTACTGTCCGCCCCCTCCAGTCGGATTTCCCCGAGCCCATGTTCCGCCAGAAACTGTCCAGCCTTTTTCAGACTCGAAATCATCTTCAAAGGCAGTGATGATATCAGTGGCGGCGTAAGCGACAAAAGGATTAGACGGATCGGGATTATTTATTGTTCCGGTTGTCTCTTCCTGCGCGCTAACATAAAATGAAATATTTGGAAATTCGCAGGTCGTACTCGGAAGAATGGCGTGATAATCACCGCCGCCCAGATCTTCCATTATCGTAAACTGCGGCGATTGATCTTCAATTGTGTAATAAAGCATACCGGATGAGGGTACCACGACTCCGCCCGATGATCCTTCAATATGCACCAAAAACGTATCGGGAATATTCGGTGTCAAAAATTCCGGGACGCCTTCGGGGTAAGTGAACGTCAAACCAGGCAATGGAACATATGTGTTATTGATTTCATAACCGGCCGCAAGCATGCCTCTTATAATTCTTTCCATATAACTATAATCAATATAGCTGGTGCTATCGCGGTAAGTATGATACCAATCATTAAAATTATATTCGATAGCGAAGACGACGTCATAACCATTCTGCTGATAGGCATAATGGTCGGATGCGGTAATTGTGCCGCTTAAATGGCCGGTGAGATTAATTCCCGTAAGCGAATCGGCCAGATCGACCCAGAGTTGCGCCATGGTTGCATCCGGGTTATGATAAATAGTGACATCATTAAGGTTACCCTCAAATCCAATCATATCCATATTGAGCATACAGACAATACTATCGCCGTTGGCCGCCGCCTCATCGGCATTATGCCAGGCGCCGTGAAGGCCCTGCTCCTCACCGTCGAAACAGATAAATTTATAGGTCATTTTAGTGTCGATATCTCTCATAATCCGGGCCATTTCCAAAACGCCAACTGTCCCGGAACCATTATCGTCGGCGCCCGGCGAATCGGAAACAGCATCTTTATGGCCTCCAACGACAATCTGATGCTCCGGATAGGTCGTTCCGATTTTGTACGCCACGATATTTTGGACATTATTTCCCGAATAAGTGAAAGAATCGAGGATAACCGAATCATAGCCGAGTTCAACAAATTTATTAAAAATCCAATCACGGCTGTCATAATCAGATTGCGAGCCGGTTACGCGGGGTGGAAATGACTGAAGAGCTTCCAACCATGAAATTAACGAATCCTGTAATGTTAAGGAAACCAAAGAATCGAGGTCGATTATATCTTTGCTGTAATCCCTCTGAAGATTCAAAGGTTTTTTATAAATGAACTTGATATTGGAAGTCATCAGTGGCGCTAATCCGATCACCTCGCCATCTTTGAATAAATCTTCGGGATTTACTGCCAATATCCTGATGTTGTCATCTTGAAAAATTATCGGATAAATTTCCGAATTGTGACCGTCCATGCTGATATCAAGAGCCAGATTTTCACGGATTATATTATCAGCAATCAGTTTATAATAAAGCCCTGATTCAAGAAAATTGTCCAGTATTTTCCCATTTATTAAAACGAGATAGCCGTTTTCAACCCGGAGAACCGGTTCGGCATTCAGCCGGGTTAATAAATCTGCATCGCTCTGGCTATTTAGATCGACCCGGTATAATTGAGCCGGTTCCTTATTTTCGAAATTTCCGTTTGAAGATGATAATACTGGGCCAGCACTTAATATAATCAGCGCCAGTAATAAAATTGAAAAGTTGAATTTTCCTGATCGTTTGCTCATCTAACACTCCCATTGAAATGTAATTATGTGGTTATTTGGTAATCTAAAAGAAAAGTTTGTTTTGTCAAGATTAATACCGGCCGGAACGGCAATATTGGTTTGTCTATTTTTAATTTTGAATTATATTTATAATATAAAATTGAGGATTTAAAAGTGTATAAAACCGCTCTTGTTTTTGACATAAAGAAATTTGCGGTCCATGACGGCCCCGGGATACGAACGACTGTTTTTTTCAAAGGATGTCCGCTTAACTGCTGGTGGTGCCATAACCCCGAAAGTCGAAAAATCAACATTGAATTATTAACGGCAAATGGAACTAATGGTTCAAAATGTAAGTCTGAAAAAGTAGGTTATGAAATTACTCACGAAAGATTATACTCTGAAATCCAAAAAGACATAATCTTTTATGATCAGTCGGGAGGCGGTGTCACTTTTTCAGGCGGCGAACCAATGCTTCAAGCCGAATTCCTGGTTGGAATATTAAAACTCTGCCGTGAAAATTGTATCAGTACATATGTCGATACCAGCGGATATGTGCCGTTTTCGGAATTTGAAAAAATAATGCACCTTACAGATTGTTTCTTGTACGATATAAAATTAATGGATGATGAATTACATCAAAAGTACGTTGGTGTTTCGAATCAGTTAATTCTTGAAAATCTTGAAAAACTTTGCCAAAATAATAGAAATATTCGAATACGAGTTCCGCTCATCCCCGGAATTACCGATACTGAAACTAATCTGAAAGCGATTGCAAAATATATCGCCGATCTTATAAAAATAAAAAATATTGATATCCTCCCGTATAATATTTTTGGGGGAAATAAATACAGGAAATTTAATATTGATAACAAACTTGGTAAACTTGAAACGCAAACGAACGGACAATTGTCTGAGATGGCTGAAATATTTCGCTTGAGTGGTTTTAATATCAAGATCGGGGGTTGAGAAGATGAATGATAGAATCAGGAAATTGCGTGAACAATCAATGAACGCTATACCGAGTATCTCTCTTGAGCGGGCAATTCTTCTAACTGAATTTTATAAAAATCATGATGTCGAAAAATATCCGGTATCCGTCTGTCGGGCCCTGTCTTTCAAATATATTTTGGAAAATAAAACGATTTGCATCAATGATGGTGAACTGATTGTCGGCGAAAGGGGGCCGTCGCCTAAAGCAACTCCAACTTTTCCTGAAATTTGCACCCATTCTCTGGAAGATTTTAAAATTCTTAACGATAGAGAGAAAGTATGGTTCAAAGCGGATGAAAATATTTTCAAAGCACAAAAAGAGATGATTATTCCATATTGGGTGGAAAAGGCTATTCGATATAAGATTTTTGAAAATGTTGATGATGACTGGAAAGATGCATATTCGGCCGGGATATTTACTGAATTTCAGGAACAGCGGGCGCCGGGACATACTGTTCTTGACGATAAAATATATCACAACGGCTTTCTTGATTTCAAGGAAAGGATAAATCAAAATATCTCGAATCTCGATTTTAAAAAGGACGGGAATACTCAAGCAAAAAAAGACGAACTGGAGGCGATGTCTATTGCCTGTGATGCAATTATTAAATTTGCCGAGCGTCATGCGATTGAACTCGAAAAATTGGCGGAAGTTGAAACCGACGATAAACGCAATTTTGAACTTAAAAAGATGGCTCAGATTTGCCGTAAAGTCCCCGCTTATAAACCGGACAGTTTTTGGGAAGCACTTCAATATTACTGGTTTGTTCATCTTGGCGTTATTACCGAACTTAATACCTGGGACTCATTTAATCCGGGGCGGCTTGATCAGCATCTCTTACCGTTTTATAATCAAGGACTTGCGAACGGTACCTTAACCAAAGAATCAGCGCGCGAGCTTTTGCAGTCATTTTGGATAAAATTTAACAATCAGCCGGCACCCCCTAAGGTTGGTGTAACGGCGCAGGAAAGTAATACTTACACTGATTTTTGTCTTATCAATGTTGGTGGTGTTAAGCCGACTGGTGAAGATGCCGTTAATGAAATGACCTATCTTATACTTGATGTAATCGAGGAAATGCGTCTTCTGCAACCGTCATCGATGGTTCAGATAAGCAAGAAAAACCCGGATCGTCTTGTTAGGCGGGCGCTTGAAATAATTAAAACCGGTTATGGTCAACCTTCGCTTTTTAATACCGATGCCATAATTCCGGAATTATTGCGACAGGGGAAATCTATTTTTGATGCCCGTAATGGCGGGGCGAGCGGATGCGTCGAAGCAGGAGCTTTCGGTAAGGAAAGTTACATCCTGACCGGCTATTTTAATATTCCGAAAGTCCTTGAAATTACTTTAAATAATGGAATTGATCCCCGGACCGGGAAATCGATTGGAATTGAAACCGGTGAGCTTTCTACTATCGGTCATTTCGACCGATTTTATACGGCATTTGAAAAACAGCTAAAACACTTCATCGAGATAAAAATAAAAGGCAATTTGATTATCGAAAAATTATGGGCCGAAAATCTTCCAGCGCCATTTCTATCAATTTTAATTGATGATTGTATAGCCAATGGTAAAGACTATAACAATGGTGGAGCGCGATACAACAGCTCCTATATTCAGGGTGTCGGGATCGGTTCGATAACCGATTCCTTAGCGGCCTTGAAATACCATCTGTTTGAAAAGAAGACCATTTCTTCGGATAAATTTCTACAAATATTGAATTCTGATTTTGAAAATAATGATGCAGAACGGGATATCCTTTTAAATGAGACACCCAAATATGGTAATGATGATGATTACGCTGATAATATTACACGGCATGTATTTGAATCATATTTTTCATTAATAGACGGACGACCGAATTTTAAGGGAGGACAATTCCGTATTAATTTATTGCCAACGACTTGCCATGTCTATTTCGGTTCGGTGATAGGTGCCTTGCCCGATGGGCGCAAGGCCGGCGCTCCCTTATCCGAGGGTATCTCACCAGTGCAGGGCGCCGATAAGTGTGGTCCCACGGCGGTATTGAAATCCGCCTCTAAAATAGATCATCTTCGGACCGGAGGAACGCTTCTCAATCAGAAATTCACTCCACAATTCCTGGAAAATGATGAAGGTATCACCAAGTTGGTGCATTTGATACGAGCCTATTTTAAAATGGATGGCCATCATATCCAGTTCAATGTGGTCACCGCCGAAACTTTGCGAAAAGCCCAAAAAGAGCCGGAAAGATATAAAGATCTCATAGTCAGAGTGGCCGGTTATTCCGATTATTTTGTCGATCTGGGACTTGATCTTCAAAATGAGATAATCAGAAGAACCGAACAAACGGCTTATTAATTTATGGATGTATCGGCGGTTCGCCATTCTTATATAGATATCCTATCAAGCGGGTGACATCCAATATATTAAGATTTCCATCACCATTGGCATCGCCCGTCTCTGAAATTGGCTTGGGTGGATATCCATTTTTATATAAGTAATTTATTAAATAAGTTACATCCAGAATATTAATGGTGCCATCAAAATTGGCATCGCCAGAAGTATGCCCTATCATCAAAATCTCGCCCGAATGTAAGAATGGCCAATCGTCCTGCATTAAACCGGAGACAATATATTCCTGAACAGATGTATCCCATAGCGGAGGGTAGTCGCCTATAAAATTAGGTAGATTTATAATAATTTTCGCGACCTCGCCGGTAAAATCCGGATGTTCCGGGACTATCATTACTGCCTGAGGTTGAAGATTATTATTTATCAAAATCGACGCCAAATTGATATCCGAAACATCATAATTTCCATCATCGAAGTTTCCCCCAAGATAAATTATCGCCGACAATGTATCGTTATAGGGATATTGCATAAAAGCATATATCGGATTCGGCTCGATAAGGATTGTCATAGTATCTAATGGGGCAAGGATATTGATAGTATAATCTTCGACCTCGCCATAGGTTGTATATCCGCAGGGAAGAGGCTCCTCGTTATATGTCAGGCGTACCCTCATAATAGTTGAACCGGCAAGAGCGGTTGGAGGAACAGTCAGATTTCCGATATAGGGGCCATTGCCCTGGGATACATCCATATCTATGATTTCATTTGCCGGGTCAAAGGTATAATCCTGGTTCCAATCGATCCATACTGCCCCGCGATCTCCACTATATGGGCTTCCAAGATCGATTCTTATCGGATAAGATTCATTGTAAGTCAAATTGGCGATTTGATTGGTATAATCGCCATAATTATCGCATGACGAATTGTTATTGATTTCTCCCAAAGATACATTGGCAATATATTCATCGCATCCGCCCCAGGCCGGACAATCGGAAATCCATGACGCGGTTACATGAATAACATAATCTCCCTCATAATAATTATTTGGATAATCAGGATGGTTGGCAAGAATCGGAATATAGTATGTCCCAGGAGGAAGTTCGAAAAAGGTCATTGTTATATTGCCATCGCTGCACTCACTCCAGTTGCTTGTGTTGGCCAAAATAATTTCACCATCTTCGCAGGGGCAATTCGTTATTATTGATTTGTAGGCAATTTCGAACGGCGGATTGGTTCCACAGTAATTGATAGTTACCATGGCATAGTCAGTCAGACTAAACGCCTCCCAGGCTTGACCGAAATCATCAAGTAGAGAGCACTGATGAGAAGCGCAGTAATTGGTTCCCTCAAATGTAATTGTTTCATCTGTTCCGATTGAAACCGGGGTGACTTCCTCGCAATTATCATTAGGCGGACGGGCACAGGTATCCTCTGCAAATGTTAATGATAAAATTCCGCTGCCGCTATTATTACCATGACCGCCGATTTCTATCATGTAATCGGTGCCCGCCATAATCGGCCATCTGATTTCTGACTGAACTCCGCAGAAATCGTCATTGCACGCCAATAGGGCGGCATTAAATGGATTATTGCACTCATTAAAAACCGCTATTTTTGTATCAAATGATGAGCCGCATAACGACGCTGTTGCTATTCCATCCGACAGTGCCGAATAGCAGTACCAGATATTGGGCGATGTCATACAATTTCCGGGACCGTCAAAACTGGCATATATAGTTGTGAATATATCGGTTTCATTGGCGGCGATTTCGACCGGCATTTGCCACATATCATTTCCCTCGGTTATCATCGGCGGCTGAATGATAAGATCGAAATCAGGAATACAGGCCGGACTTGGCCAGGTATCGACTATGATATAGTATGTATTCGGTTCCAGATGCAGGCTCACCATTCCATGAATTGTGGCGGCTGAATTGGTACTTTTATCAACGCAATCGTTAAGACCGGTATCAAGGGGACAAATTAATGAAAGCGCAATACCGGTATACGTTGTGCCTTTCGGATCGATTAAAATATCCACGTCAATTGGGTCAATTACAAGTAATTCAATAATCATTTCTTCTCCGCCATCGTAATTTCCTAAACAGGTATTATCCATAATATTGGACAGACCGCAGGTATACAGGTTTTCGATGGTTATATAATTCTCATTTTCCAGGACTATTTGATAAGGATTGGAGCAATTAAGCGGGGGCACTGTATCAGGACTGGCGGTTGTACTTCCCAATGGCATATAAATCTCAATATGGTCAAGATTCTTTATTTGCTCGGTTACTTCAGTCTGCGGATATAATTCGGGATTAACCGAAATATAAGAATCCTCGTAATCGCGCGATTTTAAATCAGCCGATGCATTAGATAAAAAGATTAAACCAATAACAGAAAGAACGGTTACAATATGGATTAATTTCATTGATCCCTCCCGGATATGTGGTTAGCCGGTAAATATTTAAATAAATTCTAAATGATTGAATTAATAATAATAATTGCATCCAAAATCGTCAAGTCCAAAAAAAATACTATTAGTCGATTTTAAACTGGACGAGACTCTATAAATATAATAAACGCAATTTAGGTATGGTCAGGCTAAATCGCCCATTCAGATAAAGCTATGTTAATAAATCTTGAATCATATTGACTTTGGTCTGGATTTGGATTATTTTTTTAAATTGTTTTGATGTAATATATTAAGTGAAAAATATTGTTTAAACTTGGGAGATTTTAATGATTAGTTCCAAATTTCATCTCAACCTTGGTCTTATTTTTCTGGCCGTTGTTTTAGTCATGTCCGGACTTTTTGCAGCAGTGATTCAAAATAACGATGGCCGTTATTCTTATCAGACTTTTGAAAATGATCCGCTCAATACCCGGATTTATACGCTGGACAATGGATTAAAAATCTATATGACGGTATACAAAAATGAGCCCCGTATTCAGACGGCAATTGCCGTTAAAACGGGGAGCAAGAAGGATCCGTCTGACGCGACCGGAATGGCGCATTATCTGGAGCATCTGATGTTTAAGGGAACCGATGAATACGGAACCATCAATTATCAAAAAGAGCAAATTGAGATCGATAAAATTATTGCTTTGTTTGAAGCGAGATTTCACGAATCCGATTCAGCCAAACGAGCAGATCTATATCATCAGATTGATTCCATTTCAGCCGTGGCAGCCCGATATGCCATCCCCAATGAATTCGATAAAATGGCTAATTCTATTGGTTCCCGTGGAACCAACGCCTTTACCTCGGTTGAACAAACAGTGTATATTAATAATATTCCTTCCAATCAGATTGAAAACTGGTTGACTATCGAATCATCCCGTTTTCGCCATCCGGTAAATCGTCTTTTCCACACGGAATTAGAGACAGTTTATGAAGAGAAAAATATCAGTCTTGATAATGACCGCCGC
>JBDRRI010000313.1:0-12750 GCA_043825815.1 Candidatus Zixiibacteriota bacterium
CATGTTTTTCGATTCAATCCGATGTTGATTCCCGGATGATTGAAACCCTGTTTGGTATTCCCGATTATCGCTATAAAGTTTGGCTGGTCCGCTACTTGACTCAAATCTTTGCTATTCTAGGACTTTTGGCCATTTTGGCGCTTTTCTGTAAATCAACCTTGGCCGATTTTCCGTTTTTTATCATGCTCTTTCATCTGATGTTCCCAATTCTATTCCTCTCCGGTCTCGGGTTTATGGTCGCCTCTATTACCCGAAACGGTAACGGAACCGCGGCAGTGATGGTAGTCATTATTATGTTTTTCTGGATCGCCGCTGAACCTCTCAACGGTAGCCGATATGATCTTTTCCATAACCCGTTTGCCCAGGTTGATATGTATCAAATGATTCACTGGCAGGAAACCACCTTTTATAATCGCATTTATCTGATTGTAACCTCCGTTATATTTGTCATGTTTGGCCTTTTTCGGCTTCAAAAGCGGGAGAAATTTATTTAAACTCCTCTTTCTCGGCGATATATTCCTTTGACGCGCAGATTCGAATTACTATATTCCAGTCCTGAATATTAATCCGATTTGAATATGATAGTAGAAAAAGTGGAAAAAGATTCGCGATTCGCCGGAATTATAAAGCCGGGCGATAAATTGATGGCGATTAACGGTCGTCCTGTACTCGACAATCTGGATTGTATGTACCGTTCGTCCGACGAAAAAGTGACTTTGACCTTTGTAACCGCCGCCGGACAAAAAAAATATACCTGCAATTGGCATGAAAATCTCGGACTAACCTTTGAACCCGATAAAATCAAAGTCTGCAAAAACAAATGTATCTTTTGTTTTGTTCACCAGCAGCCAAAAGGGATGAGACGCTCACTCTATCTTCGTGATGACGACTATCGACTATCTTTCACCCATGGCAACTTTATTACCTTCTCCAATTTGGGCGATAGCGACCTAAAACGTATTGTCCGTCAAGGCTTGTCTCCCTTATATGTTTCGATTCACTCGACCGACGATGACCTGCGGCGAAAAATGTTTGGTAATCGAAGTCTTCCTGATATAATGCCGCAGCTAAAGTATCTCGTTAAAAATGATATTATGCTCCATACTCAAATTGTGGTATGCCCCGGCTATAATGACGACAAACATCTGGCAAAAACTATCAATGATCTTTATGCTTTATATCCCGGCGTCCAGACGCTCGGAGTCGTTCCGGTTGGTCTCACTCGTTACCGTGATAAATTGCCGCGCCTTGAGTCTTTCGATAAAGCCGGAGCCATAGAGGTCATTGATTATGTGGAGCAATGCCAAAGGGAGTTTAAGAAGGTTGGCGGAAGTCGGTTTGTTTTTTCCGCTGATGAGTTCTACATATTGGCGGAACGGCCGTTTCCCAGCATATCCGAATATGAGGCTATGGAACAGTTTGAGAATGGAATTGGAATGGTTAGATTACTGTTAACAGATTTTAATCGAAGAAAAAGATATTTGAATAAGAATAATAGGAAGAAAAAAATATTGATTTTAACCGGTGAATCGGCCGGTACAATATTTGATCTTACAATTATCCCCGAATTAACCGATCGGAATTTTAAGATATCAGTACTGCCTGTTAAAAATAAATTCTGGGGTGAAACCGTGACTGTTTCCGGCCTGTTAACGGGGAAAGATATTCTCGATCAATTAAATAATCATTCAGGAAATTATGATTTTGCTCTTCTGCCGCCCAACTGTTTAAATAATGATAATCTCTTTCTGGATGATATGACCTTGGATGAATTTCGATGCCATTCTAAAATTGATATAAAAACCAGTTATTACAGTATTATTGATACAATTAATGAGGCTCTCCAATGAAAACTCCCTTAGTCGCTCTTATTGGCCGTCCCAATGTCGGCAAATCATCACTCTTTAATCGTTTCTTGAAACGAAAACTTGCTATCGTCGACGACCGCCCCGGAATCACTCGCGACCGTAATTATGCTCTCTGTGACTGGAATAGGAAGGAGTTTTATTTGATCGATACTGGAGGAATGATTCCAGGGTCGACCAACGCCATTAATAAAATGGTTTTGGAGCAATCAGAAACCGCCATTGAACAGGCCGATTTGATTGTCCTGATCGTTGATAATAAAACCGGCCCCGATCATATTGATGAGCAAATTGCCCGAAATCTTCAAAAATCTAAAAAGAATATTCTACTTATTGCCAATAAGGCGGATAACGACCTTGATGCCTCTGAAATTTATCAATTCCTGAATCTGGGATTGGGCGATCCCATGCCGGTTTCGGCCACCGGAGGTCTGGGAATAGGAGAGGCTCTCGATGCCATCGTGGAAAGGCTCCCTGAGCCGGATGAAGAACAGGACCGGTCCGAATCGATCCGAATCGCCGTTATTGGCCGTCCCAACGCCGGCAAATCGCTCTTTATCAATCGGCTTATCGGCGAGGAAAGGGTTATTGTGTCCGATATCCCCGGGACTACCCGAGACTCGGTCGACACTCCCTTTGTCTTCGAAGGACGCCAGTATACTCTGGTAGATACAGCCGGCCTTAGAAGAAAGGCTCGTGTCAAAGAGGATGTTGAATATTATACTACCCTCAGAACCATCAGGGCTATTGAAGATTGCGATGTTGCTCTGGTTTTGATAGATTCCACGCAGGGGATGACCTTTCAGGATTTAAAAGTTATCGAGGATGCCTCAACGGCCCGGCGAGGAATTGTTCTGGCTATTAATAAATGGGACTTGATTGAAAAAGATGGTAAAACAGCAGATAGGTTTACCGCTGAATTGAAAGATCAGGCCAAAACTTATACCTATTTGCCGGTTATTTATATATCCGCTTTGACTGGCCAGCGAGTATCAAAAGTTATCTCATATATTGATAACGTGTATGAGAACTGGCATCGAAAGGTACAGACCGCCGAATTAAATATTTTTCTGGAAGAAATTTATCAGAAACAGCTTCCGGCCGCCGTACAGGGGAAGTATATTAAATTTTTCTACTGCACTCAAACCGAAATCAAGCCGCCGACCTTCGTTTTTTTCTGTAATTATCCTCACTTGATTCAAAAAAGCTATCTGAGATATATTGAAAATCGCTTGAGAGAAAAATACGATTTTGAAGGCGTTCCTATCAGAATTAAAATGAAAGAGCGCTAAAATATCAGGGTAAACAATCTCCAATAAATTATTTTTCAACCCTCCCAATATTGAACCTTCTCGGTAAACATTAGCGATTTCCGTTTTTAAAGAATAGGCTGTGCAAATTTTATACACACGGGAAAAAGATATCTAAAATTCCGGTTGTGGCTCTTCCTGTGCTCGATTCTTAAAGAATATCCCCAGATTGCCGAATAACTTCTTATGACTACACAAATTACAACCGATGCCGAGCTTAAGGAAGAAGTCTTTAAACTTCAAAATAAACTGGATAAATCCAATATCAGATTAAGAGATCTGGCGACCATGGGGACGCTGATTACTTCAATCAGAGATCTCGAGACAATTCTTTCTGTCGTTATGGAAATGTCAATTCGAATGGTTGATGCCGAAGTTGGCCTTATCTTGTTGGAAGATAAAGGAAAATTAGTCTCCAAACTTGCCTGGGGAATCGATGAAGCTATTGCCAGTAGCTTTATTTACCTTGACAACCAGAGTATCACTGAATACTGTTTTTGCAAACAGGTTCCGATTCTGTTAAAACAAGGAAAGAATACTTTTAATTTCGGGCCGACTGTTTCCAGTATTATGGCTATGCCAATCAAATCTCGTTCCAAATGTTATGGAGTCGTTCTGGTTATAAATAAAAATTCAGGCGAACATTTGAATGAGGATGATCAGGAAAATCTGGAATTGCTTGTCAACTTTGCCTCGGTTGCAATTGATAATGCGATACTTCTTAAGGAATTGCTTCTGAAACAAAAATATGAGCAGGAACTAACCATTGCCAAGCAGATTCAGCAGGCAATTCTGCCCAGTGATACGGTTTCCATAGATGGATTGGATCTCGGCACTTTTTATCGGCCGGCTCGGTACGTTAGTGGAGATTTCTACGACCTGTTTAAAATCGATAATAAAAATATTGTAATTGTTGTCGGCGATGTCTCCAATAAGGGGGTTCCGGCCGCTATTGTAATGTCTGCTACCACCGCCATTATTCGTTCAAAACTTATACGTATACCCGATATTCCTCCGTCACAATTGATGTTTGACCTCAATAACGTTCTTTGCAATGGCGTCATAAAAGACAATGATATGTTTGCAACTTTGTTTATTGCTCGGATTGATATTGAGAATATGAGAATTAACTACTGTAATGCCGGACATAATCCGCCTTTCTTCTGGTCCGAACATGAGCAGAAAATTGAGGAATTACCATCGTGCGGACCTTTTGTCGGCCAGTTTGCCAAAGTGCCCTATAGCGAAGGTGAACATTCTCTTCAATCAGGAGACCGTCTTCTTGCCTTCACCGACGGTGTTACCGAAGCGGAAAATATTGGGGCCGAGCAATTTGGCAACGAAAGACTGAAACAGGCTTTTGTAAAATTGGCCAAACTCCCGGCAACGGAATTTTGCAAACAGGTTGTCCAATGGCTCGATCGTTTTACCGAAGGAGCTTCCGAAGAACCATTCGACGATATTACTCTTCTCGAAATCATCGTTTCCGGGAGGAAGCATGAATAAATTTGAGAAAAAATATTATTCTAATACCGAGTCCGAAGGAATAATGTATAATGATGTTAAGTTATTCCTGATGGTCAACAATATCAAAAAAAATATGCTTCACAATATCTTATTGGCTGTCTCTGAAGGCTTTACCAATGCTCTGGTGCATGGCAACAACTATGACAAGAATAAAATGATTAAAATCAATATAGAAGTAAATAATAACAACGTTAATGCCGATATTATTGATGAAGGTGAAGGTGCCATTATGGCCATTAGTTCTCGTGTCCCCTCCGATTATATGAAAGAGGGTGGACGGGGAATTGATCTGATAAATCATTATGCCGATAAAGTGGCTCTTAAAAATGACGATAAAACCGGAGGACTGCATTTGAGTATGAAATTTAATAAAAGCAGATACTCCGACCAAATATGGCAAAAAAGTAATTCATAAATTTAGCGGAGGAAAAAATGGAATTCACCAAACGTGAAGAGAACGGCGTGATTATTCTTGAAATTTCAGGCCGTCTTGATTTGGGTAGCGGGGGCAAACTCAAAGAAGAAATCAAAAAGCATATTGATCGTGAGCAAACGTCGATTCATCTTAACTTGGCCAATGTCGAGTTTGTCAACAGCTCCGGATTGGGCGCGCTGGTGTCTATCATGAAAGAAATTCGCCTGCATAAAGGTCGCTTGACTCTTTCCGATCTGGCTGATTACGTCCGCGAGATATTTGACATTACACAATTATCGCATATTTTTGAAATCTTTTCCAATGAAAAGGAAGCAATCAATTCCTACATATTGGTAGGTTAATTCGACAACATGAATATCTAAGGTGGTTTAAATGGGGCAGAAGACAGTTTTAATAATTGATGACGAACTCTTAATTCGTGATTTACTGTACGATTTTTTCTCCGAAAAGGGATGGGGGGTTTCCATTTATAATCAAGGGGAAAAAGCGCTTGAAATTCTTAAAAACAAAAAATACGATATCGCTCTAATTGACTTAAAAAGTACCGAAACCGATAGCACTGATTATGTCAGAAAATTAAAAAACCTTTATCCACAGATGCCAATTGTCGTCATGACCGCCTTTCCCAGTGTTGAAACCGCGGTGGCGGCTCTCCGTCTTAAACTTGACGACTATATTATTAAGCCATTTAATATCAACCAACTGTATAAAACCCTTGATGGCCTTGCCGAACAGGCCGCTCGTCAGGAAAAATATACTGAATCGGACAAAATTCACAATATTCCCTAAACCCAATTCAAAATTAATTTTCAGGGCGCCGTTTGGTGTCCTTTTTTTTTGTTTTTAAATTGCTTTTGGTTCTGCTTTTTTATTTTTTTTAATTTTGGGAGTTTTAAAATTTTTGTTGCCAGAGGTTCTTGATGAGTATTAAATTTGCAACAAAGGCGGGTGTTATGGAAAACAATGAAATCCGGGAAATTGAAATCAAGGACGATTTAGGCAAATTTGCCGAAACGTATTCTTCTTTTAACAAAATTATTAATAAACTCCAGGCAAAATATCTTACTCTGCAGGAAACCTATTCTCTTCAGAGCGAAGAACTCCAAACGGTTAATAAATCTCTTCAGTCGCTTATGAAAGAGAATCGGGCCGTTACGGAATTTTTAAACAGCATTCTTAATTCGCTTTCATCCGGCGTGATCGCCGTTGATACGACCGGACGAGTTTCGCATATGAATCCGACTGCGAAGCGTATTCTTGGTATTGTCAAAGATGAGGATCCTGATAGTCCGGCTATGGCGTACGAGAATATCATTCCAGCCGTCGATAATCCTGAGTGTTCGGCCTTGACCGCTATCAGAAAGGTCAAGAACAATATAAACGGTGAAAAAAAAGTTAAAACCCATATGGGCACCGTTATCACCCTCAATGTATCAACCTCGCTTCTTCTTAATCGAAGCGGCGCCGTGGTCGGAGCCGTGGAACTCTTTCAGGATATTACCAAAATGAAAGCGATGGAAGATCAGCTTTCACATATGAAAGTGCTCGCCTCGATGGGTGAAATGGCGGCAACCATCGCCCACGAAATCCGCAATCCGCTGGTCGGCATCGGTGGTTTTGCATCCCTGCTGGCCAGAGATCTGGCTGATGATCCGCCCAAGAGAAATATGGCCAAAAAGGTCGTGGAAGGCGTCGAATCTATCAATTCCATTATTCAGACCCTGCTTGATTTCGCCCGAAAAGAAAAATTGGCCAAATCACGGGTTGATTTGAATTCCTATCTAAAAAATACGCTTGATGATTTCCTTAAAAATTATCCCAACCGGCCGGACAATAATGAATTGCAAATCAGCCTGCCAGGTAACGAATCTATTTATGTGGAACTTGATCGCGGACTTTTTCGCCGAGTCATATGCAACCTGATTAAAAACGGTCTGGAAGCGAGCCGCGAATCGAACACGCCAAAGGTTGAAATTAAAACAAGATTATTGCCGATTGATTCGGCGCATAATATTAAAAATAAAATTGTACTTTCCGGCACGGAGACTCTCGCTGAAATTATCATAACAGACAACGGTCCCGGCATTTCCAAGGAAGATTTGGATAGACTATTCTCGCCCTTCTATACTACGAAGGAAAATGGAATCGGACTTGGTTTAAGCATCGCCTGGAAAATTATTAAAGTCCACGGCGGCCATATTACGGCCGAGTCGGTATTGGGCAAAGGGACAAAATTCTCTATTTTGTTGCCCGTTAAATCTATCCAACACGGAGTCGCCTTATGAAAATTAATATTCTTGTGGTCGATGATGACCAATTGGCCAATGATTTCTTCAATGAAGTTTTGGTTCGTGAAGGCTATAAAGTGGAAACCGCCTTTTCCGGTGAAGAAGCTCTCGAAAAAATAAATGATATGCCCTTTGATATAATGATTTCGGATATTCGAATGAAAGGTATGGATGGCATCAAACTGCTCGAGCGGGCCGTCAAAATTCAGCCCCAGCTTATTACAATTATGGTTACAGCCTATGGTACTGTCGATAATGCTGTCAAATCTATGAAACTTGGAGCGCATGATTTTCTGCTCAAACCGGTTACGCCCGAAGCCCTCGAAATCGTCGTTGGTCGAGCCGCCGAACTTATCCGGCTTCGTTTCGAAAATAAATCTTTACGCGATGAGGTTGCCGATCGTTATCTGGATATTGTTGGCAAATCGTCAAAAATGAAACAATTATTCGAGCTTATTAAAACGACCGCCGATGCTCGCTCGACCGCTCTGATTACCGGTGAATCCGGAACTGGCAAGGAACTTGTCGCCCGGGCCATTCATTTTTCATCCAATCGTAAAGATAAGCCTTTTGTCAGACTCAATTGCGCCGCTCTCCCGGAAAATCTGGTCGAAGCGGAGTTGTTCGGATATGAAAAGGGATCTTTTACCGGTGCCATGCGCCAGCATAAGGGGCGGTTCGAAATGGCCCATACTGGTACTCTACTGCTTGATGAAATTTCGGAAATTCCGGTCGGCCTGCAGGCTAAATTGCTTCGCGTTCTGCAGGAACGAGAGTTTGAACGCATCGGCTCGACGACTCCTATTGAAATCGATACCAGAATTATTGCCACCTCCAATCAAAATCTAAAACAGGCCATAGCCGATAATCGTTTCCGGGAAGACCTTTTTTACCGGCTTAATGTTATTCCTTTGCAAATTCCTCCGCTGAGAGAAAGAATGGAAGATTTGCCATTGCTGGTAAATCACTTTATTGCTCTCTTCAATAAAGAAAATAATAAGAACGTCATTGGAATAGAGGATTCGGTTTTAAGCCTCTTTATGAAATACCACTGGCCCGGTAATGTCAGGGAATTGGCTAATTATATTGAACGAGCCGTGGTTACTGCCAGGGAAAATATGCTCGTCAAATCCGACTTTCCATCGGAACTGGCACTGGGACGACTGGCCGATGAAGCCGCGGGATTGAGTACTGGAATGACCTTGGCCGAAGGAGAAAAACTGCTAATCCTCAAAGCGCTGGAAAAGTACGATGGAAATAAGACCAAGGCCGCCGAAGCACTTGATATTACTCCTCGAACCATAAGAAATAAATTGCAGGAATACCATATTGATTTGGATAAGTAATCCTTATTCTTTTGCCTCAATGCCGGCTTTTAATGTTAACGCGATGAATTGAAATATCATTTTTTTGTAATTAAACTTTTGATAAATCAGTTGACAAATCGTCTATTAATTACTTAATTCAAAGCTTAATTTGAGGCATTAATGAATTAACTTGATGCTGTAAAAGATGTTGATTGAAAAATATGCGAGATATATAGAGAGGGAAGATTGATGAAAATTTTAAGGTTGGTTTTTATTCTGTCAATCATCAGTATGATTTCGGTCCCTGTTCTGGCTCAGGACGAAGAAGGAAGTTGGCGCAATTTTGAAGTTTATATAAATGGTGGCATGGGTATTCCATTTGGAGATATTAATAATTGGTTAGATTCTCTGGGCGCCGATCCCGGATTCCAAATCGGAGTGGGCGGCGGATATTGTTTTACCGAACGTTTCAGCACCGGCCTATATTTCAATTATTCGCAGTTAGAGATGGATGGGCCTTTCGATAGAAATTTCAGATTGTTCGATTTTGGAGCCTATGCCAAATATGCCTTAACCGGTGAATCCAGTTTCGAGCCTTATGGGAAAATCTCGGCCGGCATGGTTATTTCCAAATATCCTACATGGGTGCTCTATGGTGTTTTAAGAGAGCAATCTTATGATCCCGATCTAACCGTTTCCGCCGGATTGGGCCTTCTCTTTTACACCTCGGAATACTCCGGCGTTTTTATCGAGACCAGTTATCATGTTGATTTGGTCGAAGGAGTAAAAGCTGAGTATCAGGGCAATAAATTTTCAATCGATCATAATGTCAGTTACATGCAGGTGACTATCGGTATCAATGCTTTCTTTGGACCC
The DNA here is from genome assembly GCA_043825815.1 of Candidatus Zixiibacteriota bacterium. Taxonomy (GTDB): domain Bacteria; phylum Zixibacteria; class MSB-5A5; order GN15; family PGXB01; genus JBDRRI01. The sequence continues at coordinate 9,610 of JBDRRI010000313.1, forward strand.
GATGAATAAATTTGTCTCTAAAATTTAAACCCCCTCTGATTTTCGAGGGGGTTTTTTTATTGCAAATATTAGACTAAATTATATCTTCAAATTATGAAAAATATAAAACTTCTATTGGTTGATGATGAAGAGGCCCAAAGAAAAATGCTGGCGGGATACTTCGAAAAAAAAGGGTACAACATCAAGCAGGCCGGTTCGGGCGAAGAAGCCATCGATACATACTCCTCGTTTTTTTCGCCGATTGCCGTCGTCGATATGAAAATGCCGGGAATGTCCGGTATCGAATTGATTTCACATCTCAAAGAAATTAACCCCTATATACAAATTATTGTTTTAACCGCTTTCGGTTCAGTTGATACAGCCGTGAATGCCATGCGGCAGGGAGCCTTTCATTACCAGACCAAACCGGTGGAACTTGAAGAATTGGCTATGAATCTGGAAAAGGCCGCTCAACAGCATAGTCTTATTGTCGAAAATAAAATTCTGAATGACCATATTACCGAGACTTTTGGAACCGGGGAGATAATCGGCGAATCAAAAACTATCAAAGCGGCCCTCGAACTGATCGGCTTGGCCGCTCCCGGAGATTCGACTGTCCTCATCCAGGGCGCTTCTGGAACTGGTAAAGAACTGGCCGCCAAGGCGGTTCACGCCATCTCAACCCGTAAGGATAAAAGTTTCGTCGCCGTTAATTGTGCCGCTATACCGGAGAATCTTCTTGAATCGGAACTCTTCGGCTATGAAAAAGGCGCCTTCACCGGAGCCGGTAAAAGAAAAATGGGGCGATTCGAATTGGCCGATGGTGGTACTATTTTCCTTGATGAAATTGGTGATATGCCATTAACTATGCAGGCCAAGCTCCTGCGTGTTCTCGAAGATCAGAAAATTATGAGGTTGGGAGGAGAGGAGCAGGTAAGTCTCGATGTTCGCGTGATTGCCGCGACTAATCAGGATTTGGCAATAATGATGAAAGAGGGGAAATTTCGCGAGGACCTTTATTATCGTTTGTCCGTGATTATAATTAAACTTCCGACATTATCCGAGCGCAAAGGAGATATCTTGCTTCTGGCAGAAAATTTCCTGAATAAATTCGCCTCCAAGATGGGTAAAAAAATTACCGGTTTTGATTCCTCTTCCGCCGCACTTTTGACTTCTTATAATTGGCCGGGAAATGTCCGTGAATTGCAAAATGTTGTTGAGCGGGCGGTCGTCCTATCGAGGGGTGAATCTATTACGGCCAAAGAACTTCCGGGATTAATATCAGAACCAATCTTATCGTCGGACGATTTGATTACCATTGCCGACGTCGAAAAAAACCATATTCGTAAAATTTTGATTGAATTGGATTGGAATCTCGGACAAACGGCGGATAAGCTCGGTATTCATAGAAATACGCTCAGAACCAAGATAAAAGAGTATGAACTGTCACAAGATTAGGTTTTTGGTGCATTTAAAAGCGCCTTTGAACATTTTCTGTGCGGTAGACATCTTTCTTTTCCTGATACTCAGACTTAAGTTGTTAACAATCAATAACATGCCTGTTTGGCACGCCGTTTGATTATAATCTAAGAAAAAGGAGAATATGATGAAAATTATAGTTATGTTTTTAATGGCGATTGCTTTAGTGAGCTTGGTTGGTTGTGATTCCGAAGTTGTTAAATACGTTGAAGTTGACAATCCTCCGGCCATTCCTCAAGGCGTTTATTCAATTACCGGTGATGAGTTCATTTTTGTTGAATGGCTTCCGGTTCAGGATGACGATCTTCTCTTTTATCGAGTATGGTGGTCAGAGGATGATGTCACTTTTACTGTTATGGATACGGTCACCGTTCCTTATTATTTTGATTACGATGTCACCAATGGTGAATCATATTTTTATGCCGTGACTGCCGTTGATGAAGCCTATAATGAATCCGGACTGTCGCTTGAATCGGTGTTAGATACGCCTCGTCCCGAAGGGTACGATGTTTTAATCGCCGATTTTATCGAATACCCCGGATATTCAGGATTCGATTTATCCGAAGCCTCAATCGTCAGATATGACAATGCGGCCGCTGATTTCTATGTCGAATACGATGATATACTTGATATTTATTACATTCATTCCGCAAATATAGATACTGATATTCAGGACATGGGTTATCAACTGGATACCACCGATTTCTTTAGCGAAATTGGCTATGCCCCGATTGAAGGCTGGTCGGAAACCGGCAAACTCGAGGTTGTTCCCGGACATGTTTATGTCATTTGGACCGCCGATAACCACTTTGCTAAAATTCGGCCGTTTGCCACATTGGGCGCCGATGGAATGAAATTTGACTGGGCTTACCAGACCGATGTTGGTAATCCGGAACTCTCGCGTCCTCAAAATGAAGATGCTGATATAAGAACCAAAGACGGTTCCATTTTAAAGTAAATTGTTTTTAGAAAGCAGGTGATTACTATGTTACGCTTATTAAAGATGTCAATAGCGCTGACAATAATGGTTCTCTTCGGATCCACCGTCAGTGCCGGTATCATTCAATATGATAATGATATCGACTATGCCAAACAGCTTCGTTTCGACCGATATCTCGATGTTGAGGTTTGGACCGATGATGAAGAATATTACGAAGGTGATGATATCAGAATTTCTTTCAAAGCCAATATGGATTGTTATGTTGCCATCTATAATATTGATACTCGTGGCCGGGTAAATCTGATTTTCCCGACCAATCCATATGAAGAGAATCTAATCGCAGGAGAGGAAATCTACACCATTCCCGGCGACAATGATAATTTCGAATTGGCCGTTAGCGGTCCGGAAGGGATCGAACATATTCATATCGTGGCCTCACAACGGCCGTTTGATATTCCCGATTGGTTCGATGGTTCCGGTATTGTCTGCGATTACGATCCCTATGATTTTGTCGATTTTATTGATGCTGAATATTTCGGTGGTGATCGCGAGATGCGTCGCGCCTACGATTTAACTTCCTTCTATGTCGAGGAATGGAACCCGCATTACTTCCGCCCGGTTTACGTTGACCGCCATTATTACAATCATCATGATTACTGGGATTGGGGTCTGTACGGCTCGGTTTATATCGATTATCCATTCGGTGCCACCATCTATATCGATGGTATTTACTGGGGTGTGGC
>JBDRRI010000314.1:0-7243 GCA_043825815.1 Candidatus Zixiibacteriota bacterium
TTGACACCCTAGTTCATAGTTATGATTTCGATCAATATTCAGGGTACAAGTATCCAGAATGTATCGCAATTTATGATAATGGTGATTTATTAATAGGTGATGGAGTTACTCAATGGTCTTTAGGTCGTGTTTTTAAGTTCGTTGATGATTCGTTGGAGTTGTTTACCAATGGAACCTTTCTTAATACTAAAGAAATCATGATATTGCAGGATAGTTCTGTTTTATTATCCGATTGGCAGAGTATTTCGCCTAATGATGGATTTTTAAAAAAATACACCCCGGACGGCAGTTCATATATTGATTTATATTCCGGAGTTGATTTTTATGAGATGTTTATGGAAAGCGAGAAAATCTTCATTGTAGCCTTTAATTTCAGATCATCGGGTAATTATGATATTTTGGAAGTATTTGGTGGCGACACTACTGTTTTTTATGGTAACTTTCAGGATAAAATAAATCAGCCATATTTTGCGGATATTTCATTTTCAAAGGGTATCAAATTCGATTATAATTTATACGGTATTAATCACGATAGTCTTTTTAAGATAATAGATTCGGATTATGACAACATTCCAGATACGGTAATGTCATTGGGATATATGCCCAGCAATGCGGTTGGGTGCAATATTGTATTCGATGATAAAGATAACATGTATATAAGTGAATATGTTTACAATACGGTTTCCAATCATTATAGTACATTGTATAAAATATCTCATAAAAAACAATGGTATGTATCTATGACAGGTGATGATATATTGGGCGATGGCTCCGAAGAAAATCCATTCGCTACTATACAGCATTCAATTAATATTTCTTCTAATAGCGAAACAGTTAATGTAATGCCTGGAACGTATGAAGAAATTATTGATTTTTTAGGCAAGGATATTTGTCTTAAAAGTCAACGTGGTCCTGATAGCACATTTATTACATATCCCTCGAGAATCGACAATCTTATTAGATTTACAAATAATGAGGATACCAATTCTGTCTTGGACGGATTTACTATTCATGATGTTTCCCACAATGAAGGAGTTATACGAATAATTAATGCATCTGCAACAGTAAAGAACTGTGTTTTTCTATCAAATACAAATTATAAACCAAGCCCGACTTCTTGGGGTGTTATAGCTCATTCAGAAGACGGATTTTTAATAGCCGAAAATAATTATTTTGAAAACAATCATTCCTATGGAAGTGCAGGAATCGGTATCGCTTGTGGAAAAGGTAGGATAGAGAATAATTTATTCTACGATAATGAAGCCTATGGAGATTATGGCGGTGCCATATTTGTTGGTGGAATATGGTGTCGAAGTAGCGTATTAATACGAAACAATTTATTTATATCGAACAGCGCTCCTCACGGTGGGGCTATTTTCTTAAGTGAAAACGATAGTAGTGTAATAAGATATAATACTTTTTGGGACAATTCATCTGTTGATGGCGGTGGCGTATGCATTTGGTATTATTGTTCCGGTATAATTGTGGAAAATAATATAATAATGGGCAATGACGGATATGGGATCACTAATCAATATGGTTCAACGGCTATACTTAATTATAATAATATGTATACAAATAACCCCGAAGAATATCTTGGTGAACTGGGATTCGGAAGTTGTTCATTTTCTGTGGATCCATTATTCTGTGATGTTTCTTCTCATAATTTTATGTTGGCACAAAATTCTGTGTGTCTATTGGAAAACAATGATTGCGGAGTATTGATAGGCGCCTTAGGTTCTGGTTGCGAAACAATTTATATGTGTGGAGATATAGATAATAGTATTTCCATTAACATTCTCGATATCACGTATTTAATCGCTTATTTATATAAAGACGGCCCAGTTCCCGAATTTCTTGAATCTGGAGATGTAAATAATTCAGGAAATATTAATATATTGGATATAACGTATCTAATTGCATATTTATATAAGGATGGCCCGGCGCCGGTGTGTCCGTAAATAATTTTATAGGGTTTGCTCTCGTCCGCCTTCGGCGGATTTCATTCGGAACGCCGACTGGAAGAGATTTCGACCGCGCTGTGGGATTGTCGGGTTTTTCGTTTCGCTCTGCTCCACTCAGAACCCGACCTACTTCTCTAACCACAAATGTCGGATTTCTCGTCGCCGATGGCGACATCGGAACGCCGACCTACGATTAGCCTATAATAATACTCGAAAAGGATATTAGTAGTTGAACAGGGATAAAGATAAAATGATTTTTCCGGATCTCGAAACGGAACGGCTTTATTTAAGGCAATTAACCGATGAAGACATCGGTTTTATATATAAGCAATTCAGTGATCCGCAGGTTGCGAAATATTTAATGGACGAACCGCCGGTTAAGGAAATAGCGGAGGCTCAAGGTATAATTGATTTCTATAAAGAGCCGGAATTAAAAACTCGCAACCGGTGGGGTATAGTATTGAAGAATGATAATCAGCTTGTCGGTACTATCGGCTACCATAAATGGATTAAAAAATATTTTCGGGCGGAAATCGGATTTGATCTGCATCCGGATTTTTGGGGGCGGGGAATAATGATGGAGGCATTGCGGATTGTCATCAGGCACGGTTTCACAACAATGGGTCTTAATCGTATTGACGGATTGGTCTATATAGATAACAATCGTTGTCTAAAACTGATGGAAAGGTCAGGATTTAAAAGAGAGGGAATATTGCAGGATTATTTTTATTTGAATGGTAAATTCTATGACCATTACCTGCTGGCGCTTTTAAAAAAAGACTGGAACCCTGAGTCTGTTTAAGAAAACACCATGTCTGTTCGTAAGTCGATATGATGCAGACCCGAATAGGCAGGATCGCTTACGCTTCGCTTAGGACCTTCGGCAGGGATGCTTCCCTGCAATATTATTACGGGTTTCACATTCGCTTGCGGTGGATTCGGAACGCCGACGGGAACTAAAATCGTTTAACCCTGTGTTTTTAATATTTTAACCGGCGATTCTCCGACCGCTCTTATTACATGATAACTTATGGCCATGCCAGCGGTGATGGTTGAGATAATCGCGGCATAAATATATAAGGCGGGGTCAATCCCAATTCTATAAGGGAAATCCTCCAACCATAATTTTGAAAAGTAATGGGCCACCGGAATGCCGATCAGGTTGGCGGTTAAGATTATAATTATATACTCTTTGGAAAACAGACTGAATAGTTTTCTGTCAGTGGCTCCCAGGACTTTCCTGATAGCTATTTCCTTGAGGCGGCGTTCGGCTGAAATTGAGGCCATGCCGAACATGCCGAGGCACGCGATGAGAATTGCTATGGCGGCCGATATCATTAGTATCATGGACAGTTGTTCCTGAGGCCTGTAAAAATTATTTATCTCATCACTATAATATTTATAGTCGAAGGGGTAATCGGGAAAAGCGGTCGAAAAGGCATTATTTAAGGCCGCCATACTGGCGGGACTATTATCCCTTAATTTTACAAAGGCATACTTAAGGTTCGTATTGGAGCAAAATAAGATGGTCGGTTCGGTCGGTCTGGTTACGGCAGTTCTCTTGAAGCTTTTGGCGATGCCAATAACCTCGCCTTTTTGATTGCCATATTCAAGAATTGCTCCCAATGCTGATCCATTACCCTTCGTAAGAATTTTGGCGAATTCCTCGTTTATGATACAGGGCAGGACGGAATCGTTAAGACTATTTTCGTTAAATGAGTGACCCTCCAATAGTTGAATCCCCATCGTTTTGGTAAAGTCAAAATCGACGATATTAATACCAATTAGCGTTTTTTCGTCTTCGGTTTTCCCCGGCCAATTCACGCCGCCGGTGTTGGCGCCGTTGAATGAGGGATGTTGCAAAGAACCCGAGACGGCCAGAATTTGAGGATCGGTTAGAAGTTGCCGACGGAAGGTATTGTAATTTGACGGCATATCTCCGCGCATTTCGATGCTGATTAGATTGTCGGTATCATATCCAATATCCTGCGAATTCATAAATTCAGTTTGGTGATAGACTACGCCGGTAACAATTAATAGGACCAGGGAAATTGCGAATTGAAAGGTGACAGTTATTCGCCGTAACATCCGTCCGAGGGGGCTGGAGTCCAGCTCATTTCCCAAGAAGGCGCGAGGGCGAAATGATGACAATATAAAGGCCGGGTAACTTCCCGCCACCAGCGAGGTAAAAATAACCAATCCGATCAGGCCTCCGATAATCCTAATATCTGTAAACAGATTGCCGGATATTATTTTTCCGCTCCAGGCATTGAAATACGGAATTAATAATTCTACCAATATTATTGCCCCAACTGCGGCTATAAACACGTACATCATAGTTTCGCCGAATAATTGTACGGCCAGTTGTGAGCGCATCGCGCCGATTGATTTTCGGAGACCGACTTCAGCCGCTTTCTGATTTGCTTTAGAGATGGTAAGATTAACGAAATTAACGCAGGCCAATAATAATATCACGATTCCGATTATAGACATGATATAAACGTATCTTAGCCGACCATTCGGCTGGCCATAACCGAAATATCCGGTCAGATACATATCTGACACTGATCTTAATTCATAACGGGTTCGCCAATTGGGAGTCCCTTTAGCGGTGGTCGGCAGTGTTGAAATATCGGCATTTTCGGACGTATGAGCAAAATCAAGAGCGGAGATTTTCTCGGCAACCTCATTGGCATTTGCCGAGGGTGATAACTGCAAGTATGTAGGAATATTATTGTTCCCCCATTTATCATCTGTCATTCCGATTGCTTTGGAAAATTCATACGGGACCAGCGCATTGAAGCGGAGGGACGAATTGGTGGGAACATTTTCCAATAAACCGTTAACCCGCATGGCGTACTTATTGTCAATCGTAATCATTTTGCCAATAAGGCCCCTGTCGGTTCCAAAAAGTTTATTGGCCAGTTGGCGGGAAATGATAATTGAATTGGGATCATTGAGACAGGTTTCCGGGTTCCCCTCGTATAGAGGGAAAGAAAACATCGATAGAAACGACGGGTCAACGATTGCGGTCCTATTTTCGTAGAGAGCGACATCCTGATACCTTAACAGCATATCACCAAAGAAGTCGAAATGCGTCATTTTGACAACTTCGCTGAATTCGTTTTGTATTGCTTCGCCAAGCGGATGGCTGGTAATATTGACGTGAAAGGCGCGGCCGGATCCGAATTGGGTTTGTTCTATCCGGTATAGATTGTCTCCGTTTTCGTGAAATTTATTAACTCCGAGTTCATCGACAACCCATAGATAAATTAGTATACCTGATGATAAGCCAATGACCATTCCCAACAGATTAATAAAGGAGTATAATTTGTGGTGAAGAGCGGATCTTATGGCTGTGATTAGGTAATGTTTAAACATATGAATGACTCTCTGTTAAGATTTAACATTTATTGAATATGACGCAAATTCTCCAATATTGTTTCGAAAAAGACTAAACGCCTTTGTGGCTTTTTGACCTTACTATTAACCGGTAAAGAGGATTGAAAAGATAGATTATCTCGGAGAATATCATGGAAATATCTATTCCCGATATATCATGGATGACCGATGCAGTTTCGGCCAAAATCATTCTGAATGGCGATTAATTTTTTTTGAATCTTTAAACGTCATTTAGTTTCTGATTCCGATTCCAATCATGATAATAGGCGAGGAATCCATGCTGTAACCCTCAAGATAACCGGCTGTTTTGTAGCCCAGTTTCAAGATTGCATAGAGGGGCGATTCCGCCCTGTTTAAATCAAGGTTACCTCTGGCAAAAATAGCCATGCCGCTTCCATCGCCCTCAATTGAGGGATTTTCCCGCCCGATTTCAAGTCCCGGCTGTTTCCACCAATCAATATTGAAATCCAAGGAGAAGCTATTGTGTTGAATTAGATTAAGACAATTGATACCGATTCCGCCCCAGCCGCTGTAAAATTTCGAATCGCCTATTTTAACATTCAACAAAGCAAATCTGTTTAAAAATCGGATATAGTTCTCAAAATGATATTGTAAGCCAAAGGGAGTGAAAGTGACTTTAAACGAGGGGAGATATTCCACGCCACCGAATTTTATCATTTTAAGCGAGGTCGTTTCATTACCATCATATAAGTAGGTTTTGAAAATTGAATAAATTGAATGGGCCCAAAAGGGATTTATCAGATTTAAATGATTTTTTGATTTTAAATACTTTAAATCCATCTTCAGGCTATCCAAATCGTTATACCCGGCGTACCCATTAATCAGTTTAATATATTCTGACATATCTTTGCCGTCATCAAGATCATTTGACGTTCCCTTAATATAGTCATACCATATTCTGGCATTGGTCAGGTAGAAAATTGCATCCTGGAAATCTATTCTTTTGGTGGCCAACCAGCGCATATTCAAATCACTATTGATATCCATTTGTGATTCCACACCGCCGGTCATGATTGCAATTAGTTCGTGATCGGTAATAGTCGATCCGTCTATTGATGCCGTCGCATGACCACCGCCGTCGCCGTAGGGAGGAGGCGCATCAAAACCATAGTCGATATTTCCAATATCAAGTTCCCGGTAACGGGCGCCATGGCCAAAATACTCGTGATCGACCACAGCAATATAATGACTACGCGGGACATCCAGAAGAGCATACTTGGTTGCTCTTAAAAAAATGCCGCCCAACTTACCGGTAACTTTGTCCTCATTGAACCATTTAATGCCGACAATATTATCCTGCAGACTGGAGAGGGCCCAATTGGCAAAAATTAGATTGCTGGTTCCGCTGTTTACGCCCCAATCCGGTTCAAAGGCTAATAAGTTGCCGAAATGGCGATACTCCGCGCTATCGTCGATAGGTTTTAATGGAGGATATTCTGCATCTTTACCTAAGGCGGTTAAGGCATTCAGACATAATAATATAATAAGAATACAGGTTTTTTTCGGCATCTTGTAGCACTCCCCAAATCGAATTTTCATAAAGAGACTTTCTATAAATAGATGTCAGTTCACGTTATAAACGGAATTCAACTTCAATTGTTCCATTGTGGCGCAATTGCATTATTCGGTTCCTGTTTAATATACTGAAAATATTCCGGCAAAGTGAAAAAATTCACATGGAGACTTACTATAAATAGATGTCAGTTCACGTTATAAGCGGAATTCAACTTCAATTGTTCCTTGACAGCGGAATTGTTTTATTCGGTTTCCTGTTTAATATACTGAAAATATCCTGACAAAGTGAAAAAATTCACAATTTTCGACATTTTCGCTTGACTTTCCCGCTCGTAATTCTA
>JBDRRI010000315.1:0-2859 GCA_043825815.1 Candidatus Zixiibacteriota bacterium
ATAGCTGTGCAGGGGGTCTTTGATGTTTGCCGTGTTGCCGTCGCCAAAATTCCAGTCCCAGTTCTGAACGTATGCATTGTTGTTATAAAACTGCACCTGGGCTTCGCCCTGCGACATGTAAAAGGTGTCGGCTATAGTTAATACTTTTGGTTTCAAGTAACCGCAGCCTGTATCAGGAACAAATACCTTTGCAAGTCCATAAGCAGGCAGTCCTCCTGCCTCAGAAAAATACCCTCCTACATACATTGTATCCCTGAATATTTCCAATGCTTTTACACCAACAGGATTATTTGTTCCACAACCAACACTATCCCATTTGCTCCCATTCCATCGGACTATTCCATTTACTTCAAGTCCATTATTTAAAGTATCCATGCCACTCCCTATAAATAAATCCCCTCTATAAACTGCCATTGCCTTTTCCGGGATTGCTGTCGGTAAATCAATACCTAGAGAATTCCATTTAAATCCATCCCACATAGCAGCATAATATGATGGTGTCCAGTCTTCCAAATAATAGAAATCCCCACCCGCATATAAAAAATTATTAAAGGTATCCACACATAGTTCATTTACCCATCCCAACGGTTCTCCGGGAAAATTTTCCCATGTGGTTCCTCCCAAATATTTTCTCATCCCGTTATACTCGCCCATTATTAACTCCCCGTTATATATTTCAAGGGCTGTTGCCCAGGGGGAATTAATTGACCCAACATTTATCCATACATTCCCATCTGTCGCAACAACATGATTATATGTTGTTGAACCACATTCCGTAAAATTTCCAACTAGAAATAGAAGAGTATCATATATCTTCATATCAATAACGGGACTTCCAACTTGTCCATCCTGAGGCGGGTACCAATTTGAACCGTCCCAAATCGCAAAATATTTGATAGACTGCCCTCCGGCTTCCCAAAACCCACCCCCAGCAAACAGTTTATTATCATATATTTGGATGGATTCACATGTGGCAGCTAAAGTAAAACCCCCATCTAATTTATTCCACTGAGTACCATTCCATTTAAATATCCCATTTACTGTTGTTGTATTTACTCCTATAAAAGGTCCACCAATATATAAAACACTGTCTCCATCATTATATATGGTTTTAATTACAGGATTTCCCCCTGACCATATGCTATCAATCCCGTTAAATGAAGTACTCCATACCTGGGCTTTAGAAGATAAAAAGCAGGACAAGCTAATAATAGCTGCAATAATATAAGATTTCCGCTTTATCATATTAATGTTTATTTATCTGCCAATAGTCATTTTTTTAAACTCTACCAGTACATCATCAACTACCAGTCCGTACATATAAATACCGGACGACCAACCCTTCGTATTTATCTCAATTTCCGTAGTTCCTGTCTCTAATTGAAAATCTGCAATCATCCTGCCCTGCATATCCCTTATAATAATCTTTCCCTTTGTATTTTGCGGTATATAATACGGGATAATGGTACTGTTTGTTAAGGGTTCAGGGTAATTATCACCCAGCCATGCACTGTTCTGACCGGTTATGAAACTGGTATTATCAGCAGGTTTCTGAAGTTTCATGGACTTTGTCCCCATTTCCGGCGGACATTCCGGGACTTCTTCACGGTATAACAATTCAAGTATAGCCCGTGCATTGGAAGTTCCCAAACCTGTTGGACACTCATAGGCCAATTCCCTGATATAAGTTAATTCCTGAACATCCAAATCGTAAAGGGTTTTATTTTGCTGATATTGCACCTTAACCCACATACCATCCGTAATAATTAATTCGTAATCAATTTTTTACAAACCGCTGCGATTCATCCCCGATTTTCACAAAATAAACACCATCTGTTAATGATTCTATATTGACAGATTCCTTCGCTCTGCTTGGAATGACGGTAAAAAGTATTTTTCCGTTCATATCAACAATTTGCAATTCCCTCCCGAAAAGCAGTTTATCTGTTATTTCTATGTAGAGTGTATTTGATGTAGGATTCGGATACAACTTGAATCCGGGTTCCTGTTCAGGCACTTCAGCGACATTCACATGATAATCAACAACAATGTTTTTACAGGCGGTTTTTACACAGCCTGTATCATTTACTGTTACACAAACATTATATGTGCCTGTATCTGTATAAATATGTACCGGGTCTTTGACCGTACCTGATCCGGTGTCGCCAAAATCCCAGTCCCATGTCTGTACATAAGCATTGTTGTTGAAGAACTGAACCTCTGCCTGGCCTCCTGACATATAAAAGGTGTCCAGGTTGTTTTCAGTAAAGACACGGGGCTTTAAATAACGGCAATTAGGTGTTGTATCCAACCAACAGGCTATCCCTTTTTGGGGTTGGCCACCAATAGTATCTATTTGTCCTCCAACATATAATTTGTTCTGAAATTCTTCTAAAGCCCAGACTCCCCATTTTACTGTTCCTCCAACATTATACCAATTTGTTCCATCCCACCTTGCAAGATAGCTTGTATATTCCCCTCCAATAGAATCAATTGCCAATCCTGCATATAAATCTCCATTATATACTTCAACAGAAAGGCAACTTGACTGATACCCATTTCCATAGCCCACTTTTTCCCAATAAAACCCGTTCCATATTGCCACATTATCGGTGAAGATACTATCGTCAACTACAGTAAAGCCTCCTCCTGCATATAAGAAATTATTAAAAGTATCTACAGCCAAATCCAGTATATTGTCATTCATTAGTCCTCCCACATCTTCCCATGCTGCAAGCCCTGTTCCACCAACATATTTTTTTAAAACATTCCATGATCCTCCTGCGTATAATTCTCCATCACATACTGCAAGTGCAAAAGTTGTTGCGAATGGCAATTTACCAATATCAATATAATCAT
>JBDRRI010000316.1:0-8854 GCA_043825815.1 Candidatus Zixiibacteriota bacterium
GGAACCTTTACTAGGAGTGAAAATGAGTTTACCCACATACGAAAAAAATGAGGGGACCATTCTACCTGGAGCGACCATAATTCAGCATTATTATTGGAGAGAAAAGAAACTTTAGCAATCTTCTATAATAAATTGTAATAGTAATTTTATAAGGATATATATGTTTAAGATTACCAAGTATTTATTAATAATGACTTTCATTTGTATTTGTAGTTGCGATGTTTCACCAGACTCAGAGCCGATAAATAAGGATGAGCTAGTAGGAGAATATGTTGCTAATTATAGGGCCGGAATTCTTGACAAAATAATAATTAAAAAGAACGATATTTATATTCGAATATTTGAATCCAATATTGGTTCTACGTTCGTTGATACTAATTCCTGGGAATTAATTAATGAGTTGGGAAATGTTAATCGACCAACTATTACATTCTTTGGCTTTGTCGAAAGATATCCAATATATGTTAATTGCTACAACATGAGTCGTGGTAAAATAAATAATGCACCACACAACTGGGGAACATATCTTAAAAAAAGAGGGAGTAATATAAGGATTGAAAGATGTCCGGCAAAGCACCAGTATTATATCAAACAAAATGAATAATTAATCCGAGGGCGGTAGCCGAAGATTTTTTCCAAAAAAAATGGAAACTCCCGCCTATTTTGTGCGCGGCAGACGCCATCGTTTACTGGATGACATGATCGGTAGTTGGGATTATGTATATATATATGATACAAAAGATGGATATTTGTTGTGGGATGTTGTAAATTATACTGATATGGCTTCTTTTACTAAAATTATAGACTATTATTATTACCCCATAAATGGAAAGACATATGATTTACATATTCCAAGATATTATAAGAATGCGGGAGAAATAAAACCAGGTGCTGCCTTAATACAGCATTATTATTGGATTGAGAAGAAGAAGTATTAGGACTATTTATTTGACTGATAAATAATAGTTTAGGAGGGTATATGCAGAAATATTACCTAGTTCTTATTGCTTTGGCACTATCTCTATCAAGTTGTGATATAGAATTATCCGCGGGACATATTGGTAAAGACGATATTGTGGGCAATTATTTGTCTAACTATAAATATGGAATGCTTGACAAGTTATCTATATTTCCCGAGGGAATCTATGTTCATATATATGTTTCCAAGGAAGGTGATAAATTTATGGATACAAATGCTTGGGAATTATCGTATGAAGCTAATGATTATAAGCGACCCAAAATAACATTATATGGTTTTATAGATAGAGTCCCCGTAGATATAAGATGTATTACCAATGAGGCTGGACATGTAAGCCTTAAACCTTTTGATTGGCGAACTTATATAAGAACAGGATATGGAAATATTAGGATAGAACGTTGTTCCGCAATGCATCAATACTATATCAAGCAATCCGATAGTATTTAAAAAGTACACAATTGCCCTAGTAATTATAAAGAATATAAGGTAGAAATATCGGACATATTATAATTAATTACCTAATATTAAATAAAATGTTTACATTATAAATATGCTTGGTCGATGTAATATTATAATAGTACGGGTAGGTCGAAATCCCCTGCCGGAAGGGTCGCGAATACGCCTTGCGGATGAGCGAGGTTTCGACAAAATTATTGCTATACTCACCACCCCGAATAGCCCGCGTATGGCGGTAGTTGAAGATTTTTTCCAAAAATAATTGGAGACTCCCGCCTATTTTGTGCGCGGCAGACGCCATCGTTTACTGGATTACATGATCGGTAGTTGGGATAATGTATATATTTATGATACAAAAGATGGATATTTGTTATGGCATGTAGTAAATTCCACTGATATGGCATCTTGTACAAAGTATATTGATTTTGTGTCGGAACCTTTACTAGGAGTGAAAATGAGTTTACCCACATACGAAAAAAATGAGGGGACAATTCTTCCTGAGGCGGCCATAATACAACATTATTATTGGAGAGAAAAGAAAAATTAGTTTAACTGGATTAACGAACCTTTAAATCCAAAGTTATGGAGGAATAGTGTACAGAATTGTCAAATTATTCATTTTAGCCATGTTGCTTATTATTAATGGATGTGATATTGATCTTAGTTCCGAACCCATTAGTAAGGATGAACTAGTTGGGGAATATATTGCTAATTATAATGCTGGAAAATTTGAGAAATTAATAATCTATATGAATGGCAACTATGTTCATATTTTTGAATCAAAAACAGGTTCAACCTTTGTAGATACTAATTCCTGGGAATTAATCAATGAATTAGGGAATATCAATCGTCCCACGATTACATTTTATGGTTTTATTGACAGATACCCAATTGATGCTCACTGTTTTACCATTCATAGAGGTAAAGTTAACCCAACCTCATACGATTGGGGAACCTATATAAGAAGGAGAGGTGAAAATATTAGAATTGAGCGTTGTTCGGCGATGCACCAATATTATATCAAACAAAATGAATCATTAGTTGAATATTCTTGCCATCAAATTAAAACGTTTGGGCTTAGGCATTATCCTGTGGTTGGGTATATGATAAGGGAATGGGCAAGGAAGAATATTTAAATAAAAACCCAATCATAATGGCTATTTGTAGAGAATATTCCGAGGGCGGTAGTCGAAGATTTTTTCCAAAAAAAATGGAGACTCCCGCCTATTTTGTGCGCGGCAGACGCCTTCGTCTGCCCCCATTTAATCAAATCCCCCCATTCCCCAAAATTTCACTACCTCTTTTGTAGTGATTTTCAATTTTTCCTATAAATAAAAGGAATCCGGGTAGGTCGACCTACTTTTCCTAACCGGGAAAAGGCCCAAAAATCAACCGGACCGGTCACCCCCGAAGGCAAAGATGCCGTCCGGCTCAAACGCAAATAAAAACGCAGAAGCCAAAGACTCCTGCGTTACTTATTTATATAATATTTGATTATTCGTCTTCGATAACGGTGGCGAGTTTCAAAATTGCCGGGTTCCAGTCAAGCCCTTCCTGGTTTGAGGCGGGAAGATTTATAATGATCTTAAAATTTAAGGTTTCACTAATGCCGATTCCGAGAGAGACACCTTTGGAAATAAGATTCGGTATTCCGGTTACGCTCAATATCTTTTCCGCACGGGTATATTCAACTGCTTTATCGACTTTGGATTCATCGCCGATAAACAGTACGGTCGGTTTCGTCTTGGGAAGGTCATCACCCATAGTGATCTTATCAATTTTGCTTTTGCCGATTTCCATTCCTATTAATTCTTCCAATATGGCCGCGACATCCGGATCACCCATGACATATATAGTAATATCTCCGGCCTGGCTGGTTTTATTTTCCATCTTCAATAATTTTGTCGTCATATCCGCGGCGACATTGGCCGGAGCCGGCTTATCTTCGGCCAAAAGAGAATTACCGCTTAATAAGAATACCAGCATTAAAATAAAAACCGGGATTGTGTTCTTTTTTGTCATATCGATCATACCTCTTATTAAACTTCTTCATTATTATATTATCGCGACATATCTGATTTATCGTCATTTCCCCCGGACACTAAAATGTGAATTTTCAAAAAAACAGGAATATCCGGCCGCAAATAGATGCTTCCTATCGGGTAATTGTAGATTGTGCAAAAATCAGACAGGTATTGATCTTTATGGAAGGAATTTTAATGAAAAAAGTAACCCGGCAAATCTTTTTCTGGACTCACCGGGTAGGAAAATCGGATTATTTAATATGAAATGCCACTACTCTTCAATCACGAATTTCACTGAGCCGATTTCGGCGCCGTTGGCGGAAATGACTTTAACCTCCCAGTCGCCGGTCCACGAGGGTATAATCGTTTTAGATGACCAGGTGCGCCAGGCGGCCGAGCGGACCGGAAGTTCCACGGTTGACATCGTGTCGCCTTTATACAGCCAGATATGCTGAATAAAGGTCGAATCGGTGGCGCCGAAAATCTGCGACCAGAGATAGAGCATATCGTTGGCCGGGGTGAATTTGGTCGATTCCCCGACCGGCATCCGTTCCTCAATCGAGGTGCAGACTTTAAGGGTGGCGGACATATCGGTTTTGGGGGCGGGGGTCATTTCGACTTTAGCAGAATCTTTGACGACCGCCTTGGTCGTATCCTGCTGAGTCATAGCGACAGTCGAAAGAATCAATAGCAGCATTGACAAAATGGCGAATTTTTTAATAATCATGGCTCCTCCTATTTTGGGCCCTATTGGGTTAATGATAACCATAAATTAGCTATTCGGCGGGACAAATCAAGATAAAAAGAGACCATTCTTTTGAATTTATCCTGTTTACATTTATCCCGTTATTGTATACATTGCGCCTGAATATAGAGGAAATGAAATGAGTGAGAATACTGATGTCAGACGGCCGGCAGTTGCCGGGGCATTTTATCCGGGCGATCCGATAGAGCTTTCCAAACTGCTGATGGGACTTTATGCCAACGCCAAAAAAATACCGTTAAAGGGACGGCCGATCGCTTTGATTGCTCCCCACGCGGGGTATACCTATTCGGGTTCCACCGCCGCCGCGGTTTATAAGCAGCTTGAGGGGGAGTCGTATGATACGGTTATTGTTATTTCACCCTCGCATACGGTCTTTTTCCAGGGCGCATCGGTTTACGACGGCGGGGCCTATCAGACGCCGATCGGGGTTATAAATATCGATCAGGAACTGTCGCATAAAATAGCCGGCATTCATCCGCTGATTTATCGTTCCAATCAGGGGCATACCGGCGGTTCGATCCGGGGGGAACATTCTCTCGAGGTCCAACTTCCGTTTCTCCAACAGGTTCTGGGGAAGTTCAAACTGGTGGCGATTGTCATGGGGGATCAGGAAGAAGCGACCTGCCGGGGGCTCGGCGAGGTTATGGCTTCGGTTCTTCCGGGAAAAAACTGCCTGATTGTAGCCTCGACCGATCTGTCGCATTTCCATCCGGAAAAAGAGGCGCGGCAACTTGATGAAAATATTAAAAAAGCGGTCGAGGATTATAATCCGAATCGGCTCCTTTCGGTTCTGACCTCGGGCAAAGGGGAAGCTTGCGGGGGCGGACCGATGGTGTCGGCGATGATTGCCTCGCGCAAACTGGGCGGCGAAACGGTTCAGGTGACCGGCTATGCCACCTCGGGTGAATCGACCGGCGATTTTACCGAAGTGGTCGGGTATCTTTCGGCGATTATCGTGGCCGGCAAGAATAGCGCGATGAAAAATTCCAAAATCGGTTCACCGGCCAAGGGGAAATCACTCTTTTTAACCAAAGAGGATAAAGAGTATCTCAGAGATTTGGCGCGCCGGGTAATTGAAGCGGAACTTAGCGGAAAGAAATTATCCGAACCGGAGCCGGAATCAAAACTTTTGGTCGATAAGCGGGGCGCGTTCGTAACGATTAAAATCCGCGGGATGCTGAGGGGCTGTATCGGCCTGATTCGGGCGGCTAAACCGTTATATGAGACGGTGATAGAGATGGCCTCCGAAGCCGCGTTCGCGGATAACCGCTTTATGCCGCTGACGATTGAAGAATTAAACGATATCGAAATCGAGATTTCGGTCCTGTCGCCCCTGATGCGAGTCGAGAAATTGTCGGATATTAAGGTCGGCCGCGACGGATTAATGATTGTTCTGGCGATGCATTCGGGCTTGCTTCTGCCGCAGGTGGCGACCGAGAACGACTGGGATCTTCAGACTTTTCTGGAGCAAACCTGCCTGAAAGCGGGTCTTCCCAAAAACAGCTATAAAGAAAAAGAAGCGCAGGTTTATCGTTTCAGCGCGGAAGTCTTTTAAATCGTTTTGAATCTAAAAGAAATATTCAAAGATTATTTTCTCAGCTGGTTTCATGAGCCGGAATTCGATTATTCTCAACTTTCCGGCAAGAAGCGTCAAAAGCCAATCAAGCTGAGCGGGGAATTCGACTATGGGCGGGCGCTCGGGTTGTATCGCTATGACAGCACGCCCAATAAAACGATACTGGGCGAGTTTATGTATCGCTTTAAGTACAAAGATGATGAAAAATGCGGGCAGGCGATTGCCGAATATCTGATGGAGTTTTTGGAATCGGAGCAATTATTGGAAAGCGCCGATTTTATAACAACGGTTCCGGTTGCACTTACAAATCGGAAATTTATTGTGATGAGATATATAGTCGAGCAGTTTGACGAGACAGTCCAGAAAAAATATCGGCCGGATCTGTTGATTCGCAAAAAATATAGTTCTGAAATCAAAGATATAACAGATATCAATGAACGAAAAATATCCAGTGGAAAAAAATTCGCGGTTAAGAGCGGTTTCGATATAGAAAATAAGAATATTATTCTTATTGATGATATTTATGATAGCGGGGCGACTCTGAATGCTTGTGGCCATGCCTTAAAAGAGGCCGGAGCGAATCAGATAATGGCGATAACGATAACCTCGACCGGACGGAAAGCGCGATAGCTTTAAAAATCAATTTATATTGAATTAAGATAATTAATAGTTTACATTCCGCCTATGTTAGATGAAACAAAAGGGACCGTTTTAATCACCGGAGCCAATGGTTTTGTCGGCAGTCATCTTTGCCGACGATTGCTTGACGACAATTATTCGGTGATTGCCGGGGTTCGCGAAGGTTGTGATTGTTCGTTAATCGAGGAGCTTGATATTCAGTATCGGTTCGGCGATATCACGCAACCGGAAACGCTCGAGAAGATGACCGCCAATGTCGATTATATTATTCATAATGCCGGATTGACCAAGACGGATAACTTTGATAATTTTTTTCTGGTCAATCAGATCGGGACGAAAAATCTTCTCAATTCAGCCATGAAAAATTTATCCCTTAAAAAGTTTATCCTGATATCCTCGCTGGCCGGAGTGGGGCCATCGGAGTACGGACAACCGCTAACCGAGGACGCAATACCGCATCCGCTGACCGCTTATGGCCGTTCGAAACTGAGGGGCGAGGAAGAGGTTCTCAAATTCAGCGATAAAATAAATTCGGTTATAATAAGACCGCCCGCCATATATGGCCCGCATGATAAAGAGATGCTCGCTTTTTTCGAGACGCTCAATAATCGGATAAAGCCTTATTTGGGCAATCTGAGAAGAAAAATACAGTTGGTGCATGTTGATGATCTGGCTTATGGAGTCTCGCTGGCCCTGAAAGCCGATACCATATCGGGTTCGGTTTATTATATTGCCGAAAAGCAAAGTTACAGCTACTGTGCATTGATTCGGATGATTAGAAAAGCAGTTGGGCGGGTCGCCCTGCCTATCTATTTTCCCGGTTGGGGTCTTAAGATCATTGCCTTTTTCTCACAGTCAATTTTTAAAGCACTGGGAAAATCACCCATGTTCACGGTTGAGAAAGCAAATGAGATTTTGCGTAATTGGGAGGTTTCAACCGACAAAGCGCGCGAGGAACTCGGTTATGAATCACAGATTGATTTTCCGACCGGGGCGCAGGAAACAGTCTGGTGGTACCGCGAGGAGGGATGGCTATGATCCTCAGCTATGCCTTGATTTTGTATGCCGTTCTTTTAGGCGGCGCCTATCTTTTTCTGGTCGATCTGGCCTGGTACAAGCTTGAAAGAGTTGTTCCGGTATTTGATAGTTTCCCCGATGAGCTAATTGAACATCGAAACTGGGCGCTGTTTGCCTATTGCTATATCGTGGAACTGATTTTTTTCGTTTTTATTCCCTCTTTTGTATATTATTGGTTCTATTCGGTGCTTCCGGTTTCCGGATTTCGCGGGGGAGTTGCAGTCGGTCTGTTTTTATTTCTGCTGGGGTTTGTCCCCTATGCTATTCTGATTCTTTTTCGAATAAAAATCCCGGTCGTTTTTCTTCTTTACCAATCAACGGGCCTGCTGATTAAAATTGTCGGCTCGCTGGCGATAATCGGATATTTATACTCACTTTAAAAATAGAAATATTATGAATAACAATCTGACAAAAAAGTTTGGCGCCATACGCCGCCAATTTCCGGTAGCCGATAAAAGCTCCGGGATAACCTATCTGAATGCCGCCTCGACGGGGCCGCTCTGCAAGCCGGTTAAGGCCGCGCTGGTCGATTTTTATAATAAGTGCTGGTATCAAAATCAGAATAATGATATCCCCGCTTTTGCCGCCCTCGATAATATTCGTAAGATTGGCGCGAAAATGATTGGCGCCCGCGCCGCCGAGGTCGGGTTCGGTTTTTCGACCGGATTTGGATTGAATGTCGCTGCCTATGGTCTGCCGCTGAAGCGCGGGGACGAGGTGCTTCTGTCCGATATAGAATTTCCGGCCAATGTTTATCCCTGGGTCGGTCTGAAAGTTAGAGGGATAAAGGTCAAATTTATCAAGTCGATTGACAGAAAATTCGACATTGATAATTTTAAAAAAGCAATCTCAAAGAAAAGCAGAGTATTGTCACTTTCATTTGTCCAGTTTTTTAACGGCTATAAAAATGATTTAAAAACGATAGGTGAAATTTGCAAAGATCATGGACTCTATTTTGTCGTCGATGGCATCCAGGGATGCGGGGCGGAACCGATTGATGTCGACAAATGCAAAATAGATATCTTTTCCGCCGGGGCGCAAAAATGGATGCTCTCCCCGCAGGGCGCCGGATTCTTTTTTGTTCGCAAAGATTTACAAAATGGACTTCAAATGCCGTGGATGAGCTGGCTGTCGGTTGAATGGGGGTTGCAGTTTGGGGATCTGTTTCATTACGACAAGGAGCCGTTTGATTCGGCCCGGAAATTCGAGATGGGAACTTATCCCTATTCGCACGTGCATGCCATGTCCGAAGCGCTCAATTTGATTGATTCGGTCGGCGTAAAGAATATACAACAACATAATCATGAACTGATTGATATTCTGATTGAATATATCGA
>JBDRRI010000317.1:0-13355 GCA_043825815.1 Candidatus Zixiibacteriota bacterium
GGTATATTATGAATCGTATTTTGTAAGATTCCTCCATCGGAAATCTTCCTATTATGGAACCAAGGGTGATTTCAATGCTCAATTGGGCAATTATCATACTTTAAAAGCCGGTTTTGATGCGCAACGACATACTCTTCGGCGTTATGAAAATCTGAATGCTACTCAGGTGTTATCTGACGTTCGTGTTAACACCTATGGATTCACTCAGGACGCCAAAGAAAGCGACAGCAAGGAATATATAAACGCTTTAAAACATCCGATCAATCTGGGCCTCTTTTTACAGGACCGTTTCGAATGGCGGGGTTTGGTCATCAATGCTGGCATACGCTTTGACTATTTCGATTATCAGGCCTTGAAAATCAAGGATTTGGCCAATCCGCTCGATCCGGACAATGCCACCGGACTTGACACCCTTGATGTCGACGATTTGGAAGACAGCGAAGTCTTTACGCGTTTCTCGCCACGTTTGGGTATTGGATTCCCCATCTCCGATAAAACCCAATTTCATATAAACTACGGCAAAATGTACCAAAGACCGAATCTGGAAGACCTTTATGTCGGATATGATTTCTTTGCCGCTCGTGTGAAAGACGGTGGTTATTATTTTCCTTTCCCAAGTCCTAATCTGGAGCCGGAACAAACGACCCAGTACGAAGTCGGCATTACTCATCAATTGGGAATGAATACCGCTTTTGGAATTACGGCCTATTATAAGGATGTTCAGGGCCTGACTCAGATTTTCCATCAGACAGCGGATCCAAACCAGTATGATTTTTATGCCAATACCGACTTTGGAACGATTAAGGGTGTTGACTTTAATCTAACCATGCGTCGGACCCGGAACATGAGAATAAATTTGAATTATACTATCAGCTGGGCGACCGGAACTGGCTCGTACTCCCAAAGTACTTATAATGTCGCTTGGAAGAATCCTAAATTCCCGCCTAAGGCGACCAATCCTTTGGATTACGACCAGCGTCATAACATTACCGGCGTTCTTGATATAAGAACCGAAAAAGGCGATGGTCCGAAAATCGGCGAAATTTTCCCGCTGGAAAACTTCAGCTTTAATGCTCTGATTCAGTTGGCAAGCGGAACTCCATATTCACCTACCCTTCCTTATGATGCGGCTCGCGAAGGCATTTCCGTTTCTCAACAGCCGACCGGTGCCGTCAATTCGGCCACTATGCCATGGAATATGAATGTCGATCTGAAAATTGAAAGAACCTTTAAGATTAATGATAACTACACAATTGTTCCATATTTGTGGATTCAAAATGTCTTCGGAACCGAAAACGTCTATGGCGTATATGAAGGTACCGGCGAGGCTAATGTGACCGGTTATCTGGAATCTGTTGAAGGTCTCGGCTGGGTCAACAGTCATACTGACGATGAGATTGCCCAATATCGCCTTAAAGAGAATAACCCCAAGAATTATGGCAAGCCGCGTATTATTATGCTTGGCGTCAAAATGTCATTCTAAATTGAGGACAAGGAGAATATACGTATGAAAAATATTGTTTTAGCGCTGGCAATGGTGCTCCTTCTGGCGTTAACATCGGTTGCAATGCCGCCTCAACTCGGAATAACGACGGCCAAGCCCGCCAATCCCGGGGGCACTGCAACGGTTGATAATGCTACTTATATCAATGCCAATAACATATTAATGTTCGTTACAAATCATGGCAACTTCGCCCGTGATTTGTCCGGATATTTCGGCTATGATGCGGGAACATTCTTCCCGTATGTGGCCGATTCACTAATCGAAAGTGGCGAATTGGATAAGTACTGTGTGTACGCCTCCGGCCTCTGGGTCGGCGCCATTGATTCCGCCACCGGTGAAAAAAGGGTAACCATTGCTGAGTTTAGTGATGAATATGTTCCCGGACCGATGTCCGGCGGCACATTTATGCCGGATGAAGCATCATTTAAAGTCTATAAACTTTACAGTGATTCGCTGGCTTCCAATCCAAACGACGACTATACTAATTTCCCGTTTCATCATGGTGCCCCTTGGGACACCACCGATGCCGGGGATACCATCCCCGCTATGATCGGTGATCAAATGCTCTGGGCCGTTTACAATGATGCCGATCCTGACCAACATAACAATGGATCCGGCGAAACTCTGCCTTTAGGCATTGAAATCCGTCAAACGACTTTTGCCTTTGATAGAACCGATGAACTGGGCAATATGATTTTTGTCCGGCTTCAAATTTTTAACAAAGGCGCCAATACACTTGATTCGTGCTTCTTCTCCCTTTGGTCCGACCCCGATCTGGGCGGGTCTGGCGACGATCTGGTTGGTTGCGATACGACTTTGTCGGTTGGCTATGTTTATAATGCCACCAATACTGACCAGTATTATGGAAGCACTCCCCCCTGCGTCGGTTATGACTTTTTCCAGGGTCCCCTCTTATATACTGGCAATGCCGAAGATACGGCCAGAATGTGGGGCCAGCTTTGGGAAGGCTATACGAATATGCCTATGTATTCGTTTAACAAATATATCAACGGTACCGACCCGGATGACGCTACCCAAAGCTACAACTATATGTTAGGGTTGGAGCGCGGTGGTGCCCCTTATACCTATTTGGGGCAACCAACACGTTATGCCCATACTGGTGATCCCACTAAGGGTATTGGTGATATCGACGGCGATGCCACCCCGGCCTCAGACCGTCGCTTCATGCTTTCGACCGGACCGGTCACGTTCCGTCCGGGAGACTCGACTGAAATCGTCGCCGCTATTATAGTTGGCGATGGTGTTGATCGTTTGTCGTCAATCGGTAAAATGAAGTACTTTGACAAATATGCCCAGTTCGTATTCGAACAGGATTTTGAAATTCCTAAAGCGCCGGCAACACCAATCGTTGATATAGCCGCCGACGACAATAAAATATCACTTCATTGGACCGATACTTCCGAAGTTGATGAGGGCGATTATCCGTTCGAAGGCTATGCCATTTGGCAGGCGACTTCGGCCGCCGGCCCGTGGACACAAGTGGCCAACCTGGATATCACCAACTCCATTGAAGATATTTTCGATGAAGTCTATGATGATTTGACCGGTGCCATTGAAATCAGGCTGGTCAAAAACGGCACCAATGACGGTGTGGCTCATAATATTGTCATTGATAGGGATTATATTACTGGCGGTCCGCTGAATAATACTACTTTGTATTATTATAAGGTAGACGCCTATTCCTTTAATCCCGATGCGACCGTTAAAAAGACATTGACATCCTCGGCTGTCGTTTCGATTCGTCCGCAATCTCCGATAGCTGGAACCGAATGGGCATATAATTTTGCTGATACTATTGACGTCACTCATATTGGTCCCTCTGATGGTTTGCTTTTCCCATTCGTAATCAATTCAAGAATTTTTGACAATCACACTTATCAAATAACATTCAGCGATACTCTTGCGTTGCACACTGATACAACCTGGGACCCGGCGTATCCTCCGGGTGACCCGGATGAAGCTGATCATTGGACTATTACCGAATACAACGTCGGCTGGCACTTGGTCGATATTACCGGTGGTGGTCATGATACTCTTCTGGCTTACCAATGGGATCAGTCTGGAACCGAGGTACTTGAACTGATTGACGGCATTGAACTGGTTCAGTCCGGTCCTCCTGCCGAGGGTAAATCATATTCATATGCCGCCTCGGACCCGCTCAATGTTAGCCCTGTGGCATTGGCGGATCATCCCACATACGCTGGCAATAATCGCTGGTTTACGGCTGGCGATGGTTCTTCCGGCGAGCTTTTATTTGGCGGTGTCTACATGGAACCGAATTTTACCGGCGCCACAACGGTTAGCCCCGGTGATATGAAAACCGTCGAAATTCGCTTCCGTCCTATGGAAACTTATACTGACTTAAATGGCGACGGTGAATATTCGATTGGGGAGCCATATACGGTTGATGATCCGGCCGAAACGCAAAGTGCTTTTATGTATACCGCCTATGGTAACTCGGCTTCGTATTCCGGATTCTATCCGGTGCCGTTTACGGCCTGGGACGTATCCGATCCGGCCAATGAGCGTCAATTAAATGTTTGTTTCCGCGACAGAGATAATAACCACCAGTGGGATCTTCATAATCAGGTCAATGATCCGTTGCTTCCTAATGGCGGCGACCAGAGATTCCCCTATACTTTTATTATGAATTCTGATTATGATGCCACCGGCACCTACTATGGTGATGGCACCGGCGGAACGATCGGGTTCTGGGATAATAACGACGCCATGTGGGTTCTTTGGTTAGGCGATCGTGGCACCGGCGGCATGCTGGCTGAACAATCTAACCTGACATTAGTCCCCAATATTGTTAACACGCCGGCTGACACCTTTACCTTCACGGTTGCAGAGCCTATTGTTCGGACCTCCGGTAATTACAATATGGATGATATTAATGTAGTTCCCAATCCGTTCTATCTGTACTCCAGTTACGATCCGACGGCTGGCAACTATCAACTTTATTTCCAACATCTGCCAGGTGAATGCACTATCTCCATTTACAACCTCGGCGGTGACTTGGTCAGGACGCTTTATAAGAATGACTCTGAAACTTCACTGACATATTGGGATTTACGTACCGAACGCGGCCTGACAGTTGCCTCCGGTATCTATATCTATGTTGTCGATTCGCCTGAATTCGGCACCAAGATAGGAAAAATGGCAGTGTTCACCGAAACCGAAGTCCTCGACCTTTACTAAGCAAGGAGTATTGAAATGAAAAAATATACTTTTATTTTTCTTTTGATCGCTCTCCTTGCCGTAAGTCTGTCCTCAGTTTACGCTGGGAACGAGCGAAGAATTGGTACCGCCGGCGCGCAGGAATTACGAATTCCGGTCGGCTCTCGCGGAGCCGCCCTGGGCGGGGCAGTTGTTGCCGACGTCTATGGCGTAGAAGCGATGTTCTGGAATCCCGCCGGTCTGGCCTCATTAAGCGGCACCGAAGCAATGTTTTGTCATTTGCCATATTTTGCGGACATTAACGCCAATTTCTTTGGCGTCGCAACCAATGTCGCCGATTTCGGGACTATTGGCGCCTCCGCCAAAATTGTTTCGATTGGAGATATGGAAGAGACAACACCTGCTTACCCGGATGGAACCGGTCGTATTTATAGTCCGACATTATCAGTGTTTTCACTGACCTATGCGACTCAATTAACCTATCGGGTTTCATTCGGCTTTACCGGTAATTTCATTTATGAAGACATATTTGAAGCCTCCGCAACCGGAATTGCTTTCGATGTTGGCTTCATGTATGATCCGGGCTGGAACGGCGTTACTTTGGGATTAGCCATTAAAAACTATGGTCCCAAAATGCAGTTCACCGGACGCGGTTTTGACCGGACCGTTGATGGCCGCCGGGCTTCCCCGGAATCCGCCCCGTTTGAGCTTCCCAGTTCCTTTAATTTTGGAGCGACCTATAATTTCTTGAATGAAGGCGCCAACTACGCTACCATTTCAAGCAATTTCCGCTCCAATAACTTCTCGCAAGACTTATTGCAGGGTGGCGTCGAATATGTTTATGATGAAAAATATTCATTAAGAGCCGGATACAATTATTCGGATCAAAATGACTATTTATACGGATTTTCGGCTGGCGCCGGAGTTATTTTTGAATATGGTGAAACCAAGTTCACGCTTGAATATGCCTGGAATCAAACAGATGTATTCAGCAATACCCACTATTTCACTGGAAAAATTAACTTCTAAACTGGCTTAAAACAAAAAAAGCCCAGCTATAACAGCCGGGCTTTTTTTTGCAAATTTTTTTATCGACATCTACCCCTTTTCCGCCGAGAAAATGCTGCACATATTTTTTTCGTAATTTATTCTCGGCCCCAGATACATCCGCAAGGATGGCTGATTATAAAGAAAACCGGTCCTGTTAATCAATCCGGTCATTTCCCAATTGACACCGGGAATCCCTATTGTTAATTTATGCCCTGCAAAATCATCCATAATCATAGACAATACTTTTTCTGCTGAATTCATATTGCGGCCGATAAACGGACCAATCCCATAACAGCCGTCCTGCCGGGGACGGATAATAGCATAGGCCAAAATGGAATTATTTTCTTCGATTGCATAAATATTATCAGGAATTGATTCGAAATAGGTTGCCAATAGTCTTTTTCTATTCAATCCGGTCAATTTATAATCAAAGTCAAATATTTTTTCAGGATCAATAAAATTGGTTTTTTCCCAAATTGTCTTTTTTTGAGAATCCAAACCGGGACGCCAGAATCTGAGCGATAGATATTTATCCTGAAAACCCAATCTTCTATACAAGGGTACGGCTGGAATGACTCCATCCAGCTCGATTGTCGTGACTGATTTAGCGGTTAAATAATCTAAAGCATAATGAATCAGATTTTCGCCTATCCCCTGATTTCGATAAGCTTCGACAACTATAAGCGAACCAATAAAACCATAATGATTATAAGATGTCGAGGTTATAATTCCGACCGGTATCGAATCAAATTTTGCAACAAAGCACCCCTCTGGCTCCCAGGCAATTAATCGCTTGAAGTCATCCTTAAGATAGCCCCAACTCTCAATTTCGGTGAGACTATGGGCAAAATCAATGTCGCGCTCCGATAAAATATCAATTTTAAAAGAATTCTCTGACAATAATACCCTACCTATTGTCCGCCACAGTTAAGTGGTTCACCACTTTTGTATAAATAGGCAATTATATCAGTAATATCAAGGATATTAATTATACCATTATTATTAACGTCAGCCGACTCAATATTATATGGTGCTGTCCCGCCCTTATAGAGATACGCTATTATATAAACAACATCAAGAATATTGACCATACCATCGTCATTAGGATCGCCGCATAAATAATTGATTTGAATATTGAGAGGGGCGCTTGTGGTTTGTTTGGGTTGGCTATTATCCTCAACCGTAACCGCAAATTGATAAAGACCGGAATGAATCGGTGTCCCGGAAATTTCACCAATGGTTTGATTTAATTGTAAACCTTCCGGTAAAGCTCCGTCGCTAATACTCGTACTATAGGGAGGCAATCCGCCGGATATTTCGAGCGTATCGCAATAGGCGGTCTTGATTTGACCGACTGTAAGCGATTCGCTTTCGACTGTCAACGGTGGCAATTCAAGATGCTTTAATGTCGGATCCCCTATTAAGGTCATCCCGTAAAACCAGCATAAATCATCCTGTGACCATCCCCAGCCGTCGACAACCGTGAACCAATCCATTAAAGCCTGACCGATAGTCCGTCCGTTTCCAAATGGTCCGTAGAAATAATTAAAATAAAGCATAGAGCCGGTTTTAGTACAGCCAATCGCGGCAATGCCGTTTGCATCATAAAACGTATACCATCCGACCATATATTCGGCATCGGTATAGCGCCCGTTGGAGCAGGCAAACAAATTATAAAAATGTGCCGGAGGTTTAATATCCACAATATCAAAATAATAAGTCGAGCCACCGGTCCATTGGTCGCCGATCTTGAACGAATGCCCCTGGGGCCAGGAATGGCAGCACAACAGAATGGATTCATATCCCTCAGTCAGGCGGGACTCATAGTCGGTTTTTATCGTTGTGGCGCCATCATAGACAAAAGTCCTGTCAGGATAGGCCAATCCGACATTATTGTTCCACGTATTGGCATTTGGAATCCAGTCATCATCGATATATACCAGGGCTCGATTGGGAAGGAAATTTTGCCCGGTTCGATAAGCATGGTTTTTTATGAAATAATTATTGATTAATTCCGCTTCAGTTTCGCCGGTATAAGTAAGGGTTGAAGCGGTTAAACGGCCAACCCAGATTTCAGGTCCGCGGTCGCCGCTGTGTGAATCATACATACCGTCGGAATCAAGATCCTCCCAGACGCCATCCATATCCATATAATAAAGATCAATCGGAAACGAAGTATACGCGCTATCCCAGCAATTGGTTTCATACCAGGCTACCGGAAGATCACCTATCAGGATACAACCTTCCATTCCCTGATTATATTCGGAAATAAGAAGAGAGCGAAGATCGGATGGTTGCCCGCCCGACAATTGATGGACTTTAACATCATAGCCATCATTCATCAAATCGCTGATATATTGTATAAAACCGGCCTCTATATTGGGATATAGCTGTGCATTAACAAAAATCCCAAAAGGAATCATATCTTCCCGCTTATTGGCGTTATCCATTATGTAAGAGCTTGCTTCAAAAGGTTTTTCCGGTCCCACCGAGGATTTCCACTTTTCGTAACTAAGCGGTTCACCGGGAATATTATCCGGCCAGTGGGTAACCTTTACATTTTGTTGATACTCCATACGCGCTTGCTGGTCATTGATATCGAATGGTAAATTAATATCATTATCGAGTGCCAAAAGATTCAGACTCATCGATATTAATATTGCACAAATAAAAATTGAGAATCTAATGATGACTTTCACATATCCTCCAGGAGTAAATGGTAAGTAATTTGTTAATAGCCTTAATTTCTCTCTTATATATGGTCAGTATATTAACTTTAAATTACCTTATTTTTGCATTTTGTCAAGAAAAGAACCATTAAATACGAATCATTAAACTTTAACCAAAAAAACCTTTATTTTTTACGCTTTCCAATATAACTTGATATTTATTCGTAACAATCTTAGTAAGATATAGATTTGAATAAACCGGAGGCTGGTATTGGCTTATTATGAAGTAAAAGAATGGATTTCAAAATTACCTCCCCCAAAATCAAATAAAAAGGGAAGTCTGACCGAATATGGGGGACTTTCAAAAGAGCAACTTGAACATATGTATCGTTCAATGGTCCTCGCCCGAAGAATTGAGCTTGAGGAAAAACTACTTCTCCGCAAGGGACTCTGCAAATTTGTCATTGGATGTGGTGGCAAGGAATTAATCGATGTGGTTGCGGCGGAACTTCTTAATGACACTGATCCGCAAGTCGGCTATTATCGCAATAAAGCTTTTGATATGCATCGCGGCGTCAGTATTAAGGAAAAAATTCGTGAAGCGGTCGGCGATGTCCGCGGGCAGGCGACCGGGGGCATGCTTCAGCCGGCTCACTCCAATTACCCGGAACTGGCCATTATGCCGCAGGCTTCTCCAACCGGCTCCCATGCTCTGGAGGCCGCGGGACTGGGCGACGCTATTAAGAATAAAAACACAATATCCGATTTTAATGGTTTTCCCGGGGGCCGCTTTCCATCTGATTCAATCGTTTACTGCTCAATAGGAGAAGGTTCGACCTCCTCTCCGGAATTCGGACGAGGCGTTTTTTACTCTGTTTTCGGCCACACACCCAATATTTTCGCAATATATAATTGCGGCTTTGCTATTGCCACCTCGGTTAACGAGCAGTTTCCCGAAGGCGACCCGACTACGCCATATGAAGGTTACCAAAGATTTGGCTTAAATATTATCAATTTCGATGGCACTGAAATTAAAGAATCAATTAAATTTGTTAAAGAAATGATTGATTATACGCGTTCCGGCAAAGGTCCGGTTCTTGCCAATATAAAAGTGGTCAGACTGGAATCGCATTCCGGTTCGGACGATCAAACCCACTATATGGAAATCGAGCGCCAGAAATATCATATTGAAAATGACCCGCTTCGGAAGACGGCTCAGACTTTCATTAACGATGGTCTGTTCACAGTCGATGATATTGTTGGAATCTTTGATGAGATTGATGCTGAAGTACGCCGGATTTCAACCGATATTTCTTCAGATATAAAAACCAAGCGATTCGAAGATGTCATTGGCAAAGTATACAGCTATGACCCTGAAAAAGCTCAAAAACGTTGGAAAAAGCTCGTTGAAGATAAACGCGAATACCGTACCAAAAAATACCATGAATTTCATAAAAAAGGATATTTCCCAACCAGCGAACTTCCTGAAGATCAGCCGCCAATGATGCTCCGAAAGGCGATTAATTATACTCTTTTTGATCTGTTTTTGCTTTCTGATGATACAATATTATTCGGTCAGGATGTGGCTGATTTTCCAATTGAAACTTACAATAAAGGCGAAAATATTACCGGTAAGCTCCGTGGCAAGGGTGGTGTTTTTCTGGCCACTCAAAATATTCAGAAGGCTTTCGGTCCAACCCGCATCTTCAATACGCCGTTGGATGAGGCCGGTATTTTTGGCCGTGCCATCGGGCACGCCTATCAGGGACGAATACCGCTCCCTGAAATACAGTTTATTGATTACATGTCCCCCGGCTATCAACAGTTGAAGGATCGAATTGCATCGGCCTATCAACGCTCCAATACAAAAATCAGGCTCCCCATGATAATTAGAACCTCGTATGGTGGCTATAAACAGGGTGCTGGAGCCATGTGGCATTCCGAAGCTAATCTTGGCGCTTTTATAAATATTCCGGGTATTCATGTACTTATTCCCTCCAATGCCGGCGATGCGGCCGGTCTTCTGCGAACCGCTTTTGTCAGTGGCGACCCATGTCTTCATTGCGAAGCAGTCGCCCTTTATAATCGCCGCGATTGGGAAGGATACAATATCCTGGCTAAATATCCGCCTATTGATGAAATAATACCATTGGGCAAGGCGAAAATATATAATGCCGAGGCCGAAGATCTTTTAATCATTAGTTACGGCATAACTCTTCCCATGGTTTTAAAGGCAAGTGAAATTTTGAAAGAAAAAGGAATCAAGGCTCGGGTTATCGACCTGCGCACTGTTAAGCCTATGGATTGGAATGCGATTAAAACCAATGTTGAAGAATGCTCCCGAGTTCTGATCGTTTCCGAAGATAGATTTTACGGCGGCGTTGGTCCCACAATAGCCGCGTATATTGGCGAACATTTGTTTGAGATGCTTGACGCCCCAATAAAGATATTACACGCTCAAGATGCCCGGGTAGCTTATGGAACCGATGGCGACGAAATCTGTCTTCCGACTATGAAAGAAATTATAGAATCAGCCGAAAAACTGTCGAAATATTAAATTAATTGAATAAAATCAATTACTAAATAATTGAAAGCCCGACAAATGCCGGGCTTTTTTATATTAAAAACTACCAAATTGGCTGACAACAGTCAGTAACCGGAGGCGGACCGCTTTTATAAAGATAGGCAATTAAATAGGTAATATCCAGAATATTTACATTTGCTGAACCGTTAGGATCGCCAACACAATTGTAAGGAATTGGAGCCGGACCGCTCTTATAAAGATAGGCGATAAGATATGTTATATCCAGAATGTTCAAAACGGCATTATTATTGGCATCTCCGCAATTAACAACCGCTCCGCTACTTCCAAAATCCTGCCAGAAACCATGCAATAATCCAAAATTGGTTGATGTACCACTGGCAACTGCCGTTTGGCCAATTGTTCCACTCAAAACAAAATTGGTTGAAGATCCGCCGATACTTCCGCCGGAAGATATCACCTGCCAATTAATTTGCTCGCCGGATTTATCATCCGCCAAACCGGCTAAGGCAAGGCAGAATATAAAACAAACAAGTAAAATAAATCTGATTTTGTAATGCATTTTACACCTCAAATATATATCTAATATAATTAATTTTTTTATTCTTCCAAGCTATTATTACTTGATTCAATATCCTTATGATTTACATAGTCGACCGCCTTTTCAATTCCATATCCAAAAAGTTCCGGGTTTTGATAAAGACCTCGTTCATTCTCTTTTTTGAATGTTTCTACTTCGAATGATGTCGACTTCGCAAAAGCGTCCTGACGGATACCGGTAACCTGCCAGGATACTTCCATAAACGGTTTACCGCCCGAAATTACAAACCGGTTACCGTCAATTTTTTGAGCAATATATAAATCGGGCATTGAAGAACCAATCGGAGTCAGTTGGTATCGATAGTTTGCATTTAAGGCATCGAAGTAACCCGGCAGTTCAACTACGGCAGAGCCTTCGCCGTCAAGTTCTATAACACCATCATAAATATTCTTCATCTCAGGAGATGAAACGTCGGCGTGCTGGAGGTACATAGATTCCGGATCTTGCGGATGGTCTATTATATATGTTCCAGCCGCCTTGGTATTGGTACCGGTCGCATGAAGATTCCCGTAAAAATAACCACCATAATTGGCAGAAGAAGATCCACAAGTGGCATATATACCATAATTGCTGGAAGCGCTGGACCCGTAGGCGTATACCCCATATGCAGAGTTACCGTAATATCCATAAGCGCGTATACCGGATGAATAACCGGTTGTAATCGATGTATTTTTTGATTTCCCAACCGCATACAGGCCATCACGATACAACCCATCTCCTATGGCCTCAAAATTACCACCATAAATATAAGTACTGGTTCCTGTTGTAGAATGTTGAACCGAACAATTAATACCATGAACCTGGCCCGCCGAAGGATTGGAATTCCGCATATCGATTGTGATACCATACCGAATATTTGTCGTATTATAGTCTCGACGCATTCTTAGGAGAGTTTCGGCCCAGGGAACTTCATCCCTTCCAATTACAATACCAGTATTATTCGCTTTCATAGTACTATCGCCAATATTCAGATATCCGTCGAATGTTTTATCACCCGTGACCGTTTGAGCCGATGATAAATTCATCGCCGTTCCGGATATTTTTGATGTTTCTATATTCGCACTTCCGTTTATATCCTGATTGTAAATAGTATAGTCTTCGATTTTATCTGACGTTACGGCCTGATTAGCAATTTTTGATGTACCTACACAATTGTTATCTAACTTGCTATAATTAACGGCATAATCGTCTAATTTCTCAGTTGTTACACCTAAGTTCGCAATCTGTAAAGTTACCGCTCCGGAAGTCCCACCACCAGTCAAACCTCCGGTGGCCGAAACAGCCGTAATATCACCCGCCCCCACATCATCGACACCGTCATCAAATCCCGATGGCATATTTGTAATATTATTCCAGTCAAGATAATATGATGCGCTTTGTCCATTTAAAGCTGCGGAATTCATCGCCAAATCCGCCTCATCGGATGATGAAGAATGGTCTGCCTCTTGAGCAAGGATAGCAAATCCTGAGGAATTAATTTTTATTCGCGGATCAATTTCCGGGTCAGTTCCAATCGTTACTCCCAAATATCTATCCCCGCCAAAAAATAAATCACTCGGAAATGGTACCGAAGCCCCCAAATTATAAGTAAATAAACCTTTGGTCACAGCTACGGTTTGATAGCCACTGGACCAAAGAGAATCATCTCCCGTTGTCGATCCGTAGATCTTAAATTTAATAAGATAGTTGTTGTCTTCAACCGGTTCGCCATCATTATTGGTCAACCGACCCTGATAACTGATTATATCAGGCACTTCGGCAACAATAGTAGATGCAATCGTAAAGACC
>JBDRRI010000318.1:0-18036 GCA_043825815.1 Candidatus Zixiibacteriota bacterium
TCATTTGTCCGCCTTTGATGAACCTCATTCGGAACGCCGACCTTTTCCCTCCCAACATTGGATCCATGCCGCAGACCCTTACAATTCCACCCATTTACATTTTCCGTACTATTTTGATAGTAATTTGGCGGTCTTATATAATATGAGAAGCAATAAATATATGTAGGCGGAATTACATTTTTACGACAAAATGACTACAATGAAAAAATGTAAAATATGCAAAACAAAGCCAATTTTTGTAACCGCAAGAGGATGGGTGAATTATACTAAATTTTCTCAGGGGGAATATTTGTGAGTATTAAAAATGATCGAAATTATTTTCCGATTGCTCGGTGTAGTCGATTACTTTTTGCATCATGGCGACCGTCTCAACCGGATATTTGCCGACCGCCGTTTCGCCGGAAAGCATCACATAATCGGTGCCGTCCAGAACGGCATTGGCAACATCGCTCACCTCAGCCCGGGTCGGTCGCAGATTTTCGGTCATGCTTTCCAGCATCTGCGTGGCGGTGATGGCGATTTTCTTATTTTGAAGGCAGATTCTAATAATTTTCTTTTGCAGAATCGGAATTTCATAGATCGGTAACGAAACCCCCAGATCTCCCCGCGCAATCATGATGCCATCGGACACATCGATAATTTCCGCCAGATTTTTGACGCCGTCCTTATTTTCGATTTTGGAAACCAGTTGGCATTCAAAATTGTTTTCGGCCATAACCTCCCCGATAATTGTAATATCCCGCTTCTCCCTCACAAACGACTGCGCGATAAAATCGACCTTATTTTTAATGGCAAACTCAAGATCACGGCGGTCCTTTTTAGTCAGGCCCTGCGAAGGGAAATCGGCATTGGGGATATTAATCCCCTTATGCTCCTTGATATCGCCTGCGATGACTACCTCGCACCGGACCGATTGCTCGGTAACGTCAATAACTTTCAAAGCTATATTGCCGTCATCGATATAAATAAAGTCGTCCGGATTAATAACCATCAGCGAGCCGTGATAGTCCAGCGGAATTATTTCCGATTGATCGGCCATATCCTGATTGGAGAGAGTGACAATTTGTTTTGGTTTTATTTTTATGGCGGTCCGAGTTTTATCTTTAAAATCGCCGATTCTGATTCTAAGACCCTCCAGATCGGCCAGTATCCTGACCTCGCGACCCATATCGCCGCTCAGTTTTCTTATAACGTCCAATCGCTGTTGGTGCTGATCGTGAGTGCCGTGTGAAAAATTCAACCGGGCAATATTCATTCCCGCGGTTATCATCGCCTCCAAAACATCCGGTTTTTCGCTGGCCGGACCGACAGTACAAATTATTTTTGCATTGGACATTAATCTATTGTAACTTCCCGAAGCCGCCGGGCGGCATCTTCCGGCGCAACAGTATTGATATATATCCCCGAGCCGATTTCGAATCCGGCCGGCGTGGAAACTTTCGGGATAATAATCATATACCAGTGCAAATACCGGCTGTCCTCATCGCCGGTGGGCGAAGAACGAATAATATAATTATAATCGGGGTTCCCCAGAAGTTTATAGATTCTCACAAGAATCTGATGAAGCGCATCGGCCAACTCGGAGATATCGTCATCGCTGATAGACAGGAAACTTGCCTGATGGCGCTTCGGATAAATCCTGGTTTCATACGGCGATTTGGACGCATAGGGGCAGAAAACGACAAAATGCGGCGATTCAATTATGATTCTTTCTTTTTGCTTAAGCTCTTCGATATAATTATCGCAAAAAACGCAGGTGCCATATTTGTCGTAATGCAAAACGGCCTGTTCCAGAGGATAGCGGACGTGAGGCGGAATAATGGGCGTGGCGATCAACTGCGAATGAGGATGCTCCAAAGATGTTCCGGCTCCCGGCCCGTGATTGCGGAAGATGGTGACCAGATTGATACTTTCGTTTTTCGAGACTTCCCTCTGCCGCTCCCGATAGGCGTAGAGAATGCTGGTTACCTCTTCAACCGACATGGTTGCAATAGTCAGATTATGCTGAGGATTCTCAATTATGACTTCGGCGATTCCAAAGCCGGTGGCGGACAAAAAAGAGCCGACGAAATTGCGCGTGACCGGTATATCGGGCGAAAGCGCCGCAAACCGGTTGGGCACGACTCTCAATTTCCATTGGCCGGCATGGTTCATGTGAAAAATAGCCGATGGAGTTTTTTCTTCATTTCCGGGACAGAAGGGACAGGTGTCGCTATGGGACAGTATAGGTTCTCGCTTGATGAGTGGTTCGGGTTCATCGGACGGTCGTTTTCCCCGCTCCGGCGCAATGATAACCCACTCTTTGGTTGCTCTATTTTGACGAAATTCAGACATGGCGTTTCCTTTAACAGTTATGTTCCATATCTATATACATATGATATTAAATTTAAATAGTATATTTTATACATTGAAGTCAAGGCTCAAAAAAAACCGGGGTAAACCCCGGTTTTAAATTAATTATTTGGAATCACTTTATTTTACATTCTCGTTTTCAATAAAGCCCTGTTTGCCTCCAAGAAGTTTAACCATCACCCAATCACCCTGCTGTTCAATCACTTCGAGTTGAATTCCGCCCGGAACTCTGGTCTGGACTTCTGATAATTCGCTGGCGTCGGAATAAATGGGGATTCTGTCACCGGAACCTCCCTTAATGGTAACCTTTTCGGCAAAAAGACTTTCGTTTTCCGAGGCCGCCTCGAAATCAAAGGGAATGATTTCCATATCAAGGTTGGTGTAGAAGGGAATTAGCCTCAGACGATTGTCAATCCTTTCGACAGCTTCCAAATAATTCTTTTCATCCTTCAGCATCACGGCGCCTTCATACATTTCCCTGGCTTTATCGAAATCCCCGGTCACTTCATAGAGAACACCCATATTATATAGAAATTTCGGATTATATGAATCAGACTCATACAGGTTCTTATAAATAGCATACGCCTTGTCAAGTTCCAGATTTTCTGCCGCTTCCGCCGCCTCGTCGGCACTCGCCTTGAACTCTTTCAGCTTTATTTTCTCAAGTTCAAAAACGTCATAAGCGTACCAGGGATTAATCAGATTTGTAAAATTCCAGGCAAGGACGTTGGCGCATTCGGCGGCCATATCGGCGTCATTTTTGAGTTTGCCAAAGTCGCCGGAGCAATGCTTATCATTTTGCGTCTGGGTCAATCGTTTTATCCCGATAATTTCCCCCGTCCGAGTGTCAACAATACGGATACTCGCGGTTATCGAAACCTCTCTTGTGGTGCACCGAACCTTGACTTTTTTCTTATCAATGGTCCGTGTTTCATATCCGTTTTTATCTTCTCGGTTATCCGAAACTTCTCCATAGAGCATTATATCAACACCCAAAAGTTGTCCAATACGAGCCGCTTGAGCATCATCAACAAAACCGACATCGCTCATCGACTGCTCATCCAATATCGCCTCTAAACGGCTTCTCTCGACAACCCGAAAGCATTTGGTTGATAATCCGTCTATCAGGGTGTTCCCCTCGGTTCCCTTACTAAACAGACTGCCATTGATATCGCGGATACCACGATCCTCGGTCAGAAAATACTCCAACATTTTATCGGCAATAGATTTTCCGGCTTCCGTGGAGCTATTATCGATAGGTTTGAAATCAAGCACAGCAATCGTTTTGGCATCTCCCAGATCGATTTCGGGAGTCTGCGGCATAAAAAGTTTGATTTTTTTATAGGCTTGGGCTTTCAAGGATAAAATTGAAATCAGCATTATTAGCATAATTAAGATATGGATTGTTTTGCGATAAGACATCTTTATTCTCCTTACAAATATGAAAAACTCAAAAAATATTAGTTATTTATTAATTCGTCAAAATAGCCGATTGGCTTTAATTATAAGAAAATAAGTCCGGCAGGCTTGGGAGCCTGCCGGACTCGAGAATTGTCGATATCAGATAATATCAAACTTGATAGACGACTTTTCCGCCGAGAATGGTGAATGTCACTTTGCCGGAGAGTTTCCAGCCGATGAAGGGCGAGTTTTTCGACTTGGAGCGGAATTTATCTTTATTGACTGTCCATTTTTTATCGGGATCGATAATGGTCACATCGGCGTTACAGCCTTCTTTGAGCGTTCCGCCGGGAAGACCCAGGATACGAGCCGGATTATAGGTCATTTTTCGAAGAGCATCAGCCCAGGATAGATAACCCTTATCGATCAGCCGCGTCTTGACCAATCCGAGGGCCGTCTCCAACCCAATCATTCCAGGGGG
Source organism: Candidatus Zixiibacteriota bacterium (assembly GCA_043825815.1). Lineage (GTDB taxonomy): Bacteria > Zixibacteria > MSB-5A5 > GN15 > PGXB01 > JBDRRI01. The sequence goes on from JBDRRI010000318.1 coordinate 4,235, forward strand.
AGCCATATCGAATTCGCAGTCTTTGTCCTCTTCGGAATGCGGGGCATGGTCGGTGGCAATGCAGTCGATCGTCCCATCAACCAAACCTTTGATAACGGCTTCGACATCCTTCTGCGTCCGAATTGGCGGATTAACCCGAAGATTGGTATCAAATGCCTGGCCAATCAGGTCATCCGTCAGACTGAAATGATGCGGGGCCGCTTCGGCAGTAACTGTGAGACCTTCTTTCTTCGCCTGCCTGATGGCCTCAACAGCCCCGGCGGTCGAAACATGGGCGATATGCAAACGGGCGCCGACAAACTGGCAGAGCTTGATATCGCGCAGGACAGCGATTTCCTCACCGACAGCCGGACGTCCGGTCAGGCCGAGCCGGGTCGATTCGTAAGATTCGTTCATGATGCCTTCACCGCAAAGGAAATTATCTTCGGCATGGGATATCACCGGAATATTAAACATGCGGGAATACTCCAGAGCGCGACGCATCAGCTCCGGATTCTGGAGAAAATGTCCGTCATCGGTAATGGCGACCGCTCCGGTCTTAACCAGATCGCCGATTTCGGCCAGTTCCTCGCCCTTAAGGCCTTTAGTGATAGCGCCAATGACATAAATGCGGGCATCGGCACTTTCCGCCCGTGAATGGACAAATTTGACCGCTTCCTGATTATCGATGGTCGGATTAGTATTCGGCATACAGCAGATCGAGGTGAACCCGCCCGCCGCGGCCGCTTGCGAGCCGGTGGCAATGGTTTCCTTATCTTCCTGTCCGGGTTCGCGCAGATGAACATGCATATCAATCAAACCGGGAGAAACGATCATGCCAGTCGCATCAATAATTGCATCCTTATCAAGCTTCTCAATTTCTTTAAGCGTTATTTTGGATTCTTTGGCAATTTTGACAATTTTACCATCTTTGATAAACAGGTCGGTTTCCTGTGAGAATCCGAGCGCCGGATCAATGACGCGACCGTTTTTGATTACAATATCATATTTGGATTTAGGCATTATTCGCTCTCCTCCTTCCGTCCCGATAAGAGATACAGGACCGCCATTCTAACCGCCTGTCCATTGGTAACCTGTTCTAATATGACCGAGGATTTACCATCGGCGACTTCGGAAGTTATCTCAACCCCGCGATTCATCGGTCCGGGGTGCATAATCGTGAAGTTCTTATTCAGTAATTTGAACCTTTCTTTGGAAATTCCAAACAGATTAGTATATTCCCGGGTTGAGGGAAATAATCCTGATTGCTGGCGTTCCAGCTGAATACGCATAATATTGACAACATCGGCGCCGTCGAGGGCTTCATCAAGATTGGTATAGACATCGACTCCGAAATGTTCGGCCTCGTATGGCATCAACGTTGACGGGGCGCAAATGGCAACCGAGGCGCCCATAGCCTTAAGACCCCAGATATTCGACCTGACTACTCGCGAATGTTTGACATCGCCAAGCAGAACGACACGGAGACCGTCCAGTTTACCGTATTTCTGGCGGATAGTGAACATATCGAGAAGAGCCTGGGTGGGATGCTCGTGGCGGCCATCGCCGGCATTAATGATATTGCAGTCGGTACATTGGGTCAGAAAATAGGGAACGCCGGTAGAGGAATGGCGAACGACAATCATATCAATTTTCATCGCTTCGATATTCTGCACCGTATCACGAAGCGATTCTCCTTTTTTGACCGATGAGGTCGCCTTGGAAAAACCGATAGCATCAGCGGAAAGCCTTTTCTCGGCCAGTTCAAATGACAATTTGGTTCGGGTTGAGGGTTCATAGAAAAGATTAAGAACGGTAATCCCGCGCAGAGTTGGGACTTTTTTAATCGGACGGTCGAGGACTTCCCTGAATGAAACCGCTGTATCGAGAATTAATTTTATCTCCTCGGCCGGCATACCTTCGAGACCGAGCAGATGCCTTGAAGTTAGCTTCATTTTTTCTCTCCCCCTCTTTCGATAACAATGGTATCAATATCATCGCGCTCCTTAATCATCACCTGCACCTTGTCTTCTTTTGAGGTGGGTATATTCTTGCCAATGTAGTCGGGGCGAATAGGATATTCGCGGTGGCCGCGATCGATCAGGACCGCCAGCTGGATTGAACGGGGACGGCCGAAATCAATAATGGCATCAAGCGCAGCGCGAATGGTTCGCCCGGTGAAAAGAACATCGTCAACCAAAATAACATTGCGATCGACCACGTCGAAGAGAATTTCGGTTTTTTCGATAACCGGCTGATCCAGCTTGGAGTGAACATCGTCACGATACATATTAATATCGAGGAAGCCAACCGGAATTTTAATATTTTCTATTTGCTCGATTTTCTCGGCAATTCGCTTGGCAATGGCGGCACCGCGGCGGATGATGCCAATCATCACCAAAGTATCCGCCCCGGCATTGCGTTCCAAAATTTCATGGGCGATACGGGTAATGGCGCGTGAGATACCTTTCTCATTCATTATCGTTTCAACTTTTGACTTGGCCAAATTTCCTCCTTGTATGCTGAGATTGAAATATAAAGAGATTCAACAATCTGTTTATATGATTATAATTTGTATTTTTAGAAGCAGTTATCGGACTCATTTTTTTCCTTTTATCGCCTCACGGGACGATTTTAAAAGGTTCAGTTCTTCTGATTATATAAATAATATGATAAAGGTCAATGATTTTATTAACAACTAAAGTGTAATATCATCTGTTTAGCGTAACCCTTTACAATGCAAATTGTTTCAATCAACACTCATCAGAAGGTCATCTTTAGAAAAATATCGCATTTCACCAAATTTGTCGAGCTGATATGAAACAACCTCCGGCACAGAAAGGAAATGATCATATTTGTGGTTAAGAAAAAATTCTTTCTTTGTAATCGGACGGTTAATTGTACCCTTATCGATTAATATAATTTCATCGGATAATTCAAAAATGATTTCGCCGAAATGAGAGACTATTACGACTCCGAGACCTTCTGAATTTAAGGCTTTAATCATTTGGGAAAATTTTATAATGCCATCATTGTCAAGAGCGCAGGTTGGTTCATCGAAAAAGACAAAGGCGGGATTCAGAGAAATTATCGAGGCGAAGGCAAGCCTTCTTTTTTCACCGCCGGACAGGGTGAATGAATTCCGATGAGCGTATTTATCCCGATCAAGACCGACCTGTTGGTATGAGTTGGCAACGATTTGATCAATATTATTAAGTCGAAGATTTTCTGGCCCGAACCTTATTTCTTCATCGACCGTCTCTTTGAAAAATTGTCGCTCCGGCTGCTGGAAAACAACTGAAACGAGATCATTGTGATTAAAATTGTATCTTTCAATATTACCCGATTGCAGTTTTAGAAGATTGGCCAACAATTGTAATAGGGTGGTTTTGCCGGTTCCCGACAGGCCAACCAGACCATATATTTTATCATTGGTCAACTCAAGATTTTGATTTTTGAAAATCAATGAATTTTGTCCATTATGATAACCAAATGAAATAGATACGGCCTTAATTGATTTAATCGTTTGGGAAGTTGCCTTATTGCCGCTAATAGAGTTATCTCTATCCGATTTGATCTTAATTCCATTGAGCAATTGGTAATCTATTGGTACGGCGATTCCGATATTTTTCGGGTTCATTCTGAAAATCTCTTCGGGGGGACCATCGGCGATAATTGAACCTTCATGACAGACGACAATTCGTGGATATTGGGCGGCAATCAAGGCATATTGTGTTATCCGAATAACGGTCAGATTCGGCTTTTTATCTATTAATTGTTCAATGGCCTGATCAAGAAGCTTCTTTCCCGTTTCATCGAGATAGGAGCCGGGTTCATCCAGAATAAGAATGTCTGGTTCGGCAATCATGACCGCCACCAGAGCCAGTTTTTGCTTCTCTCCCCCGCTCAGGTTTGAGGTCAGTTTCGCTTTCGATTTCAAGAGATTAAAGAAATCGAGAATAGATTCAACCTGGTGATGCATCGTCGCGGGATCAATATTGGCATTTTCCAGGCTAAAAGCAACTTCGGTTTCCACGGTTGTGGATACCAATTGATTATCCGGATTTTGAAAAACAAGACCGACTTTTTGTTTTAACTTAAGGCTATCGCCTGGTATGGATGGATCAAGTCCCGCCACGGTCACCCGACCGGATTCTGCTTTTAGAATACCATTAATCATCAGAGCCAGGGTGGTCTTGCCGGAACCGTTGCCGCCAACCAGAGCGATTCGTTCACCTTCAGAAATAGTAAGATTGATATCCTTTAAAATATCAGGACTACCGGGGTAAGCGAAGGAAACTTTTTCAAATTTAATCATAGTCTGACCATAAAAAAAACGCCGATGATTTAATAACACCATCGGCGCCAATAATCAAGCTAATTTTATTGCTCTTTATAGCATACGTTCAAATCCCGAGCCGCTTTAACTTCGTTAAGCCGTCGGACCGGAGTCGAATAAGGAGCATTCTTCAGTTTATCGGGATCCGTTCCGGCCATATTTGACAATTTAATCATGGTATCGGCGAATATTTCCAGTGTTTCCCGGTTTTCTGTTTCAGTCGGCTCAATCATAAAAGCTTCGGAGACAATCAAAGGGAAATAAACAGTCGGCGAATGAATACCAAAATCAAGCAGGTGTTTGGCAATATCAAGCGCCTTAACGCCATCCGTTTTCTTTTGCCGGCTGCATGACAAAACGAATTCATGCTGACAGACATTGTCGAACGGAATATCATAATCATTTTTCAATAGGACCCTCAAGTAGTTAGCATTCAATATTGCCGTCTCCGAAATTTTTCGCAAGCCATTGGGCCCGACGGTTCGGATATAGGCGTAAGCGCGAATATCATTGGCAAAATTGCCATAGAAAGTATGTAGCGGTCCAATTGAATTAGGCCGGTCATATTCAAGATAATACTCGCCCTTGGCGTTTTTGGCAATTATCGGGCTAGGCAGGAATTGACCCAACTCATTGGTTACTGCTACTCCGCCAGCTCCCGGACCACCACCGCCATGGGGCGTGGAAAAGGTTTTATGCAAATTAAAATGTAGAATATCGAATCCGATTTTACCCGGTTTGACAATTCCCATCTGGGCGTTCAAATTGGCGCCATCCATGTAAATCAGGCCGCCTTTGCTATGAACGATTTCGGCGATTTTTTCGATATTGGATTCAAACAGACCGAGCGTATTGGGATTAGTCAGCATCAAACCGGCTGTTTCCTCATCCATTGCTTCGGCAACCGCCGAGGGACTGATAATTCCGTATTCATTAGACTTAATCTGAACGGTTTCATATCCGGACAACGTCACCGAAGCCGGATTGGTCCCATGGGCGGAATCGGGAATCAGAATTTTCCGGCGAATATTTCCCTTAGCCTTATGATAGGCGCGAATAATCAGCAGTCCGGTAAATTCGCCCTGCGCTCCGGCGGCGGGTTGCAAGGAGATATCATCGAAGCCGGAAATCTCCTTGAGATATTCAGCCAGTTCATACATCAGTCGTAAGGATCCTGCGGTTGTATGATTCGGCGCCAGCGGATGCTGATTAACAAAACCGGGCATGGAAGCGGCGACATCATTCAATTTCGGATTATATTTCATGGTACAGGAGCCGAGCGGATAAAAACCCTTGTCAATATGGTGGTTCTTAACCGATAAACCAATATAATGACGCATTACTTCCCCCTCGGTCATTTCCGGCAAAACGACATCTTCGCTCCGCCGGTATTTAGCGGGTATTAATTGCATCAATTCATCAACCGATTTCTCGGTTTTTGGCATCGGGATACAAACCTGCCCCGGTGTCGATTTCTCGTATATGACTACTTTGTTGCTCATAAAATATTTTATTCTATTCTTCAGTTTCCGGAGCGGGCGGATTGGTCAGCTCTTCCAGTTTTTGTTTGGCATGCATCGTATCAGCATGGGTCGGGAAAACCTTCAAGAACTCTTCATATACTTTTATGGCCGAGGCCGTATCAGTGGTTTTACTACGGTAAATATATCCCTTCCAGAGCATAGCATCAGCGGCGGCATCGGTACCCTTGAATTCCTTAATGATCGTATCAAATTGCGCAATTGCCTTATCAAATTCCTTCATGCGGACATAGGTTTCTCCGATGGAAGATTTGGCGGAAACTGCTACTGAATCACCTTTGTATTTTTGGGCGATACTTTCATAATGAGCGATAGCCTTATCGAACTCTTTCAAATTGGCCATTGTTTCGCCGATAGCGATCAGAGCCATGTCGGTGAAGCCGTCGGCATTATCGGGGTCGCCATCAACGACTTTCTGATAATATTCAATCGCTTTGTCATACATTCCGCGTCCGGCATACTTATCACCCAGAGCGCTGTATATTTCCATGGATGGTTCCGTTTCGGCTCTTTTCAGAAGATCATCAAGAGTCCCAATACCATTCAGATAGTTATGGACCTCTTCCAGAAACGGTTCACCCGGAAGATAGCCGACAATACGATCGATTTCATTGCCATCGGCATCGACAATAACAATGGTGGGATAGCCGGTTATGGAATATTTTTGCGCAATAAGCGTATCAACTTCGGCATTTATCTTGGCAAAGACAATTGAATCGGAAAAGGCAATAACCGTTGGATCGATATATGTTACCGTATCCAAAACTTTGCACCAATAACACCAGTCGGTATAAAAATCTATTATAACGCTCTGGCCGTTCTTCTTGGCCATATCAAGCGCCACCTGATAATCTTTAACAAAGGTAATCTCAGACTTGACCGGAGATTTTTTTTCGGCTGAATCGCAACCAAAGATAAAAATCGCCAGTAGCGAAAGAGCGACCAAGGTTAATGTGGTTTTCAATGTTAATTCCTTTAACATGATTAATTACTCCAATTATAACAATTTTCTTTTATTTTCTAATTTTCAATTTTTTCCCAATCATCCCCGATCGTCATATCCAAAACTTCCAAAGTATCGTCAACGAAATTCTTGGGAACGTGAAGTCGGAATTTACCCAAGCCTTTGCCCGACAGTGACGGGAGGTTCAATCCGGCCTGACCAAAAAAGCCTGATTCTGAAATAACGGTATTTGGTATCCCCTGCGAATCCAGAGTTTCCTTGACGAAATCGGCGGAGATTTTATTATAAATCTTGGCGATCGGAACCCATTCCACATCTTCCGAAGGGTTATTCAGATCCAGGCCGCAGTTAGGGCAGGAAGCTAAATCACCTTCAAAATCTTTTTTGCACCGGGGGCAATATGACATAATTTTAATACTCTCCAAGCGCGGCAATCAGGGCCAATATCTCTTCGGTTGTCCGCTTTTCTGTGGCCGCGATTAATAGGCAATCATCCATTCCCGGATAAAACCGACCCAGATCAATGCCCGGTAAAATAGAGTGTTTTTCAATCAAATCATCAATTATTTGACTGGCCGGAACGGGAGTTTTTAAAGCAAACTCGCGGATAAAATCGCCTTTGAAATATGGCCGATAGCCCTTTAAACGGGAGGCCATCTCCGCGATTTTATGAGTTTTTTCCATGGCGAGCAAGGCCACACTTTTAAGGCCGCACTTTCCCATCAGGGATAAGTACACGGTAGCCATGGTGGCGCATAGAGCCTGATTAGTACAAATATTCGAGGTTGCCTTATCCCGGCGAATATGCTGTTCTCGGGTTTGCAGGGTTAATGTAAAGCCCGGTTTGCCATCAACGTCTTCCGTCATAGCCGCCAGTCTGCCAGGCATTGTCCGTACCAAATCTTTCTTAACGGCAAAGAAACCGAGTAACGGTCCACCGAAACTAAGCGGGATGCCCAACGGCTGGCCCTCCCCCACCACAATATCCGCCCCGCATCCGGCGGGCGTTTTGATAAGAGCGACCGAGATCGGATCAATAGCCGTAACCAGCAGGCCCCCGGCTTTATGAATCAGGTCTCCGGCTTTTTCGATATCTTCAAGAAGACCGAAAAAGTTGGGTTGGGCGGTAATGACGCAGGCGGTCTTATCATCGACAAGTTCATGAAGTCGATTGAAATCGGTTGTTCCGTCTTGGGATGGTGCCGTGATAATTTCGACGTTTCTACCAGACAGATAGGTGCCGATCAGATTGCGGAACAGAGGATTGACCGTTTCTGACACGACGATTTTGGAGCGGCCGGTTTTAGCCATCGCCAGACTGGCCGCTTCAGCCGTTGCCGAAGCCCCGTCGTACATCGAAGCATTGGCGATATCCATTCCGGTCAAACGACAGATGTGCGTCTGAAATTCATAAATAACCTGAAGAGTCCCCTGTGAGACTTCGGCCTGATAAGGCGTATAGGCCGTTACGAATTCGGGACGAAAAACAATGGCTCCGAGAGCGGCCGGGATAAAATGATCGTAAACTCCACCACCGGCAAAAATAGTCAGATTTGATTTATTCAATTCCGAGAGTTTTTTAATTTCGGAGAGAAGTTCCAGCTCTGACAGGGCCGGCGGGAGTTTAAGCGATTCTTTTAAACGAAGGTTTTCGGGAATCGGTTTTAATAATTCTTCCAAATTCTTAACGCCGATTTTTTCAAGCATAACTCGGCGATCGTCGGGGGTAATAGGTATGTATGGCATAGAAGATTTGCCCTATCCAACCAAATTCTGATATTCTTCGGCCGAAAGTAATTCATCCATTTCGGATGGATTACTCATTTTAATTTTTACCATCCATCCTTCGTTATACGGATCGGTATTGACGGCTGTCGGATTATCTTCCAGGTCATTGTTAATTTCGATGATCTTGCCACTGACCGGAGATAGCAAATCGGAAACGGCCTTAACCGCTTCAATGGTTCCAAAGGGAGCTCCAGCTTTGACATCGGTGCCCACGGCCGGAAGTTCTACAAAGACTATGTCGCCCAATTCACCCTGGGCGTAATCGGTAATGCCGGCAACGGCCACATTACCGTCGGCTCTAAGCCATTCATGCTCATTGGTATATTTTAATTCAGAAGGAATATCCAATTTTTTTTACCTCCAATGTTAATTACTCCTTCAATAGACAAGATAATTATTTTTCCAAAGTAGATTTAATCTTGCTTTCATTTAACTTCGCCAGGAAACTTGTATCGAAATTACCCTCCACAAAATCAGGGTGAGAAAAAATCATTTTATGAAAATCGATTGTGGTTGGAACACCTTCCACAATAAATTCGCTTAAAGCATGTTTCATTTTTTCTATCGCCATTTTACGAGTCTTTGCTCTAACAATCAGTTTGGCGATCATGGAATCGTAATATTGCGGGATTTTATACCGGGCATAAGCGGCGGTATCAACTCTTATCCCGCGCCCACCGGGAACATGGAAAGCAGTAATTTCTCCCGGAGTGGGTCGGAAATCTTTTTCCGGGTCCTCGGCGTTAATCCGACATTCAATGGCATGCCAATCAAGGACAATATCTTCCTGCTTGTAATGCAATTTATTTCCGGCGGCAACCCGAATCTGCTCTTTAACCAAATCAACATCGGCCGCTTCTTCGGTTATCGGGTGTTCCACCTGAATGCGCGTATTCATTTCCATAAAATAAAAATTGAGGTCGCGGTCGACCAAAAATTCCATAGTTCCGGCCCCGAGATAATTAATTGAGGCGGCGCCATTAACGGCAGTTGCGCCCATAATTCGGCGCAGTTCCGGGGTAACGATTGGCGACGGACACTCCTCGATTAATTTCTGATGCCGTCTCTGAATCGAGCAATCACGCTCGCCAAAATGCATGACATTGCCATACATATCGCCCATAAGTTGAATTTCCACATGATGCGGTTCGAGAATCACTTTTTCGATATAAACATCTTTATTGCCGAATGCGGTTTCGGCTTCGATTTGGGCCATTTTAAAATTCTTATCAAGAGCGGCCTCATCGGCGCACAAACGCATTCCCTTGCCGCCCCCGCCGGCAACCGCTTTAACAAGAATGGGATATCCGAAAAATGCGGCAATCGACTTGGCCTCTTCCACTGTAGCCACGATTCCATCGGAACCGGGGATAACCGGAATGCCGGCTTCTTTCATAATCTGCTTGGCCATTCCTTTATCGCCCAATTTGCGAATCATATCAGGTTTGGGACCGATAAAAGTTATCCCGCACGATTCGCATATTTCGGCAAATTCGGCATTTTCGGCCAGAAAACCATAGCCGGGATGAATCGCGTCGGCATTGGTCACTTCCGCCGCGGCAATAATCCGCTTGGCATCGAGGTAACTAAGATTGGCCTGTGGCGGACCGATACAAACATCCTCATCGGCAAAACGAACATGCAATGAATCGATGTCAGCCTCCGAATAAACGGCAACTGTTTTAATACCCAGTTCCCGACAGGCTCTAATGACTCTAAGAGCAATCTCCCCTCTATTGGCAATCAGTATTTTCTTAAACAAATTAAATCTCCTGAAAAACTGAACCTAGAATTTTTTTATGCCCGGTTCGTTTTCATTCTCTTTAGCCGGTCCGGCATCCCACCTGTCAGCGGCACCGGTAATACCTTTGATTCTCAAATCAAAATCATCCGGATTAGAGCACTGATTCATGGCTTCTTCAAAGGAAATCATTCCGCTTCGGTATAGCCGCATAATCGATTGATCAAAAGACATCATGCCGTATTGCTGTTCACCCTGTTCAATAAGATCGGGGATTCCAGTCGTTTTTTCCTGGCTCATCAGGGCGTCGCGAACAGCCGCCGAATTAACCAATACTTCTAAAGCCGGCACCCGTCCCGGTCGATCCGCCCGGGTCAGCAATCGTTGGCAGATAATCGCCTTGAGCGTTCCCGCCAAAAGCAACCTGATTTGCTGGTGCTGATGCGGAGGGAAAAAGGAAACAATACGGGATAGAGTTTCCACGGCATTCAAAGTATGCAAAGTGGTTAGAACCAAGTGTCCGGTATCGGCCGCAGTCAATGCGATTGACATCGTTTCCAAATCGCGGATTTCGCCGATCTGTATAACATCGGGGTCCTGTCTTAGAGCGTGACGCAGAGCTGATGCAAACGTTTCAGTATCGGCGCCGACCTCCCGCTGGGCGATAATACATTTTTTATCGCGATATATATATTCAATCGGGTCTTCGACAGTTAAGATATTGTCGTCGCGATGGGCATTCATATGCTCAAGCATCGCGGCCAGAGTGGTTGATTTTCCTGAACCGGTGGTTCCGGTCACAAAAATCAAGCCGCGCCGTTCCATTGCCAAAGCCTTAACCGAATCGGGCAAATTGAGATCGTCAAACGACGGAATCACCGTATTGACGGCACGAATAGCAATGCCCGACGTGCCCCTCTGGCGAAACAGGTTAATACGAAAACGTCCGAGTTTGGCAACCGAGAGAGCAAGATCCATTTCGTTTTTGCGGCGGAATCGTTCCTGCTGTTTTTCATTTAAAATCTGATTGACAATATCTCCCATTCCATCAATAGACATAACTTCGGTATCAATCGCTTCCAATATACCGTTTACTCTTATATGAGGACGGATACCGACCCTAATATGCAAATCGGATGCTTTCCGATTAAGCATTTCTATAAGCATTTGCTTGAGATTCATACCTAATCTCCCTGGAATAAATTATCCTTCCGGATCGATCAGGAAAAGGACCTGCCCGAATTCAACCGGCTGAGCGTTTTCGACCATCACCTTGACGATCTTTCCGGCGACTTCGGATTCGATTTCATTCATAAGTTTCATTGCCTCGACAATGCAAACTACCTGACCGACTTCAATCCTTTGATTTAAAGCCACATAGGGTGCGGCATCGGGCGCCGGAGCAACATAAAATGTTCCCACCATAGGTGACTTTATTTCTTTATATTTATTGTCGGCATTGGCAGCCGCAGAATCAACTGAAACTTGTTGGCTTTGTATAGGAGTGGTTGGGGTGGAATTGGCGGCCATATTGGAAGCGGCCGGAACAACCGCCCTAAAAGTAGCGGCGTTTTCCGAATGACCGTTATTCCCGGCAACAAGACGCTTGGTAATTCTTATTTTGCGTCCCCAACTGCTTACCTCCAGCTGGTCGACATCGGATTCCTCAACCATCTGAATCAATTTTCTTATAGTCTTTTCATTCATATTTAAACCCTCTTCAGGCTACAAGTAAAAAAGATAACATATAATACCTATAGTTCCAACAGTTTTTTTGGTGACGAGGTAAGAACTTTACAGCCTTTATTAGTTACCAGAACGTCGTCCTCTATCCTGACACCTCCATATTTTGGTATGTAAATGCCTGGCTCTACGGTAGTTACCATATTAGACTGAAGAACAGAAGTCGACCGAGGCCCCAAATTTGGCTGAACATGGACATAAATTCCAATCCCATGGCCCAAACCATGATTGTAATATTTCCCAAGTTTAGCTCTTTCAATAACTTGGCGAGCTGCTTTATCGACATCTAGCCCGGAAACGCCGGATTTAATTTTTTTAATCCCGGCCATATTCGCTCTTAAAACCACATCATAAATTTTCTTCTGGCGCGGGGTGGCTTTGCCTATTACAAAATTTCGGGTAATATCTGAAACATAGCCGTTATATTTAGCGCCGTAATCAATGGTGACAAAATCTCCCTTGGCAATCTTTTTGGTAGAGGCAACGCCGTGCGGCAAAGCCGATCTATAACCCGATGCGACTATGGTATCAAAAGCCGGCTTTTCGGCTCCCAGCATTTTCATCTGATATTCCAGTTCGGCGGCAACTTCTATTTCCCGAAGACCAGGTTTGATGTAACCAAGCAGTCTTTCCAAAGCGGTTTCAGCAATATCAATGGCACCCTGGATTAGCTTGATTTCATCTTTGCTTTTTATTATCGACAAATTGGCGATAGCGTCCGGCGATTCGATGAGAGCGGCGTGGGGTAATTTTTCTTTAAGCAGTTTTATTTCCGATAAAAGAAATCCCTCCGGATTAAATCCTAACCGCAAATTTTTTGTTTGAAATTGCTTATGTTTTTCCAACTCCACAACCGGGAGACCGCGAGCATTTATTATCCTGACGTTTTTAGCTTCTTTGGCGGCCTGAGTATGAAATCTTCCGTCGACAATCAAAAAGGCACTTTTATTCAAAACGACCATTAATCCGGTATCGCCCGTAAATCCTGACAAATAACGAACATCGGCCATATGAATTAATTCGGATCGTTGATTGATCAGATATCCATCAAGATTTTCCGATTTCAGATAAGTCTGAAGTTTTCTAATCCGTTCTTTATACATTATTGCCCTTTCCTGTTTTTAGAGCTTCTTTTACCTCTTCCAGTTTTTTAATAATACGCGGAGAGCCGGCTTTGGCCAATTCACTGAAAACCTCATGGGCCAAACGGGTGTGTCCTTGAGCCAGAAGAAGATCGCCGATAGTTTCCGTTTTAAACGGCAGGTTTTTTAAACCTGCCATTGAAATCGAAACGCCCTCACCTCCTCTGGCAAGCGTTAATGATTTTGTGCGCTCGGATTTATTCGACATTATCGGAGAATGCAGGCAATTCGAAAGGGGATCAATCTCAATAACCTTTTTATAATAAGAATAAGCGGTCGCTTCTTCCCCGGCGCCAAATTTAATATCCCCCAAATATTTCAAAGAGGCTATGTTTTCCGGATCAACCCTCAGGATTTCATAGAAAAGGTTTTCCGCCGCCTCCATTTGCCCGGAATGAAAAAGCGCCTGGGCCAATATTATTCGGCCGGATAATATTTCCGGTGATTCATTTTGTCTCATATTGCATAACTCGATTGTCCGGGAAAATTTCTCCTGATTCAAATAATCCTTGGCAATAACCGGCCAATAGCCCTTACCCTTTAACTCATTTAATAATCCGGAACC
>JBDRRI010000319.1:0-3204 GCA_043825815.1 Candidatus Zixiibacteriota bacterium
TTCCTTGATTCCTTTTGCCATATTACATTCCTACATAATCAAACGACGTAGATTATTAAATCTGTTTTTCCTAAACTGCTTAATTTTTTAGGGTCGCCGGTGCCTCTGAAAATGAGAGTAACCTGCTTGACCGATGACGATTTAAGCATATCCCGGGGATGCAGCGCAACCTTATTACTGAATGTATTAATGTCGACATCTATTGGGTCGGTTTCACCCAAACCGCGTGCTTCGTTTATTCCCAATCGCACCTGCATTGATCGCCACTCGCCGTCGCTGAAGAGATCCTTGGAAATAAGCACCACGGTATCGGAGACCGGGGATGGTTCAATAACTTTAATTTGCAAATAGCTCAATTCGCCAACCTGTTCCAAACGGCAACCGCCGTACTCCATGAAACCATACGTTTTTCCCGAATAAGTCAGTGTTTCTGTGGCTACCGCCTGATCGCCAAGATCCTCTATTTTCGATTGTGCCAAAAAGCCCAGAACGCCGCGCAAAGCGCCGAGAACATCATCGATCATCTGAATCTGTCCGGCAATATTATTATGATCATATTTCGATAGCAAGAAATTGTCGATTGAGCCGGTAAAACGATCAATGGAGCTGTTATGCTCCTTTACAAAATACCTTTCATTCAGATAATCCTTCAGGCCCGGTTGAAGATTTAGCAGGCTCGATAAAACCCGATATAATTTTTTAAATTGAATAACCATTCTAAGCGGATGAGGAGCGTTTCTGCCAATAACAAAATCATCTAATGTGGCGGCCAGATGATAAACCAGATGATAAACAGTATCCTTAAAGGCAATCTGCAGTCCGGTCGCGGCATCATCAAAGGCGCCTTTGGTTGTAATCGCCATAAAAGCCCGAGTCGATAAGGCCAGAAGATTTTCCAGTCGATTGCGATAGTCAACGATTATCGAATCAAGCCGCTCATCAGCATTAAGGCTCATACAAGGCGGGAAATAATCGGGGGCCAGTTTGGCTTCATTTCCATTAATGGCTATTTGGGCCACCTGAATATAATGCCCCGTTGGCAAATTGGGTGTTTGCCCTATAAAAATTAAATAATTTTTAATTTGATATGGAATTCTTGGGACATCTTCGGATGGATCCGGATCACCGGTCTGTTTTTTATGCTCGGGATCAATGCCAACATAAACCGGTATTTCGGTTTCGGTAATCTCTGCTTCGGCTCTAAACTGCTCGCCGAGCGAATCATTAATTTCAATATATGAACCGTTGGGAGTAATCGCCTGACACCGGCGAATCTCGACCGAGAGCCTATTACCATTTACTGAGGCAACCAGATTTAGTGCCGGTTTACCCGATGGTGACCGTTTAATCAATCCGTAATTGTCACTTGCACCGGCCGCATACCACCGGGTTAGTTCTTCAAAATACTTTTCCTGCCCTTGTAGATGAGACTGATTTAACAGCATCCCATCCTGCCAGTTCACCGAATATAAGTTTAAGTCACTCATTATCTTGCCTTCAGGTAATTAATTTTGAATTTATACCTATCTATTACCAATGTCAAGGTTAATACTTAGGCTAATCTAAATATAAACAGAATAGCCCAAATAGGGTGATTCTGTCCTTTCCTTTCTATCCGAATTCTTAATTCTAACCTTCAAATCATACTCCAGGTTTCCGGGCATGCAGAAACCGAGAAGCCAATCGATCTTTTCCCTCTTTTTACCGCCCGGGAGCAATTCTCGGACATCATTGGCCGGAACATTTTCTATCCTGAGCTGATATGATGAATCAGCCTCGGTGAAGCTCCGACCTACCAGTGTCTCGCAACCGAGACGGCCAGTTTTGGCTCCCAATTTATATTGTAAATCCGAAGGAATATTAAACGTTTTCTTACAATTTTCCACAAATTTAAATTCATATCCAAAAAGATTGTGGAGAATGTTGGAAACCAAATCAGGATTGCCAGCCCAAAAATGAAAAGTAGGCAGAACCGACAACCAGAATAAAATATCTTTTAGAGTATTAGAATGAGGTGGCATATCAATCTTAAAAAGTTTCAATATACGGAGAAGATGTTCCTGATCGATAATGCCGAGATTATATTTTAATTTTTGGTAATTGGCCCGGGCGTCATAACGAATCAATGTCCCATCGTACGGTGCCATTAAGGCGCGGGCGCCGTCTTCCCAGCTTCCATCCGAAGTTCCATGGCTGTAAAGACCATAGAAAAATTGATACGGCATATAGTCGACCGGACTGGAGAAACCAACTTTTAGTCTAAGTTGCGTTCCCGATGATATTTTTTCTCCCGGTTTCGGTGACTGTTCTATAATTTCGCCTTTGTAATTTTCATATTCCCCGACGGCGAGAATATCAATCCGATTGATATCTATACCCATCGCCGCCAGAAGATTGAGGGCCGTTATATAGTGGAAGGGATAGCGTCGATTGCAGAAATCGGGCATTATGTCAGTTTTTCCGGCTATCATACCTTATTAATTTCCACCTTAAATTGACTATTAATCGGAGCCCGGAATTTTAAAAAGTTGCAAAGTCTGGTTTTTAACATAGTGATTTCGTCTTCGGAATAAAAAGTATCATATTTAACCGTAACTTCAGCTATAACGCATCGCCGGACACCACGATTAGTTTTTTCAATGCCGTTTTTGCAGACTGCCTTAATTATTCTGGGGTCATAAGTCTCGGCCCAGTTGGAAATCTCGGAAAATGAAAGGGCACGATCCCGGCCCCTTAATCTTGATGAAACCTCGCTGACAATCTGTTTTTCCGATTTAGCCGGAATGCCGCCGAGAACCGGAATAATATTACGCGATGACAGGATGCCGGGATGATTTTCATATAACTCGGATATTTTGCCTGCTTCGATACCGTTGGCTTCCGTGCTCGACGTGACCGTATAATTAATTGTTATTGAGTCGGGCGGAAATTCGATCCCTTCGGAAAAGTCAAACCACAGAATCAGTCTATCGCCTCGTTCCTCAAGAGTATAGAATTTCTGCGAACTGTCATTAAAGACTTCATGTTGCGGATAATATTGCCGGCCGTTGGAATCGGTCACCGAGATTACATCCAGAATATTGGCTATATTTTCCGGAATTTCGATCTCAACCAGTTGATTACCGCCGGTATGCTTAAAAAGAGTCAGTTCATTCTTATTCACTACAACAAAGCAGTTAAAATATATTTCAAATGGTGATTGAA
>JBDRRI010000320.1:0-18560 GCA_043825815.1 Candidatus Zixiibacteriota bacterium
TAAAATTCCAAACATCATCTTCCAGAACACCATATCGAATATTCCCGACATTCAACCTCTGAGAACCGGGCCAGTGAGTTGAGGCAATATCGGAAAAAATAATATGAGGGATATTGTTACTGTCAAATATGAGGTGTGACAGAGCGCCGGTGTAATTATGACCGTCACTCCCGTAATACCCGTCATCGTGATCCGCAATAATGTCATAAGTCCAATTATCGGCACCAAGCCTTTTGAGATAGAACAGCTTGCAGTAGACAGCCGACCCGGTGGGCACGCGATTGATGTACATACAGGTGATATATGGAACATCATTATTATCAAGGCAGAGCGATGGAAACCAGCCGGCATCATCATACGCTCCAAAATCATAATTAAGAGCAATCTCGTATGACCAGCTACCTGTTTTATTTGTGGCGTACCATAACCGGGATGGATAGGTACCTCCGTTAATCTGCTCCGAATATGTAACATGTACAAAACCGTCGCTGTCAATCTTGATATCCTGACGAATCGATGGTTTAATATACATATCGTAGGTGAAAGCCATATTGTAATTTCTGATTAGCTCCTTCACCCAAATTCCGGTGGTATTAGTCAGGTGATAGAGGCAGGAATTAATCCAGGCATCCATAAAATCGTCGGAATCGACATCGGAACGCGATTTCAGGACGAGGAGGTGAAAGGAATTATCGGGGCCGATATCAGCCGAGATTTCATAAATAAATTTTCCGCCCTCATTGTAGAAATTTATAATGGTATCGCATTCCCAAACACCGTTATCATCTTTGCTAAAATGTTCAATAAGCTGATTAACCGTATCGGAGCAGGCCAAAAATATATGCGGATTTGATAATGAGTCGTAGAGCAGAACCGATTTCTCCAGCCGTCGACCGGTAGTAATTGAATCGGTGCAAGGCAAGCCGTCAAGGCCGATCGTTTTATAGGTTAAAATCCCCTCATTGGTGCTGCCGTCAAAAAGATGAAAACTGGTTATGCCTACAAGGCCGTCATTATTCTCGCTTACCCAGTTTCTACTATGGCTGTCATTGACGCCGTAATGAATGACAAAGGGCGGCTCGGTAACACCTTCATTTTGCGAGATAATTTCGGTATCGGAATATTCTTCAATGGCAGCCGAGGTATCAATTCTCTTTTCATTATCGGAAATAAAAATATCTCCGGCAAATGATTGGCTATATAGAATAGTTAAACAAACAATGATTAGAATTCGCATGTCATCTCCCGGCTTTCAAAGAGGTTGGAATAAATTTCTCACCCATCAAATTATAGGCTTTTATCCTTTTTTATTTAAGTGACATATTTGCGTAAAATCTTACAGTAAAATTTAACAAAATGGTTTCAAACAATAGACGGCCATCCCGCTCGAATGGCAAATAATTAGACAAAAAAACCGGTAAGTCTTTTACTGGACTTACCGGATATATTTGTGGATTCCCAGTCAAGCTGAGAATGACAAATGCATATCTATATCACAAATTTGCCGTCTTTGTAAATCGTTTTGCCGTCGGCTTTAATCTCACCGCCGGTCTTTAGATCACAGACCATATCCCAGTGAATTCCCGACCGATTAATCCCGCCCGTCTCGGGATAGGCCGCGCCGACCGCCAGATGGCAGGTTCCGCCGATTTTTTCATCGAACAGCGTATTGCGGGTGAATTTGGTAATTTCATAGTTGGTGCCGATGGCAAATTCGCCGAGATGCCGTGCACCCTCATCAGTATCGAGCATCGAGAGCAGGAACTCTTCGTTTTTCGCGGCGGAAGCTTCGACCACTTTACCGTCTTTAAAAGTGAACCTGACACCATCGGCTTCGCGTCCGTTATAAAAAGCCGGAAAGGAATATTTGATCGTCCCGTTGACATCATTTTCATGCGGCGTGGTGAAAATCTCTCCATCGGGGAAATTCTCATGACCACAGCAGTTGATCCATTTGCGATTCTTGACATTCAATTTCAAATCGGTCCCATCGGCAGTCAGATGAATCATCTCGGCTTTATTAAGGATCGTTATCAAACGATTCTGCTCTTTTTCCATTTCTTTCCAGAAAGCGACCGGATCATCATCGTACAGATGCCCGGCGCGGAACACGAATTCTTCATAATCGCTCAGCGACATTTCGGCATCCTGCGCATGCGATTCGGTCGGATATTGCGTTCCGGCCCAGCGGAGCGCACCGCTGGCGGCCCGCTCGAAGAATTTATTCATCAACGGCTCGGTTGCCTTATTGAAAATCTGCTGGCGTTTGGGGTTCACCCCGCTCAGATTTTTTGTATTGGTCGTCCCCCAGACCCCGAGATAAGCATCGATTTTATCCTGTTCGAGGACTTTGATCGGTGAAATATATTGGAGCTGTTCATCGGTCGCCATTTTGAAAAACATTTCCTGCAGGCCGAGGAAGTAAATTTCGACATAGGGAAAGGCGCCAACTTTTAGAGCCTCTTTATAAACCGCCTGTATGAAAGGTTCGGCAATGGCTTCACCTTTGATTTTGAACAGATCGCCCTTTTTCAGTCCGATTGAATAGTGCACAATCACTTTAGCCAGATTTTCAATACGTTTGTCCATTAGGTTTCCTTTATTTATTTAATTGATATACCTTCCATTTTCAACAACCGTCGTTTGAGGCTCTCCTCGCCGGCATAACCGCCCAATCCGCCGGAGGCGACAACCCGATGGCAGGGAATAACCAGCGGCATACGGCATTTAGCCATGGCGGTCCCTACCGCCCGGCTGGCGCGGGGATGGCCGATCAGTTCGGCAATCGAACCGTAGGTTTCGACCTGACCATAGGGTATCTCGATAACCCGAAGATAGGTTTTAATTTGAAACGGCGAGCCTTTCAGGTCAAGCGGGATATCGAATATTTTACGTTTCCCGCGAAGGTACTCTTTGATTTGTTTTTCCGCCGATTTATTAAATCCGCCGCCGATAATAATCTCATGGTTTTTGAAATCATGCTCGATAATGGAATCGAAATAAGCCTGGCCGTTTTTGCCAAAACTGATAACCGCCAGACCGGTGCAGGTCGAGGCGAGGAAAAGATCGCCGATATCGGTCGCCACTTTATTTACAAATATCTCTTCCATATAATATTATAATAGGGGCATTTATACAGCCCGCTCGAATATATTAATAATTTCGTTTAGATTGTCAACAATCATATCCGGTTTGCATTGAATTAACTCTGCATGATGGCCATAGGGCGATTTAACGGCAATCGTTCTAAGCGAGGCGGATTGGGCCGCCAGAATATCATTGATCGTATCGCCGATAACAATCGAATCATCGGGACTGCCGTTCATTCGTTGCAAGAGATCCAAAAAGATATCCGGCGCCGGTTTGACATTTTTAACCGAATCGGCTCCGGCAATAAAATCAATATAATTGTCCCATCCCAATTTCGCCAGTATTCCTTTGATATGGGGAGTAATTTTGGTCGAGCCGATTGCGAGATGGATCTTCATTTTTTTTAATTTATGAATAAGCCTTTCGGCCCCGTCCAACGGCTCGGTTGAGTCCACCATAATCTCTCTGGCCCGCTCCCGAAAATGCTGCCATAGTCTATCCGCCGGTTTTTGACTGAAGGCGGCGAACATCTCTTCCAAAGGAAATCCGATAAATGGTTTTATTTCATCAATTGTCCGATTGGGTTCGTTTTCTTTAGAGAGGGCATAATTGGTGGCCGAGGCGATCCCGGCCGACGAATCAACGAGGGTTCCATCGAGATCAAAAATGACGTTTTTAATGTTCGACAAATTCAACTTATATAACTTCCATTTCACATTATCTCGGTAATTAAGATACAGATAATAGAAATATAATGGAAAGATGTCAACCTTCCGCCTTCTCAAAAACCGCAAATCTGTAACAGTTCTGCACAAATATTCGGCAACAACGTGCATATTGTCGACATAACCGGTTGTGTTTCACTCAGATATGCTAACAGTAAGACTCACTTTATTCCGGCGTCAAAAAAATAATGGGGCTTTCACCATATAGTATTGCATAACTCATTATTTAGCAACGTATTAAAATTATAAAACAATAGTTGACCAAAATGTGAAACCAAATATTATTATAAAGCGTTTAAAAAACAGGTGAATTGGACTCACAATGGTTCTTCACTTGCTTGACATACCTTATAAATAAGGATACATTAGCTTAGCACCTGCGATTGGAGGCATTTAAATGAAACAGTTTTCTTTATTAGTTATAGCTATTACCGCTTTTATGTTGGGACTTATCTGGGCGGTCGGTTCAACCGAAGCGACTCAGCAACCGCCGACTCAAACACTTTTTTTAGAATTGGCCGACACGGTTCATTTTAATCTGGATCAGAATAATGAAATTAACAATTCCGAGGTAAAACCCGAGGATACGCGAGAGACATTATTCAAAGAGATAAAAAAGCTAAATCAAACCGTTTATGATATCAAGAATCGCTATATGGAAGAGATTAACACTGAAGATATCATCAACGCCGGCATTCGCGGTATGCTTAGGGATCTCGATCGCTATTCGGTCCTGATGGAACAAAAATCTTATGAACGCCTCCTGGAAAGTACTCACGGCAAGTATGAAGGCTTGGGAATGGAAATCGATTCCCGCGATGATTATATCACGGTTGTAACGCCGATGGAGGGTACTCCGGCTCAGGAAGTTGGTCTTCATCCGGGCGACCAGATTATTAAAATTGATGGTAAATCAACCTATAAAATGACCACCTCCGATGCGGCCAGTTTAATGCGCGGCACCGCCGGAACCAGCGTGGTTTTGACTATCAAACGTATCGGGCTAACCACTCCGGTTGATTTTGAAGTGCACAGGGCGGTCATTGAATTGAAATCGGTCAACTATTACGGGATTGTCGATGGCACTAATATCGGCTATGTCAGACTATCTCGTTTTGCTGAAGAAACCAGCCGGGAGCTTCGCGATGCCATCACTGAATTGAACAATCAAAATGTTGACGGCCTCATTTTTGATCTTCGCTCCAATGGCGGCGGATTGCTCCAGCAGGCGGTTGAGACCGCCGAGCTGTTCATTGATGAGGATAAACTGGTCGTCTACACTCAGGGTAAATTCGCCGGCTCGGAACAGCGCCACTATTCCAAGCGCCCGCCCATTTATCCTAATAAGCCTTTGGTGATGCTCGTTAATGAAGGCACCGCTTCGGCTTCGGAAATTGTCTCCGGCGCCATTCAGGACTGGGACCGCGGCATTATCATGGGCCGCCCAACCTACGGCAAGGGACTCGTCCAGCAGATATTCCCGATTGGAACCGACGATAAAGTCGCCTTGAAGCTGACCACAGCCAAATATTACATTCCATCCGGTCGGTGCATCCAAAAAGAAGAAAAACAGGGCAAGAATCATGACGATGATTTCTACTATGATGAAGAAGTTCAAGTGGACACGGCAACCGTTGACACGATGAACATCGTTGATAGACAGGTTTATTACACCAATAGCGGTCGGGCCGTATATGGCGGCGGCGGAATTCTCCCCGATGTTGAATTGGAAGAAGAACCGTATCTGACTCCGATCGAAATTAATCTGGAAAGAAATCGGCTGTTTTTCGATTTCGCCGTTAACTATGTCGCGGAAAATGAAAAGACCCTCATCGATGTTGAAATAACCGATGATATCGTCAAGCAGTTTAAAGAATTCACGGTAGAAAAAGATTTCACCTACAAGACCGCTTTGGAAATAACTTTGGAAGAGATGAATCAAACGGTTAAAGATGACAACAAGGAAGATATCTTCGGTGATGCCCTGGCCAATTTTGAGCAGTTAATTGAAAAAGAAAAAGAAGCCGATTTTGAGAAATCAAAAGATTATATCAAAAAAGCTTTGAAAAGGGAAATCGTCTCTAAGATTGCCGGTCAGCGCGGCGTCTATGAAGAAGTTGTTCTGAAAACGGATAAAACGGTTAAGGCGGCAATTGAACTCCTGCAGAATAAAGACGGCTATGCCAAAGCCCTGACCGAGGGCCACGTCATCGGACAACTTGATTCCGATGAAAAGATCAAAAAATAAATAATAATATTATATAATTTCAAAAAACCGGTTGGCTGCAAAACTGACCGGTTTTTTTTGCTCGTCCACAAAAATTCTGTAAGAATAACCAACCCTTTATACCTAAAGAATGATAAACAATTGGAATGCGGAAAGAGTAATAAATAGGCTAATTAGTATTATTTAATTATTGCATTAATTAAGCTGATTTTATATAATCTATTTGAGTGCGTAATATTTTGTGAATTATTTTCACTTTTATTACAGGTATTGACAAATTACTAATTATCAGGTGGTGGTTATTATGAAAACAAAAACGGTTTTGTTGAGCGCCTATATTATTATCATTGGCGTATTTTCATTCGGATACGCAAGCGCACAAAACTTCAGTGCGGAGAAAATAGCCGACAAAATATATGTAATAAAAAACCTCGATGGTGGCGAGTCGCAGGATGTGATTGCCTCGGACTCCGGTCTGGTCGTTCTCAATAGTTTCTGGTCGGAGATTACCGCTCAAAAATATAAAAAGGGGATTGTCGACGCACTCAAACGAGATGATTTTATATACCTGATAGATTTGGTGGATCGGCTTGATATGTTCGGCGGCAACGCCGCATACCGCGATATCCCGATAATAGGCCATCAGGCTTTTTGGGATAAATACAAAGGTTATGAAGATGATGTTAATGCGGAGATTAAGAGATTGATTGATATGTGGCGGTGGAAAGAAAACGCTTCGCGGGAACGTCTGGCCGGTTGCGAACCGGGTTCGGATCAGGCAATCGGCGAGGAAAACTGGATGAAGACCTGCAAACAACGGGCCGATGACCTCGAACAGGGTTTTTCGCTGGTTCTTCCGACGGAGGTTTATACCGACAGAAAAACCATTTCGCTCGGCGATCTGACCCTGAATTTAATCTGGTTCGGTCGGGCCGGCTACGATGGTTTGACAGTGGTCGTCATTCCCGAGGAGAAGCTGGCAATTATTTCCGGTTTTATTCTACACTCGCAACATCTGGCCCCGTATCCTAATCCAGAATTCAAAACTTTGGACGTGCCGCGCTGGATTTCGGTATTGGAGGATATGCTTGAAAGCGATCACGCCGTTGAAAATGTCCTGGTTGATACCGATTATTTATGGACGAGAGAACAGACTCTGGCACACCTCAATTATATCCGCAGGCTCTGGAATGATGTTTCTCAGGCGGAAGCAAATGGCGAGGATCTGGATGAAATCCGGAATAAATTTTCTCTTGAGAATGAATTCTCATTCGTAAAAAATATGGATGCCTATAAAAATAACGGCGATGATTGGATTCGCCCACAGCATGATATGCACCTGACCTTATTCTTCCTTCAACATAAAAACCTTGCCTCCGAATTTATAAAAAATAGCAGTCCAGACTCGATTTCTGCCACGCTGTCCAAGCTAAAAGAACAATGGGACGAGGGCGGTGATATTTATATTGATGAGGATGGGGTTAATCATATCGGTTACTATCTTCTCGGAATGGGAAAAACGGCCGAGGCGGTCGAGTTGTTAAAACTCAATACCGAGGCTCATCCGAAATCGTCAAACACTTATGACAGCTACGCCGAGGCTTTAATGAACAACGGCGATATCGAAAAAGCCATTGCAAATTATAAGAAATCAGTGGAACTGAACCCGGATAATACCAACGCTGTAACCAAAATAGATTCGCTTAAGAATTTATAAAACGGCATAAAAACGATCGGCCATATTTATA
This sequence comes from Candidatus Zixiibacteriota bacterium, assembly GCA_043825815.1. Classification (GTDB taxonomy): domain Bacteria; phylum Zixibacteria; class MSB-5A5; order GN15; family PGXB01; genus JBDRRI01. The sequence goes on from JBDRRI010000320.1 coordinate 7,791, forward strand.
GACCATTTCTAACGGCTTAATAAATTAATCAAGCCGCCGGCCAGAATCATATCTTTCTCGCGCTCGGATATTTTGCATTTGGTGGCAATAGTCATATTCTTGGTCTGATTGCGAATCGTAATGGAATCGCCGTTCTTTATTGCTTCATGAATATTCTCTATGACCAAGACATCCTCCTTATCAATTTTATCATAATCAGCCAGATTAACAAAAGTTAATGGAAGAATCCCGAAATTGATTAGATTCTGAAAATGAATCCGCGCAAAACTCCTGGCCAGAACCATTCGCAATCCCAGATACCGCGGCGCCAGAGCGGCATGCTCCCGGCTGGAACCCTGACCATAATTTTCTCCGCCGACAATAAACGAACCGGTTTCTTTATAGGCCAGCGCTCTCCGCGAATAAGTCTCATCAACCTGCCCATAGACAAACTGGCTGATAGCCTCGATATTGCTTCGATACGGCAAGACTTTACTCCCGGCCGGCATAATCTCATCGGTTGAGACATTATCCCCGACTTTCAAAAGAACCGGACCGGTCAGAGAATCGGGGATTTTTTCAAAACGCGGGAGACTTTTAATATTCGGCCCCTTCTCCAATTCATAAACATTACCATCGTCAACCATTGGCGGTGCAACCAGCATAGAGGTATTGAGCAGTACCCGTTTCGGCTCCTCGAAAATCGGGTAATCCATATCGAGCGTACGGGGATCGGTTATAACCCCGGTGATAGCCGAGGCAACCGCTGTCTCCGGGCTACAAAGATAAACCGAATCTTCTTTCGTTCCTGAACGTCCCGGGAAATTACGCGGGACTGTCCGCAAACTGATCTTTCCCGTGGCCGGAGCCTGGCCCATCCCGATACAACCGTTGCATCCGGCCTGATGAATTCGTCCGCCGGCATGAAGAAGTTTGGGGAGCAGTTTCATTTCCATCAGGTTTTCCTGAATCTGCCGCGAAGATGGGTTGATATCGAATGAAACCCGGTCATGCATCTGTTTGCCGTCAACCATGAGGGCCGGGATTGCAAAATCGCGCAAACCGGGATTAGCCGAGGATCCGATCATTGCCTGATATATCTCCCGTCCAGCAACTTCGCGCACCGGGACGACATTGCCGGGACTGCTCGGCAGGGCAATCAATGGTTCCAGCTCTGAAAGATTTATCGCGCCGTACTCATCGTACTTATCATTGTCAGCCGTTATTTCAATAAAATCCTCACCGCGGTTTTGTTGCACCAAAAAGGCTTTAACATTATCATCGGCTGGAAAGACCGATGTCGTCGCTCCGAGTTCGGCGCCCATATTGGCGATTACATGGCGATCCATCGCAGTCAGGTATTTCAACCCGGGACCATAATATTCGATAATTTTACCGAGTCCGCCCTTGACACTATAGCGACGTAACATCTCCAGAATAACATCCTTGGCGCTGACCCAATCGGGCAGGCGTCCGTCAAGACGGATTCCCATAATTTTCGGCATGGTAATATAAACCGGCTCGCCGGCAATGGCCCGCGCCACTTCCAATCCCCCCGCCCCCATCGCCAGCATCCCCATTGCACCGGCGCCGCAGGTATGGCTATCCGACCCGAGAATAGTTTTGCCGGGTATACCGAACCGCTCCATATGAAGCGGATGGCTGACTCCGTTGCCCGGACGGCTGTACCATAAGCCAAATCGCTTGCAGGCACTCCGCAAAAAGAGATGGTCATCGGCATTACGGAAATCAGCCTGAATCAGATTATGATCAACATACTGAACCGAAAGTTCCGTTTTCACTCGCATAAGATTCATCGCCTCGAGTTCGAGCATCACCATCGTCCCGGTCGCATCCTGCGTTAGAGTCTGGTCGATTTTCAGGGCAATCTCTTCGCCGGGAATCATCTTCCCCGACACCAAATGGGATTCAATCAGTTTTTGGGCAACATTATGACTCATATTATTTTAACCTCAACTTTCTTTATCTATATCTGATCGCGCCATAAACGGTATATTTATAATAATACGTTTCTAATACTTTGGACAGCTAATCTTTATGGGCTGTTATCCCGATGATTCTCTTTGTATTATATTAATATGGAAATAAATGACAAGCTTGTCAATATAAACCGAATGAGATAATATCATTTCATCTCAAAAAGAAGATAATTAATATCGTGAATCGTAATAAATATTCTCATCTCAATCCGCAATTATTCGTCTTCAAATATTTCTGCGTTATATACTTGACAGAATGTTCTATGTTATTTATATTATTTACAATTCGGGAGTTTTATTTTTCATCATTGTGTGACTTTTAAACAAGTTATTTTAAATTAATTGGCAGGGCGACAATCCAACATCTGTTTAGCCGTGGCAATACTACCAATTAATATCTAAAGAGATTTAAAAAATATAATTGACCTTCGGTCAAAGGGTGGGAGAATCCAATAGGTGAGGTCAGCAAGGACCTGGCAAAGTACTACTTTGATCTAACCTAACAACAGATTGTATCTGTCTAATTGTAGATATGATAATATGTTAACCAAATTTTAATCAATCAACATGAGAAGGAGACTTAAATTATGTTGAAGCATTATCGGATTGCTTTTATCGCCGTGATGTTCATTTTACTCGGTGCATCACTACTGAGCGCCCAAACGCCCGACAAAAATGAAAAATCAATCTGGCCAACATATTACTCACTTACCGATCCCGGGAATACGCCGCCCGGCTCGGCCCCGTGGCAAGCTATCATTGGCAATATTATTATTCCAGCCTCAAGCGATATCTGGTTTGGTACTGAAAACGTATATGTTCCGACAAATACCAAGTATTACGAATTGATATTGGTTGGCGCTCAAGTGGGTTCGCTTATCAACCCGGTGGCCACTGCTTTTGATAATTCCGGGGTAGCGACAATAACAATTTATGGACCTTATACGTCTACAGTAAATGACGACCTGGTTATCAAGGCGATTTTTAAGCCACAACCGGCATGGGAAGTTATTAAACTTACCAACAGCCTGGCCCAGGCGGTTACATTGACTGAAGTAACGGGATCAAGTCAGTGCGTTGGTTCAACGCCGACTTTAACCTATGTTGGAATTGGTATTCTTATTCTCCTTCTGGCCCTATCTACTATCTGGATCTGGCGTAAGAAAAGAACCGGTGTTCCGGCTTAACGGTTATAACGAAATAGATTTCCGAAATCAGATTGATTCGGGGTAGCTAAGATTGCCACCGTATCAAATAACGTCCGGCGGGTATGAAAACCTGCCGGATTTTTATTATTCGGTATTATTGTTTCTCATCGAAAAATGGTATTATAAAGAATATTCAAAATTGTATTAAACGCTGGCCGAAATAGATACCCAACCCGGTACCAATCATACTGAGAATAAAGGCGGTCATCAATCCAAAGAAATCGCCAATCCACCACCCAAGCCCGCTGCAAATAATGGTAATTAAAACCTTTCTCATATTGATAAAATTCGGTCGCTTTCATAGAAAACTTTAAAGACTTTTTTATTCAACTTCAACAATCACTCACTTTAATGAATCATTTAATAAAAAAATACTTCTTAAAATATATTCGATATGGTAATATCTTCAAGACAACTTTGTCATATATTCGCCGTAAAATATTGACAAATTACCACAAACATATATATTTCTTATAATCTTGATATTAGATATCGTGGAGGGACATCATTGTGAAGTCGTATAACAGATCTATTTTATTGATAACATTGATAAGTAGTATTATTTTATATTCCACTTCTTTTGGCAGTGAGCAAGGAATTGCACAAGATACGGTTATCTTGAAAAATGGTGAGATTCTATATGGTACGGTATACGAATATGTTACGGATAAAAGTATAAAGATTATTACAACGGATGGAAAAATACTTATAATTAAAAACTATAAAGTAGAAAAAAACACATGGAAGCCAATTATTCAAACTGAAAATATTATGGAAACGCCTCATTCAAAGACAGAAATAAATTCGCCTACAACCATAAAGAATGACAAAGCTATTGAAAGTGCAATACCAAAAATAACTATCTCAGATGTTGAGTTTGAAGAAATAAAAGATGTAGTATATTTAAATAACGGAGAGGTATTATATGGTACGGTTTTTGAACATACCGCGAATAAAAGTATTAAAGTGATTACGATTGACGGTAATATAGAGATTTACAAGAACAGTGATATATTACGTACCAGTCAGGAGCCTATAAAAATAATACAATCACCAAAAGTTTATAGTGAAAGAAAAAGCGGAACAAGCTTTTTTACATTAATAATCCCTGGTGGTGGTCATATATACAATGGTGATATCGGTAGAGGCTTTGCCTTTTTGGGCGTAAACTTATTGGGGTTGGGTTGGATGATTCTTCCTGAATTCAATGGATTTAATAAAATTGAAAAAGGTGTAATCGTAGGCACAGGTTCCGTTATATTTTTTGGCAGTTACATTTGGTCAATAGTAGATTCTGAAAAAATAGACGACCGTTTGAAAAAAAATTACAACCATTCTATAATCACATATCCTGTTAGCGAAAAAATCCTTGTTGATGTCGGCATTTCTGATATTGGTGCTGATAACAGAGCCTATGCCAGAGCTGTTTTGAATTTCTAATTTAATTTATTGAATTTTAAATTAGCCATAGGTATCCAACCCTTATCCTCCAAATCTGTTTGACAAAAACACCATCCAGAATCTTTTTCGAGGATTTCCAGCATATCGCCTGCTTCAACGGTCAATTCAATTGATGAGTAATCTTTTTTGATAATTCCAATTTCACTATCGATGTCAAGAATACTCTCCGGAACCCAGCGACTTGCGCCATTTTGGTTAGTACACCAGATCCATCCGGGGTTGTCGGGATCGGTCTTTCCGAGCTTGACTCGATCGCCTTTTTTAAGATTGAACGGTTCGGGGTAGGCGGCGCGGTATGATTTTATGACGGTAGCCTTCATAATTTCTATTTCCTTCCGCCCGGTTCAACACCTTTATCAGTGATATAGGCCGTGACCAATTCGCGAGGAGTAATATCAAAGGCGGGTGAGTACACTTTTATTCCCTCAGGTGCAGTTTGCATTCCACCCCAATTAGTTATCTCCTCGGAATCGCGCTCTTCGATTGGAATATCATCGCCTTTTTCAATTGTCTGGCAGAAAGTCGAATATGGGAGGGCAACATAAAACGGGATATTGTGCTCTTTGGCCATAACCGCGACGGTGTACGTTCCAATCTTGTTGGCGACATCGCCGTTTTTGGCCACGCGGTCGGCTCCCACGATGACCTTGTCGATTTTCCCCTGACGCATTACCACTCCGGCAGTATTATCGCAAATAAGAGTGACCTCTATTCCTTCCTGCTGAAGTTCCCAGGCTGTCAGCCGGGCGCCCTGCAGAAGCGGGCGGGTTTCATCGGCATAGACGGAAATATTCTTCCCCTGATTTTTTGCAATGTATATCGGAGCCAATGCCGTTCCGATTCCACCGGTCGCCAGCGCTCCGGCGTTGCAATGGGTCAGAACGGTGTCACCGTCCTTCAGAAGTTCTGCGCCGTTTTTGCCAATATTATCGCAAAGGATTTTATCTTCGGTCAGAATCGCTTGTGCTTCGCTCCAGATGACCTCCCGCAAACCGGCCATATGTCGCCCTTCAAATTTATCTATCTGATTAACAACCCGATCAATTCCCCAGCGTAGATTAACCGCTGTCGGACGGGCATTATTTATCTCTTTGGCAATTGCATACAGGGCATGTTTGAAATTGATAAACTCGACCTTAATTTCGGCCTCAGCCGCCACCGCCATGGCAAAAGCCCCCGCGATTCCAATCGCCGGTGCGCCGCGGATTTCCAGTCTTTTTATCGCGCTAATTATATCCCGGTAATCATCATATTCATTATAGACAACTTTGTTCGGCAATTGGGTCTGATCGAGAATTTTGGCCTTATTTCCCGACCGTTCTATAACCGTAAAATTCATTTATTATTCTCCCATAATCTGTAAAACTACTCTACGCGACCGATTGCGATTGTCAAAATCAAGAAAAACAATATTTTGCCATGTCCCTAAATGCATCCGGCCTTCATTGAACGGAATCGTTATATCCGGCCCGATCAGCGCCGAGCGGAGGTGCGAAAAACCGTTGCCATCATGCCAAGTCATATCATGCTTGTATGGTACACCCGAAGGAATTATTTTTTCGAAAAAATCCGGAAGGTCCTCAATTAGACCCGGCTCGTATTCAATCGTTGTCAACCCCGATGTGGCCGACGGCGTAAAGACCGTCACAATCCCGGATTTAAGACCGGACGTTGCCACTTTCTCGGCGATTTTTGAGGTCAGATTGACCAGATGGCAGTATCCTTTGGATTCAAATCTTATTTCTTCGGTAACAATCATAATTTTAAACGTACAATCTTCGTTTTATCTTTCGGGTTGATGTTTTCTCAAACTCTTCCAATCGAATTTCGAAAGACTCAATCCGTTTATAATCCGAGAGGCGTGAATTGACCATATCAACCTCGATTTTAATCAGTTCCCGAATTCGTTTGGCTCCGGGACGTCCGTTTTCGATACTTTCCAGGACTTCCATATCGGGGACAATGATGGCGCAGATCGATTCTCCGGTTTTCCCCGATTTGGTTTTTCCATATACAATTGACTCCATGATAAGACCGGAAAGATCAAGTTCGGTTTCAATCTCTTCGGGATATATATTCTTGCCCCCGCCGGATACTATCAAATTCTTCTTTCGACCAGTGATGTAGATATGCCCATTTTCGATTTTACCCAGATCACCGGTATAAAGCCAGCCATCGCGGATGAGTTCCAATGTCGCTTCCGGATTATTAATATATCCGGGGGTGACATTTGCGCCCCGAACGACAATTTCACCGATGCCGTCACTGGTCGGATTAACAATTTTAACATCAACCCCGGGAAGCGGCGACCCGATACTGCTGTAACGGACATCCTTCGGACGATTGACCGACACCACCGGCGAACATTCGGTCAGACCATAACCCTGAAGTAATTTAATTCCGATTGTATTAAACCACTCGGCTATCTGAGGCGAAAGCGGCGCACCGCCGGAAATAAACCGGGTTATGGTCCCGAGTCCGGCCTGTTTTCGGAACGATTTAAATAATTTCACGCCCAGATTTTTATTCAGACGGCTAATGGAATAAAGCGTCTTAAAAAGGTTCCGTTTTATAAACGGTGCCGAATTCAATTTTCTAAGTATTGCATTATAGATTTTTTCATAGAGAAGCGGAACGGCCAGAAAAACAGTGATATCATTATTCTTGATATCCTCAAGCAGATATTTCGAAGTCAAAGCGCGAGCATATATGATGGTATATCCACTGCTTAAACAGTACAGGAACCCGACTGTCGCTTCAAAAGTGTGGAACAGCGGGAGTATCGAAAGAAACCTTTCATACTCGGAACAGATTTTTGATTTAATAATTGATTTAATATTAGAGATAAGGTTTCTGTGAGTCAGATTAACGGCTTTAGGATCGCCGGTCGTTCCCGATGTAAATATTATCACGGCGGTATCATCGGAATTTATATTATCTTCGAGATATAGCTTATCACCAATAAAGCGATTCAGGCCCTGACTATCTTTCTGCTCCAGAACGTACAATTCTATTTCGAAGCCATTTAACAGAATAATATTTTTAACGGAATCATACAATTTACGCGAGCAAAAGAGAGCTTTGAGCGATGCCGTCCGGAAGAATTTAACCAGCTCATTTTCTTTCATAGCCGGATCGACCGGAACGACCGTAGCGCCGGCGGCCAAAATAGATAGATATACGATTGACCATCCGGGACAATTCTCGCCGATTATTCCGATTCTATCATTCTTGCCGAATCCAAGTGAATGCAGACTCCCGGCAATTTTGGGGACAATTTCGGCCAACCGGCGATATCTGATTTTCTCGCCGTTTCCCCCATCGCCTATCAGAGCAATTGTCTCCGAGTTTCGTTCACAACTTTTTAATATCAGCTTATGGAGGGTCTCGAAATTATTATCTATTTTGCCGGATAAATTCATAACTTAATTTAGTCTCTGCAAACATATTTTTCAATGGTTTATTTTGAATATAAAAAAGGCGGGTTAAACCCGCCTTGATATGTAAAATCTACTCAATATCAGTGGCAAATCGGCTCCGGGCCGGATTTATATAGATAAGAAATCAAATAGGTGATATCGAGAATATTAATTGTCCCATTGCCATCGGCATCGCCGATAATTATTGGATCGGGGGCAGAGCCGCCTTTATACAGGAAATTAATATTATATGTAATATCAAGAATATTAATCGTCAGATTATCATCGGCATCGCCGCATTTATAAAGCTGATAGTTAATATTAAAACTGCCCTCGGTATTCAATCCGCAATCATCGGTTGCGGTAATCGTGACGCCGCAATTTTCATCATCGGTTGGCGTATATTTCCAATAGCCATTTTCAATAACGCCGGGACCTTCGGAGACATAGCAGGCGGTACCGTTCATATCAATCATGCTGACCGGTAAGATAATTTCAGTCGGAGGATAGATATCCATGACGGTGGAATCGGCGGGAAGCTGAAGTTCCGGGGCCACATTTATTATGAAGGTTACCCAGAATGTGGTTTCGCAATTAAAGCCTTCCGAATCGGTACAGCCGATAGTAATTTCAACCGTTTCGTCTCCGGATGGCGTGTACCGCCAGTAATTATCAATAATCTGCCCGGGACCTTTGGCCAAAGTCGGACCGCTTTGAAGATTGCCGTCAGGGTCGACGCATCCGACCGGCAAACTAACTTCTTCCGGGAAGCATTGAAGAATAGTCGTATCGCCCGGAGTCAAACACTGCGGGGGAACATTTCCGACAACTTCAATCTCACCCAGGTATGGATACATATCGCCTTTCGTGGCGGTAACATAAATGGTCCCGTTGGTGGTCGGATAAATATCAAAAGTGGCATTGCCATCGGTGCCGGTCAGTACTTTCTGATATATCTCAGAACCTTTCCAAAGGCAGACAGTGGCACCTTCGACATTAATATTTCCGAACCGTCCAACATGAATGGTCATTTGCTGAGAAATTGCCTCCGCCTCGGCGCTATGGGTTACTGCCGGATAAATTAACATTCCGGTCCATAGAGGCTGGGCCGGATCACCGAGCAGATTTAAGGTCCAATCGGAGAAAGGATGAATGACATCAATATTAGTGACATCTTTACAATAAGCCAGCAAATCACCAAGATTGGTTATTCCCTGTTCGAATAGTCCTATCCACCAGTTATAATTCAGCTCCGATGACAGCGACATCGGATCGCCAAGATAAAACCAGCCGCTCCGGGTATTACCGGTAAAGGAAACAGCCCCGGACGAATCGGTGGCGAAAATAAAATATTCCGAAATGGCATCATTATGATCCATTTCATTGGCGTAACATCCAATCGAAACAATATTGGAATATTTTCGGTAATTGGTCAGGCTGAAAACATCCCAGCTCGAGAAACACCAGCCGTGATTCCTATCGCCTGTACACATCACATTGTAATTGGAATGGTCGCAATGATTGATAAGATTCTGGCCGTCGTTCAGGGCCGCTTTAAAGTCATCAAGATGATTTCTGGAATCGGTATCATAAATGCGGGTTAAGGTCATATTAGCCGGCAAATAATTGACATCGATTGAATCCATCAGCCACTGTCCGCGGGTAAGGACATAATCGGGAGGAGCATTAATTGTCAAATCCATTCCCAAAAGGGTAATATCAGTAAGAAAATTAAGATCCGGCGGATTTATCTCATAGGTCAGTATTTTATCAACAAATTTTTCCGCTTCGCCCTGAGTATCCGATGTTATGCGGCCGAGGAAAGCCTCATATTCCCAGTCATCGTCATAATCGGCATAGTACATATCCGAAGGAATTACGGTATTGTCATAAGAACGATAACCGAAAGGTATAACCGATAGTTCGCCGGCTAATAGAAAGTATGACGTTCCCCAATTCTGATGGGCGTCGATAATAAAATTACGGATTTTTTCTTTGTTGTCCACTCCATCATAGTTGCTATATATGTATTCAATTGTTATGACCGTATCTCGAAGGCCTTTGCGCGTGTGCCAAGTCGTTAATGGCTCATAAAGCTGTTCAAAAAAGAAATTCGTAATTATAACATGTTCAAATGGGGCGCCATCCGGCAGAGCGGAAATACTTTTCAACGCGACTGGCGAAGATTTCAATGAAACTGATTCGGAATTTTCTACAATATTTTCGAGCCGATTTTTATATTTTTGTTCAAGTTCGGCAGAACTTACGGCCGGAAGATAATCGCCGCAAATATAACCATAACTTCCCTTTATAGTTAAGGTTATTTCTGTTATCAGGCTGATATTCGCCTGAAGAGGAAGATAACGAACCGGATAAATATCTACGACTGCAAAACTTTGTCCGGCCAGATCTGCCTGCCTGATAAAATTAATCTGATGGACCGGGTACGGCGAGGAGGATTTATAAATATTCTCATCCGGTTTAATGAATTCGTAATCACTCATATCGGCGCCAATTTCTATCGGGTTCTGGGCCGGAAAAATATTATATGATCCGGAAATTTCTTCATATTGAATATTGGCTATTTCAACCGTTTCGATTTTGAAACCATCGGGTACCGCGATTTTTACAGATTTAGAAGGAAGCATTGGCGCTCCGGGAATATTTAGATAGCTATGACCCTTCATCCGAATGATGTCGTAA
>JBDRRI010000321.1:0-2973 GCA_043825815.1 Candidatus Zixiibacteriota bacterium
ATAAATATTTTGAAGAGAATAAACAATTGCCGAACATCAAGGTCGGTCCGGCGGGCGAATATATAATAAAATAGCCTATTTTTTTATAAAAAAGGCATACATCGGTTTTAAAATTAATAAAATCGCCGCAATAATAAACCAGCTGATATTTATCTTAAGAATATCCGGGAAAATTTTTACCAATATTATTCCAACACAGATTACCGCACCCTGAAGCAGTTTAAGATCAATTATGCCAAGTTTTTTGACTCTGTCATCGAAAAATTTAATTATAAACACAATCCACCTCTGCTTTTACTTAGTCTCTTTAATATACCGTGCTTTTAATTGAAAATTCAAAAGAACGCTACTTATTAAAAGCCGGTGATCTGCGTTTTCTTCTCCGCTCGCGATACAACTGGCCGATTTCGGCCCCGATAATAAATATAATCGACGTGTAATATACCCAGAAGGCGACTACGATCATCAGGACATAGGCACCGTAAATTTTCTTTAAGGTGATGGCGTGGGTGATATAGAAACCGAACAACTGTTTGGCGATCTCCCAAAGTATCGCGGCCCAGAGGGCGCTAAACCACAATGATTTTTTTCCCATACGTCCCTGGGGAACGAGCCAATACATCAGAAAAAATGAAACCAGGATTATGACGAAAGAAACCCCATCGAAAGCCAGGTCGGCGGCGACGCCGTTCAATAGTGAATTGAAGAATTCGTATTGGCCGGCGAATCCTTTGACTACCTCGAGAATCGGAAAGACCGCTGTTGACAATAAAAAATAAATAAGGACCAGCAGTACCAATCCGAAATCCCGAAGTTTTCCAATAAGAGCCGACTGTTTGCTTCGGAGCCGATAGACTGTATTAAGAATGGTTCGCATTGAACTGAACAGTCCGCTGGCGGCAAAGAAAATGCCGACAAAACCGATGACCCCGGCCAAATTTCGGTATATTGTAAATTCATCGATTCGGTCAAAAACTTTTTCTTTCACAAAATCGGCGTAATCGGAGTAGGGAATTATATTGTCTATAAAAAGATTGATGTCCTGGGCGATCGATGGTCTCTCCAAAATCGCGCCCGCTACCGAAAAGAAAATCAATATCAATGGTATAATACAAACGAATAGAGAAAAAGCCAGACCGCCCGCCATTAGAAAAACGTGATGGTGATCCATGCGAAAATAAAGGCCGCCAAAATAATGCCTAAACCACCGCCACACTTTTTTAGGCAAATCGGACTTGATTAGTCGATATAAAATTTTTTCAGTCATATAATCTCTTATTATTTATGACCTTAATAATATTGAATTGTTGCAAAAATGCGAGTAAAAATTTCGGATTTATTTTATCGAATCGGAAATTGAATCGATCTTTATTATATTAAATTGACTGAGGCGATTATCAACCAGACTGTCCGTTTTAAGCTGAATTAATTCCCATATCTTTTTCCATTCAGTCTTATTATCGATAAGTCTTGCCCGAAATGAAACAATACTATCGCCGGTCAAATGGCTTTGATTTAAAATAGAATCGCGGACCATTAGAAAACTGTCTGGATCGGCGCGGTAAAGTTCCGCCGCCAGGGAAACTTCAGCAATGGCTGTGGCATATTTTTCATACTCCTTTAAGTGTTTCACCTCCTGAGATGATAAATAATATTTAACGCCGAAATAAACGATACAAACCAATGCCAAAACAATTAATATTCTATATATTCTCATAAAACCAACTTTCGGTTGATTATTATCGTAAAACTGATAAATTATCGTGAAAAATGACTGAGGTCAAGACATATATGGAATTTAAATATCCGATGCCGCGAAGGAAAAGCCGGGTTGTTAAGATAGGCAACGTCTTAATTGGCGGAGGTTTTCCCATTGCCGTCCAATCTATGACAAACACTGATACGCGGGATGTTTCCGCGACTGTGGCACAGATAAAACAACTGGAAGAAGCCGGTTGCGATATCGTCCGGGTAGCGGTTTTGAACGAAGATGCCGCCGAGCGATTGGGAGAAATAAAATCTCTTATCAATATTCCGCTGGTAGCGGATATTCATTTTAAATATAAACTGGCCCTGGCTTCGATTGCGCAGGGGGTCGATAAAATCAGGATTAATCCGGGAAATATCGGCGATGATTGGAAAGTACGCGAAATTACCCAAGCGGCCAAAGATGCCGGGATTCCTATCCGAATCGGCGTTAATTCCGGTTCTCTTCCTAAAGATATAACTGATAAATTTGGACACGATGATCCCGATGGGTTTGTCGAGGCCGCTTTGAGGCAATTGGAGGTTCTTGAGGATCAAAATTTCAGCAATATTGTTATTGCCTTGAAATCGACCAATGTCATTACAGCTTACTACGCGGCCATACTTCTGTCCGATAAAGTCGATTATCCGTTTCATCTCGGAATTACCGAATCGGGGACGCTTCAATCAGGCTCGATTAAATCGGCGGTCGGTTTGGGCGCCCTGCTAATAAATGGCATTGGAGATACTATTCGAGTTTCGCTTTCGGCTGATCCGGTCGAAGAAATACGAGTTGGGAAATCGATTCTTAAGTATCTCAATTTGAAAAAAGAAGGCGTCGAAGTGATTTCCTGCCCGACCTGCGGTCGATGTCAAATTGACTTGATTCCTCTGGCCGAATCAATTGAAGCCAAAACCGCCCATTATAAGAAACCCCTTAAAGTTGCTGTGATGGGATGTATCGTCAATGGACCCGGCGAGGCTCGTTTAGCTGATATTGGAATCGCCGGAGGGGATAAACTCGGCATCCTGTTCAAGAATGGGGAGATAGTTCGGAAAATCCCGGAGGCTGATCTGGAAAAAACCCTCCTGGAAGAAATTGATAAAATCATTGATGAATAAAATTTTGTATTAAAAGTATATATAATATAAATGATATGGTATGAATACTGAAAATAAAATAGAAATTCCCTATTCATCTACTGAGAAATTGCTCTATATTATCGC
>JBDRRI010000322.1:0-10687 GCA_043825815.1 Candidatus Zixiibacteriota bacterium
AGGTGAAGCAATAATGTGGTTTTGCCGGCCCCGTTGGGGCCTATAAGCCCAACGGATTCCCCTTTCTGAATACTAATGTCGATACCTCGAAGCACATTTTTGCAATCGGGATATGAAAACTTCAGGCCACTTAATTCTACCGCGGGAATCATAGACCACCCATTAACTTAATGGTTATCACGCTTCCAAGGAAAACTATCGTGAATAAATAGTCTGCTCGAGATAATTTTAATTCATGAATACTTCTTATTTCACCATTGAATCCTCGACTGACCATACTCTGATAAACTCTTTCGGCCCGCTCATAGGCTCTGATGAAGAGAAGACCGATCATATTTGTCAATACCCGCAATTGGCCAATTTTATTATGCCCGCAGGCGCGGGATTCCCGCGCACGGTTCATACGCATAGCTTGATCCGTAACAACAAATATATAGCGATACATAAAGGAAATAATCATCAATAGAATTCTGGGGAATTTCAGTGATTGCAATCCCTTCAAAAGGGAGTTAAACGGCGTGGATGAAGAAAGAAGAATCATTGCAAGCGCGGCCAAAAAGGCCTTTATGATAACGCTTCCGACAAGCATTAACCTATGATTTTCAAGGCGCAGACCCATGATAATCAGACTCGAGGACGAATCGGGAGATGTTTTCCAAAACGGAAGAAACAGGGCGGTCATAAGGACAAATGGCAAAATCAGACAGGCGCGCCCCAATATATAGGTCATGGGTACTTTGCTGACAATGATGAGCAATAGAACTAAGGCGGCATAGGCACCATAAACATAAAATATGTCCGGAGGCGTAGTGACGACTGAGACGGCGAAAAATAGCATGCAAACAAACTTGATTCTTGGGTCAAGCCTGTGAATTTGGCTCCCAAGTCCGCTGTATCGATCAATAAAATTATGCCTCATTGGAACCTAACAACCGGGGCTTTTTCTTTTTCGCCAGGCTAATGCCCGAGCAATGCCATAAGTAAAACTAAAAGTCAGAAGAGTTCCGAGCACACCGGCGATTGATGTTGACACCCACTCGACTTTCATTCCCGGAATAGTATAATCAGGGGCTGGAGCCTGATAAGTCGGACTTGATTCCCCCATCTCCAGAAATCCCTTATCCTCGGCAACCCGCTCCAAACCATCGGGTGATTGCGAGGCAAAGGGCGACAATATAAGGGCAATCGCCAGGGCTATCAAAAGCCCGTTCCAGATTAAATGGCGCATTGTGTATCTCTTCATGCTTTCTCCAAATCGAGAAGGTCCGGCCTTACTTTCAAGACAAAACTCAGAACCAAAACCGTAATTAAGCCTTCGCCGATGCCAATCAATGTATGTACTCCAGCCATGGCCGGCAGGGTGATATTCAGTGGTACGGTGCCAGATATGGCAAGTTCAACAGAGCAAACACTGGCGGCCAGAATTATCGATAGCCACGAGGCAATGAAAATGGCAGTAATATTTATTTTTGATTTTCCTCCGATTTTGCTGATTCCCCAATAGATAAGATAGCCGCCCATACTCGCGATGACGGACATATTGAATATATTAGCGCCCAGGGCGGTTATGCCACCATCCTGAAAAATAAAACATTGAACAATGAGTACAACGGCCATCACAATCATGGCGGACAATGGTCCCAGAAGAATGGCAGCCAAAACACCGCCCATAAAATGACCTGAGGTTCCTCCGGAAACGGGGAAATTTATCATTTGGGCGGCGAAGATGAAGGCGGCCATCACGCCCATCAGCGGAATCTGTTTTTCGCCCAAACTATCACGGGTTTTTCTTATAGCAAGACCGAGCACGCCCGCCGATATGACATTCAATGCCACCCAGGTCTTGGTATCCAGAAAACCATCCGGTATGTGCATAATTCCTTTCCAATTTGGCTAAAAGTCATTGTTGGGATTACCTATCATTTTGCAACAAGTCTTGCTGCCTGGAAGTTATTCATTTGGCGAACTCCTCGCCGGTTGTGGTCATGGTCAACTTTCCGTGCTTGACACCTTTGGCCGCAATCAATCGATCGGCTAATTTCCTGATTGAATCGGCGCAACCGCACACGGCCAGAACCTCCATGCAATTGTGATGATCCAAATGAACATGCAAAGTGGCGACGATATGTTCTCCATGATTATGCTGGATTGATGTTAAAAGAGATTGAATGTTTCGCTTATGATGATCGTACACAATCGTAATGGTCCCGGCTATTTTTTTATTTGTCTTCTTGCCCCGATGTTCGACCAGTTCATTACGAACCATTTCGGCAATAGCCTGAGAACGATTGGCAAACCCCCGGGCCTTAACCAAGTTATCCAGTCGGTCCAACAAATCCTTTGACATGGAAACACCAAAGCGATGTAAATTTTTATTCATGTGCTACCTTTCGTTACAAAAGTAGCACATATTAATTTTTATGTCAAGCCAATTGTAACGATTCGGCAGAATTCAGAGATTCTATTGACTTTTATTCACCCGAGTCTAATCAGGCGCGAACTGTGGCGATAATCGGTTCGTTTCCCGGTATCGAGACAAATTCGATATAGTCATTCCGACCAGAAATAGCCGATAGAAATCCAAGAGGGAGCGTCGTACTAATTTGCAACTATTTAATGTTAAAAAAGGCCAATGACAATTTAAGTTATTCATTGGCCTTCACAAAATGGCTTTATATATATCAGACTATTTGCAATTCGGTGCCGCTCCTCCCCTATATAAATAGTTAATAAGATAGGTAATATCTATAATATTTATAGTGCTATCGCCATTGGCATTGGCCGCCCAAACCGAAATCGGAGCGGGGCCGCTTTTATAAAGATAATTGATTAAATATATTATATCAATGATGTTAATTACCATATCATTATTCGCATCACCACACATGTACTTAGGGAAGTAATCCAGAATTCTTTGCATAACTTCTTGCCGTGATGCATAGCCCGTGCCGAAGGATTCCTTTAAGATCAATTCATAGCCAAATGTCATAAAGAGCATTTTATAATCATCCGCATAACTCACAGCGGAATAGCTTGAGGAAGAATTGCCGAATTTGAGAGTAGCCAGTCCGCCGTTAGTCATCTGAATATTTTCCATGCCCGGTATCGTGGTTGTCGTGGATAGTCTTATTTGCAGGCCATTAAACAGAGTGCCGGAAAGACCATAATGAAGATAATAGGATTGATCCTGAGAGTAAGTACAATGCAGGTAATTTTGAAGGAAAGTTGGATTCTCGATCGTTAATTCGTCGGCCAACCCCAGTCCTGAAAGAACCAGATTGCCACCATCATCAAGATAATCTTGCATCGCGCCAATATCATCCGGTTGAATACAATCTGATGATTCGGCGCCGGTGATCCAAAAGACAACATGATATTGATTCAAATTCTCACCGGTTGGCGTTCCGCGATCATCGGTTGTCCAAATATGACTGGGTATATTCATTTCAAACAGGTCGTTATAGTAATTATCTTCGCTATTTCCTCCGCCATCATCATCAATCAGCAATATTTCCGCTCGGCCTGTTTCATTAAAAAAAATGAACTGATCTCGATAGGTTCCAAGACTTGATTCAATAGTAATAAAAAATGTATCAAAAACGGCGTCTTCAACATCGGGGATTATATATTCTATCGGATTCGAAAGATTATTTACAGTTGTATTGTCACCGTCTATGAGGGAGAAAAATACGGATGAATTTGTAAAGACAATATTGGGATTGCTGGATGTCATTGTTATATTAACATCATGATCGGCTGCGTGCTCATTATTGAGATAAAAATAGAATTTGGCGGTTTCTCCCGATTCAAAAAAGCCGTCTTCATTTTCATCGACAAAATCCGTTGAGGTGAAAGAATAAGTGGGAAGATAATTGGTGCTCAGTTGATTTTTAAAGATATAAGCTCCGGAACTGCCTATGGCCAGATCCAAATCAATAGAATAGCTATAGTTTATGGCAATTTCGCTTCCGGATGGGGGCGCCGAGGCCAATGAGATCCATCCGCCCTCAAGACCGTAACAATATTGACTGTAATCCAGCGGAATGCCGTCTACGGTAATAGAAGAGATTTCATGTATCGGTATTTCTTTGAGGGTAAACAGTTTTATAGAACCGTCACTGGTTATAATTTTGGATGTTTCCATAAGCATGTCTTCGTCATAATCGCCCAAAATTGCCAATTGAGCCCATCCGGGAACATTTACCGAAAACACGAAGTCGGACGATAAGACACCATCGACATTTTCAAAGATTCCAATGGGATTTGTCTGCCATCCGCATCCAACCAGATCAAGATCTCCATCCCCATCAACATCGCCCCAACTGACACCCGCCGAAATGTAAAGAGTACAGGTCCAAACAGGAGTTGAGTCTAATACTCCATTATCATTTCTGAGAACATTAAATCCGCTTACGGTTCCTCCTGATAGGGCCAGATCCGGGTCGCCGTCATCATCGTAATCGCCAAAGGCAAGTTGAAAGCCATCATTGACTGCATATGTTGTCCATGAGGGAGTGGTTTCAAGGACGCCATTCTGGTTATAAAAGACTTGAAGTCCCGAATGTCCGTAGACCGCCATATCGAGATCACCATCCATATCAATATCGGCAAATTCGGCATCAACCGATTTATACTTATTGTCGGATTGCCAATCCGGAGAGGTATTAAATACGCCACCATTGTTATAATAGATTTTGACGGTCCTGGAATCGGGGGCGATACCACCATCCGGCAAGACCATATCGAGATCTCCATCACCATCAATATCACCCAGATCCATTGACCAAACATTAATAGTTGGATCAGTAAAATAGTCGGGGTAAGCCGGGAAGCCGTTATCATTATAATAAATCACCGTCGATAACGGAGCGACGACATTAATCAAGCCGATTCCGGGAACAACCATATCAATATCGCCGTCATTGTCCAGATCTCCGAGTTGAACGCAGGCCGAATAATTGGCATAAATGGAAGTCCATCCGGCGGTTTCTGACAGATGGCCATTGTAATTGTAGTACACTTTATCAGGAACTTTTGAAACATCAATGCCAACGCCAGTCACAAAATCAAGCCAGCCGTTATTGTCAATATCGCCCCAGGCAATACCGGCCGGGTAATTCCCCAGATCAGCCATCCAGTCAGCCGTCGTAGAGAATCTTACTTCAGCTGAGATTGTCTTAGGCATGGATATAACCATAACCATTAGAATAAGGCAAACAACAAAGATTAATTTACCTTTCATTATTCCCTCCATAAAAATGGATTTATACAGTATTGTTTTTTCAAAAGGCAAGTAACGGACGGTTGTCGATTCTTACACGAAAGTTTAAAAGCTATAAAAAATACTCGTCTTTATATATCCTAATCATTAGATTTCTAATCATATTATTCAATTGACTAATTTGTCCATGACGCCTATTATACTTCATAGTGATCGCAGATATTTTTGCGGAGATTATATTGGATATTAATAAATTATTTGAAATGGCTATAAATGGGACGAAAAGTAACGAAGATATACTTTTTTCCAAATTGTCTGAAATATTTCGGATGTTCACACGACAAAGAGTATGGAACGACCAGGATTGCCAGGAAATTGTCCAGGATGCCTTATGTGTTGTGGCACAACAATATAGGTCAATTAAAATTGACGTAAGCTTTTCGGCATGGGCATATAAAATTTTGGAGCATAAATTGATGAATTACTACCGGGCAAAAAAAGTAAGAGAATCGAAGTTTGCACAACTCCAGGAATCTGATGGACATAAGTCGATTCCTGAGATTACGCCCGAGCTGGAACTGAAGCTTATTAAATGCTTAAAGGAGATTCATAATTTCAATCAAGATCATCTCCGAATTTTAAATCTGCGTTATCAAGGTTTTGAGATCAAGGAAATCTGCAAAAAGCTCGGAATTATTCCCAACAATGTCTATGTCTCTCTTTTTCGAGCGAGAAAAATGTTAAAAGAATGCCTTAAAAAAGGCGGGATAGAATAATATGGAAAATTGCCGCTCACCATATTATAAGAAGCTTCTGTACGCTTATGAACTGGGGTTGTTGGAGGAAGATCAACGGCGCGAATTGGAGCTGCATATTCTTGAATGTGATTCCTGCCAAAAAGAATTAAAGCAATTCGAGCCGACAATTTCTATAATGCGAAGCAATCCTCATGTCCGCGATGCTGTTTCAAAAGTTGTCGGGAATAAGTTTGATGAGAAAGCAAGCTTAAAAGTTGAATCAAAAAAGCCAGTCGTGAGAGGAAATCGTCGATTTTATACAATCGGAGTTTTGGCGGCGGCGGCCATATTTATTTTCTTGATACTCAAGCCGTGGAATATAGAATTCCAATTGACAAAAGAGGCTATCGCCACGGAAAATAGAATTGCGGTGATGCCTTTTGAGAATTTGGTTGATGAATTGGATTCCGAAAACCTCGGCAGAATATTGACTTATTTGCTGATTGCCGATTTGTCGGAATCTGAATATCTGCAGGCTGTTTCCAGCCAGCACATTTATGACATTATAAAACTGCTCGGCGATGGTAAGACTGTCTCAATCAATAAAAATATGGCTGATAGGATTGCAGATAAGTCTAACGCCCGTTGGATGTTGCTGGGCCGAATAATACAGACTACTCCCAGACTGGTTATAACAATTGAACTGGTTGACGTATCTTCGGGGGATGTCGTTATGTCCCGCCAACTGGAAGCCGGAACCAACGAGGATATCTTTGCCATGGTGGACCGATTGACGGTGGAAATAAAAAACAATCTTTCTCTGCCGGCGGCCGCCTGGAAAGAGCTCGATCCGGCTGTGGCTGATGTAACCACCCACTCTCACGATGCCTATAAAGCTTACCTTGAGGGTCTTATCTATTATGACAAATTATATCTTGACAAGGCATATGAGTATTACCGGAAAGCTCTTGAATATGACTCAACCTTTGCCACAGCGTACTATTGTCTAGCTTGGACGGGTGATCCGGAAATGATGGCGAAAGCGATTAAATATTCACAAAGGGCCACGCGAAAGGAGCAGCTCTATATAAAAAGCCTGGAGGCGCGAAAAGCCGGCGACGAGGAACTGGCGGAACAATATCTTCTTGAACTGATAGAGAAATATCCCGATGAAAAGATGGCCTTATTTGAATTGGCCATATTTATGGAGCATAAAAATAACTACCCGGAGGCGATTAATTACTTTAAGAAATCTTTAATAGTCGATCCGCTTTATAAGATGGCTTATAATTATATGGTATATGCATATTCCAAAATGGGTTACCTTGACAGTGCCATGACGATTGCAGAGAAATATATCGAGATCGCTCCTGATGAGCCCAATCCGTATGATACTTATGGTGAATTTTTGGCAAAACAGGGGAATCTTGACCGGGCCATTGAAATGTATAAAAAGGCCTGTTCCATAAAAGCTGACTTTTTCCATTATAGTTCACTATTGGTACTGGGCCGTTTATATGTTTATAAACATGATTATTCCAAAGCCAGTGAACTATTTCAGGAGGCGGCCGCCAACGGCGGGAATGATGTTCGCGCTAAAGCCCGAACCTTCCTGGCTTTGGTGCCTGTGTATCAGGGTCAATTAGCCAAAGGCCTTGAGATTCTTAATGATGGTATTGCCGCTGACAGAATGGACCGGTCGGATAAATGCGAGTATGGCTTGATCAAATACAACATTAAAGCTCAGATTCTTTCGGAGATGGGCCGAGTTGATGAGGCCAGATTCGAACTGGAAAAGGCTATTAAAATTCAGGGCGCCTTTTATGCCGATACGGGCGTGAATTTCGCTCCCGTTTATCTGTCCTTACTTGTCAAACAGGGAGATACAACTCGGGCAAGAATGGTCGTCGAGGAATTGGAGCAAACAATATCCGGCGAAAAAGACGCCTCAAGGCAGGCTTATTGGCGGAGTATGACGCAGTATGAATTTTTCAAAGGTGATTACAAAAAATCTATTGGTTGGTTGGAAAAACAGATTGACGATGGCATTGTATCGTGCGCCGATAATTTATATCTGGGATTGGACTATATTAAACTTGAAGAGTTTGAGAAAGCGGCGGCGGTTTTTGAAAAACAACAAAAGGATTATTTTATTGATTCCCGATTGACCAATGCCCTCCTGACGGTTAAAGCCGATTATTATCTTGGCCTGGCTTATGAGAATATGAATCTGCCGGATAAGGCAATAAACCAATATACAAAATTTATTAGTATCCTTGATAGGGCTGATATTGATATTTCCGAAGTAAAAGATGCATATGAACGTTTATTGTTTCTTAAACAGGGTTCATAGCACCCGGCTGACTGAATTCTTGCCTATTGGGGAATAGTGAGTTAATATTTGCCGCCATTCCGAATTTAGAGATACTGAAATAACAGGCACTTCAATAATACTATATCAAGTTACCGGTGCGACCGCCTGGATTTTAGTCAACTGCAGAATTAAGGCATTGGCGATATTATTCAATGATTCGATTTTATCAACGGCATTAAGTTTTATAGCTTCTTTTGGCATACCAAAGACAACGCATGATTTTTCATCCTGGGCAATATTGAAGGCTCCGTTGTTTTTCATTTCCAGCATACCTTTGGCGCCATCGGCACCCATTCCGGTTAACATGACTCCAATTGCGTTAGCACCGGCATATTTAGCAACCGATTGAAACATAACTTCGACCGATGGCCGATGACGATTCACGAGCGGTCCTTTGCGAATAGAGACATAATAATTGGCTCCTGATCGACATAGCATCATATGACTGTTTCCGGGCGCTACCAGGGCTTTGCCGGGTATAACCGTATCTCCGTTTTCAGCTTCCTTAACTTCGAGTTCACTATAATCATTCAAGCGATTCGCAAAAGAGCGGGTGAAATTTTCCGGCATATGCTGAACGATAATAACGCCACAGGTCTCGCGCGGTAACATGGACAAGAGAGTTTGAAGCGCCTGTGTTCCACCCGTCGAGGCTCCAATAGCAATAATTTTATTGGTCGTCTTACTCATAGAAAGCTTGCTGTTCCGTACAATGCCCATATTTTTATGAGTGATGGGCTGCAAGTTTTTTATTTGCGCCGCGGCTTTGATTTTTTCAATCAATTCGACGGACATATCGCTTACCGTATATGACTCCCCCGGTTTGCACATGACATCGACAGCTCCCGCTTCCAGGGCTTCCATTGCCAATTCACCTCCTCGGGGAGTCAACGACGAGACTACGATTGTCGGAAGCGGATAATAATTCATCAGCCGGCGCAAAAAGGTTATGCCGTCCATTCTTGGCATTTCAATATCAAGCGTAAGGACATCCGGCTTAAGCGCCACAATTTTATCCCGGGCGATGTATGGATCCGGAGCGGCTCCAACTACCTCTATTTCCGCATCGCGCGATAATTCGGAGGTAAATATTTTACGAACAATCGCGGAATCATCAACGACTAATACTTTTATGCTCATCGGTCTTTACTTCCTGCAATGTAAAAATCGTGAAAATTGGATAATCATCTACCATACAACCGTGATATTCAGATACTTCCAGCATTTCGTAAATTTCGTCTTTAGAAATCGCATTTACTTCAAGATTGACTAATTGATAAAGGACTTCCGTACCGTACAATCCGGTGATAATTTGACCGGAGACAATATTCAGAAGTTCTTTGGCCGAATCGTAATTATTCTCTTCAGGATTGACATTTTCAATTTCTTCACCAAGAAGATTAGCCGACAACTCAATGCAAAATTCAACCGGCAGAATCATTTTAATTTCACCCGTATTATTTCCGATAAAATCCAATTTAGTTAACACGAACTCCATATCGTCAAGCGACACGCCGGAAGACATATCCAGCGGGGCAGGAAACATAAATGCCGTTTTTTCGAGGATGTCGATTATGTTCTCATTGATGATATTCAGAATATTTTGATTATTCATGATTCACTCCTAATATTCTATCTATGCTTTCGCCAAGCTTTTCGGGTGTGAAGGGCTTTCGAATATATTCCCGGATTCCCTGCTGTCGAAGGTCTTCAATCCGTTTTTTACTTCCATCGGTAGAAATGACTATCACCGGAATATCTTTAATCAAATTATTTTCGGCCATTTTTCTAACCATTTCAATCCCACTCATAACCGGCATATTCAAATCCGAGAGGACCAGATCGACCCAGTTTTCATTTAAACAATCAAGCGCTTCCCGGCCATTATTAGCTTCGAATATCTGACCTATATTCAGCTTTGTTAATTTCAAGACCTTAATTATGATTGATCTCATTGTGTTCGAATCATCAACGACTAATACATTAAACGCCATATATCATTACCTCCCAGCTGGAACCGAAGCGGTATTATCAATAAACATTGCATCAATACCATCGAGGACCATGACCAGCTCGCTGGTTATTTGTTCTAAGATTCCCATGGTTATATTTAATCTATCTACAGAGTTATTATTTAATTTATACTGGACATCATCACGCCCGACACCATAACCTTGCATTAAACAAATGGCGTCAGCCACATGGACAATATCAATCATTTGGAAATTCGATTCGGCCTTATCGGGATTATGGTGCCATCTGATTCCATCAACTATGGTTTGAGGGAAATTCCATTTCTCGGCTACTAAACCGCCCACTTCGGCATGATCAATACCGACAATTCGTTTTTCAGCC
>JBDRRI010000323.1:0-14446 GCA_043825815.1 Candidatus Zixiibacteriota bacterium
TTAGATAAGAAGATTGCCCCGCTAAAAATCATATTGAATAATTCAGAGATGCCCAATATTGAATTATTCTTTTTTCATAAATTAATTATCGGCATAGAAGTATAAATTGTTAATAATCTGTCATTTCTCCATTTATTCGGAGATTTTATATTTGCCGAGGGGCGATTTTAGCGGGCAAATTTCGGCGATTATTTTTCAAAATTATCAATTCCGGGGTTGTCCAAACAACCCCTTTATATTATACTGAATAGCTTTACTAAATAGATTTTATGGAGGTTTATAGAAATGGCAGTTTCGACGAAAGATAAAGATATGGTTGGGTATTCCGGCCTGTCGGATAATGAAATAGTGGAGATGGATGATATTTATGGTGCCAAACATTACCAGCGTTTAAAAACTATTGTGAGAAAAACCGAAGGCGCCTGGCTTTATACTCAGGGTGGCCGGAAGGTCCTCGACTGTTTGGCCGCTTATAGTGCCGCCAATGCCGGGCACCATCATCCCAAAATTGTCGAGGCTCTGGTGCAGGCTCTGCGTAATGGCTATGGTTCAGTCATCTCCAATGTCGTTTACACAGATGTTCTTTCATTATTTCTTAAAAGAGTCGCTGAATTCGTTCCGCAATTGGGCCTTCGATTCGGCGCGAATGGCAATAAGGTTTTACCCAAGAATGGCGGTGTGGAATCGGTCGAAACCGCTGTAAAACTGGCCCGTTTTTATGGCTGGAAAACCAAGGGTATCGAAGATGGCAAGCAGGAAATAATTGTTTATGGCAATAATTTCCACGGGCGAATGATTACCGTTGTGTCGTTTTCATCATCCAAAAAATATAAAGAAGGTTTCGGCCCGCTGACTCCAGGCTTTAAAGAAGCTCCCTATGGCGATTTGGAAACGACTGAAAAATTAATCAATGAAAACACCTGCGGAATTCTGGTGGAGCCGATGCAGGGCGAAGGCGGCATGTATATGCCTCCCGCAGGTTTTCTTAAAGGTTTGCGCGATTTGGCTGATAAGCATGATTTATTGCTTTTATTCGATGAGATTCAGGTTGGCATGGGACGAACCGGACGGAATTTCTGCTTTGAGCATGAAAACGTCGTCCCCGATGCCGTCACGCTCGGTAAGGCGATTGCCGGCGGATTGGTTCCGGTTTCTGTGATGGTCACCAATCGGAAATTGATGGATGATACTTTTGGTCCCGGCAAAGACGGTTCAACTTTCGGCGGTTATCCGCTCGCCTGTGTTTCCGGCCTGGCCGCTATTGATGTCATGGAAAAGGAAAAGCTGGCTCAAAAATCCGAAGCGACCGGTATGGTTCTGAAGAAAAAAATCGAAGAGATCGCCTCCCGCTCGCAACTGGTCAAAGAAGTCCGCGGACGCGGTCTTTTTATCGGCATTGAAGTCAAAGATGGCAACGCCATGAAATATTGCCAGCAGTTGCTTGATCTGGATATGCTGGCCAATGACAGTCATGGCCATACGATTCGGATTTCTCCTCCGCTGATTATTAATGATGATGAAGTGAATTATATTTGTGAAAGACTGGAAAAAGTTCTGGTCGGATAAAAATATTTCCAGTTAAATTATTTAGCGCGTCAACTCCGATTGGCGCGCTTTTATTTTGTCTAAACTGATTGCTCTGTCCGTGATCTTTCATCCAGAAGGCGACAGCCCTCCATCAAAATAGACTCATTGGGCTGATCATTGTTCGGTAACGGCAATTCCTCAAGCTTGACCGGTTCGATTTTCCAGGTGCCCTCGATCCAGCCAAGTCCTTCATAGATCGCTTCGGCTCCGGCCAGGTCGTTTAAAGTGGCATGATGAATAACACCCTGCTTCAAATAAATAATCAGATTTTGTTGCTCGGAGTTGTTGGCATGTATGGTTATTTTGACAGTCTTGCGTCCGGGACCCATCGCTTGAAGAAGATCAATAAGATTCATTTCCAAAAGCCTTCCCTGAGCCGAAATAATATCGCTATCGCTGGTTTCATTGCCTGTTTTGGAATCCATCCTGAATTTCATTCGGCGGCTCTTGCTGGCCAGCAAATTGAGCGTATCATCAAATGGTATAATATCCTCAACCCCCTGTTCAATCAATTGCGTCAAACGAGGAACACAGATTGCCTCTGTTAAGATGAAAGTCGGGATATCAGAGAATATTATTCCCTCCGCTTCAAAATTATCGACCAGTTCGATAACCGAATCGGGAGTCCCCGGAGCGGATATAATTATCATGCTCGGTTTGCTTCGACGGTACATCTCGATAAATTTCTCTCTTGAATCATGAATAATAAGTCGAAATCCCTCATGGCCAAGTTGTTGTTCCAGCCGCTCCTGCATCGCCACTTCTTCGGCAAATATCATCAGATTCATCTCGTGCGCGTCATCATGATTGTCAAGAATACTATCCTGAATCATCTCAATGAAAGCATCGACTACCTCTTTCAGGAACAGCTTTCCGGTTAAATCCTTCATTTTCTTTTTAATCGTTTCAAACTTATCGAGCGAAAGGCAGTCATTTTTTGGAAAATTTTCACAAAAAAGATCAACCAGCGTCAGGATATTGCCGCCGAGAACTTCAATTGGCAATCGTTTCGTATATTTGCCTTTCAAATCAAGATACATGGTTCGCAACATTTCGGTGATAATCGGCGAATAGTTCAGGGACGATAACAGTTTGGTCGTTAAAGATATTGTCTGCCGCGGATTATCGGAAGGATTAGTGTTATAATAATGAATGGCCAGATCGTGAATATAGCCGGCCGTTGAAATCATGAGGCGATCCCTATCCGGAATATCCATTTTTTTGCAGAGCTTATCGGCATACTTGCCGACCATGCCGCTATGATCTGTCTCGAAATTCGATTTCGACGATAGAATCGAAGTGAATATCTCCAGGCTGGTCAAATGTAATTCTATTTCTGATTTAACTATATCCTGATTTAAAAGCAGAGCCGAACTGTTTTCATAATAATTTACAAGCGTCTTCGGCGCTTTTTTGCGAACCCGTTCTATCAAATCAATATAATCGCCGGTCACTGTATCTTTGATAAATACGGCATAGAAATTTTTTCTTTCGAGCAGATCAATCGCATTATCCGCCGAATCGGTATTTACCACCCGATAGCCATCGTTTTCGAATACCTGTCGAAGGCTTTCCAGCGTCGATTGTTCATCGGTCACCATCAGAATGAGCCTATTATCGCCCTCTTTACCGCCCTCCTCCGAAAACAGATCCGGGGGGATTTCCGGAATATCATGAAGAAGCCCCTTGATATCCATTTTCAAATAGTGGCGGGCAATGTATGTATTGAGAACCGCCTCAGCGGATACGAATAGCTCTATATTTTTCCCGCGGGAGAGAAATTTCATCTCATTTATAATATCCGGCTGATGCGGATCGATGCAGGCTATTTTCAAAAGATTGTTTTCCGGATCATAATCAAAAGGAATTACTTTGCGTGAAATGGCAATCTTTATAGGTATCATTTTTATGATGATATCATGAATTTCAATCTTGGAGAGAATAACTCCTTTGCATCCCAGTTGAACCGACAAAGCCTTAACCAGATCGGTCTCCGATATCAGATTCTGGGTTAATAGCTGAGACCCAAACCGTCCTCCAAAAAGTTTCTGGCAATCAAGCGCTTTTTTTATCTTCTCATCGTTAATTAACCCCATTTCGAGAAGTATTTCATCGAGTCTTTTATGTGGTAAAGTGGGATTCATTAATATTCTATCTCCTTGCGATTTATCAAATTTGCTTAGTATATGATAAACTCCACAACCTCTATATCGGACGATTTCGCGAATGGTTTAATGATTCGGCGGGTATTGAGTTTGTTAAAATAACAACTCTCAGTCTGAAACAATTTCTATGGAATTTTCGTCTATTTAGAAAAATAGAATGGGAGAAAGATATGAAGGCTCAATATTCCGGTTTCGGAGCATTAGTAGTTATTTTATTCGCATTTTCCAATATTTTCGCACAATCAATTGGACTGACTTATAATAATTATGGCATAAGTATTGGGAATTCAAGAATCACTCATGGCTTAAGAATAAATTTCCGTGATATCGGCGTTGAACGGGTTGATGGAATTAATATAACTTTTGGAGTTCCTCATAAGCATAGCGAACCTGAAATGAATGGCCTGGCCGTGGGTCTTCTGGCCCCATCTGCCGGACATTTTCGCGGCCTCGCAATAGGTGGCGGAGGTGTTGCCGGCGGTAATCTCGACGGCGTCGGCTTGGCAGGTTTGGGTTTGGGTCTGGATGATATAAACGGAATTGGTATCGGCGGACTTGGTCTTGGGGCTGATGATATTAAGGGCTTGGTTATCGGCGGGCTTGGCGTGGGAGCCAATAACATAACCGGAATCGCTATCGGAGGCCTTGGTCTTGGGGCCGATGATTTCAAAGGTCTCGCTATTGGCGGATTAGGATTGGGAGCTGACGATATCACCGGGATTGCCATCGGCGGTCTGGGCGTTGGCGGAAATAACATCACCGGAATCGCTATTGGCGGGCTTGGTGCCGGTGGGCAAAAGCTGGTCGGAATAGGAATTGGAGGACTTGGTGTCGGCGGCGATGAGATAAACGGATTAATGATTGGCGGTCTTGGAGCCGGCGGGAAAATTGTCAAAGGTGTTACTATCGCCGGCGGAGCCGTCGGTGGAGATCTGGTGAACGGTTGGTCGCTGGCCGGATTGATCATCGGAGGCAAAAAAGTCGAATCAATTTCTATATGCGGGGGAGTGGTTGTGGCCGAAGATCTGAATGGAATCTCGATCTCCGGAGTGGGGATCGCCGGACGAACCATAAATAAATTTTCATTAACCGGTGGATTGATTTTGGGTGGCGAAATAAACGGCATAAGTATTGCCGGTCTCGGAATCAAAGGTTATGAGATAAAAGGTTTTAAGATTTCCGGAGTATGCCACGCCAAAGAGAGTTTTGAAGGTGTCTCGATTGCTCTTATTAATTTTACGCCGGTCCTCAAAGGCGCTCAGATCGGTTTATTGAATTATGCGGGAAACAATAAGGGCATATTTAAATTAATGCCGTTATTTAATTATCATAGATAGCCGTTGCGAATAATTCGTTATTAATACGGCCCACAAGATAGCCTATTCAAAAAGCTGTTGTCTTCACGCATTCTATATGTTATATATAAAACATGGATAATAAAACTCTGTACCTATCAAAAGAGGGCATTCGGAAGCTTGAAATTGAATTAAAAACGCTCAAGACCGTTGAACGTCCCAAAATCATTGCCGAAATCAAGCGAGCCATGGAACTGGGCGACCTCTCCGAGAATGCTGAATATCATGCCGCCAAAGAAGCACAGACTCATATTGAAGGAAAAATAGCGGAACTGGAGGACAAACTTCATCGGGCGCAACCGATTGATACTGATGGTATTTCCACCGATAAAGCCTATATTTTCGCCCGCGTCCTCGTTAAAGATATTGATGATGACGAAGAGATAGAATATACTCTGGCGCCTCCCGATGAAACCGATATTGATAATGATATTATATCAGTTGAATCGCCTATCGGTAAAGCCCTGTTGGGCAAAGCTGTAGGCGAGAGGCTGGAAATTAAGGTTCCAGCCGGAATGATAAAATACGAAATATTAAAAATTACTCGAGATTAGTATTAAACTGCAGATAACCTGTTTTCCCATTTCATAATTGTTTAATACTAATAAGGCATTCCATCATCGCCTTCATAGTACTCATTATCATAATCGGAACTGAAATCTCCGTCTAATCCCTCATCGTCATAATAGTTGGTTTCATCCCGATCTATATCATTAGCCAGATCGGCACAGCCGATCGAACAATAAACCCCCGTACCCTGTCTAATTGGTTTATCATCCAATTCTTTTCCACAGAAACTGCACTGCATCTCTTTTCTCCAAAGAAAAGGTTTAATGATATAATAGTTCTATATTTATCTTTTTATTTCGCCAAATTTAAAAGGTCGGCCAGACCTCCATATTTCATTTACAAAATAATCTTTCGACAAAATGTTGTCAGAATTAATCAAAAATTATACGATTTTAAAATAAATTTTCACCAAATTTCAAAATTTATTTTTGCCCTAATTCTAACGCAAAATTCGTTTCGTAAATTGTTGCCTTATCTGCTATTAAGCAACCCTTCCCATTTCCGTTTATAAAGACAGGCGAATCCCGAACTGGTTTATCGGCTTGGACTCAAAGGTGCTGTAGATTCTCTGGTAGTTAACCGAAATGATTTTATAGATCGGTTTGACCAGCGATAGTTCGATATACTCGTCTTTATCTTTATAAGACATATCCCAATTAAAATCGGCCGTAAATTCCAAAGTAATATTAGTGCCGAGTTTCAGCGAATTAATCGCTACAATCTGGAGCGTTTTGCCTCTGTTGTTGCCGTCGTCATCGACGTTCTTATAAAATGACACCTCGTTTACTAATGGAGTTATTCCGAATATTTTGCCTTCAATTGGCGGCAGGGCATAAGACTGCGAACCAACCGTTAACAATGTTAAAATTACGGTCAGAACCATTTTACTTTTTGTCATAAATTTACACTCCAGGCTTTAATCTACTTTGCGATTAGAAAATATACTAAATGTCAAGTTTGTAAATAGAAAAATTGATAGGACCAAAAAAAATATTTAATGGTCAAACCGGCTCAGGGGGCTATTTGAGGCCAATTACAAAATTAGGAGTTTCGCAAATCGCCCGAATTTCGTATCTTATTACGCTATGATAAAAATACCATCCGATCTTGAAAAAATACTCGAATCCGCCGAGTCGGTCGCCGTTTTAACGGGGGCCGGAATATCGGCTGAATCCGGCGTCCCAACTTTCCGGGGACAGGACGGTCTTTGGAAGAAATTCCGGGCCGAAGAGCTGGCGACCGTTGATGCTTTTATGCGCAACCCCGAACTGGTTTGGGAGTGGTATCTCTTTCGCCGGAATATCATTAACGAAGTCAAACCTAATCCGGGGCATTATGCCTTGGCCAAGATGGAATCATACTTCAAGGAATTTAGCCTGATTACCCAGAATGTCGATGGACTCCACAACGTTGCCGGATCAAAAAAAGTCTGGGAGCTCCATGGAAACATTATGCGTAATAAATGTTTTGAATGCTCCGCGCCTTATGAAGGTGAGATAGATATTGAAGCCGGAACCCTGCCAGTCTGCCGCTGCGGAGGGAAAATTCGCCCCGACGTCGTCTGGTTTGGCGAAATGCTCTCTGAAAAAATTCTTAATGCTTCATTTTCCGCCTCACAGCGCGCCGACCTGTTTCTTTCAGTTGGAACTTCAGCCGTCGTCCATCCGGCCGCATCGCTACCAACCATTGCTAAAAGAAATGGTGCCTATTTTGTTGAAATAAATGTTGAGCCAACACCATTGACTGATTTGGCCGATTGTTCTTTCTTAGGAAAATCGGGCGAGATTTTACCCAAAATCGTAGAAAGACTGAAACGATGAAGAAACTGTCTTCCTCCGAGATTTACGAAATTGGTGTCTGGCTATTCGAATCAATGAATAACTGCCGATTGTGTCCGATGGATTGCGGGGTTAACCGGTTAGATGGAGAATTAGGCTGTTGTCATAGCACTTCGCAACTTCGCGTTGCCAGCCATAATCTCCATTTTGGCGAAGAACCGCCGTTATCGGGTGGCGGTGGATCGGGGACGATTTTTCTTTCCAACTGCTCCCTGTCATGCCTATACTGCCAGAATTATCCAATCTCTCAGTTTGGTACGGGACAGGATATCTCGACCGATCAAATGGCTCAAATGATGTTGAAACTGCAAAAGCGCGGCGCTGAAAATATTAATTTTGTAACCCCCAGCCACATGCTTCCCATGATTTTAATAGCTTTGGCCGAAGCCAAAAAGGATGGTTTGCTAATTCCCCTTGTGTACAACTGCTCCGGCTATGAAAAAGTTGAGATTATCCGTCATCTTGACGGTATAATAGATATATTTCTTCCGGATATGCGCTACGGCGATGATGCCTATGCCCGCAAATATTCCGGATGCAAAAATTATGTTGAAACCAACCGGGCGGCCATTAAGGAAATGTATCGTCAGGTGGGGAATTTAGTTTGTGATAAAAGGGGAATTGCCGTTAGCGGTATGATTGTCAGACATCTGGTTTTGCCGGGAAGAATTTCCGGCTCAAAAGAAATATTGAAGTTTTTAGCTGAAAAGATTTCCCCCGATATATATATTTCACTCATGAGTCAATATTTTCCGGCCCATTTGGGGATGAAAGATTGTCTCATTAACAGAAGAATTACTAATGAGGAGTTTGATGAGGTCGTTGAGGCTTTTGATGAATATGGATTAAAAAACGGCTTTACTCAGCAACTGGATTATGAAGAAGTATATTAGCGCCATAATAATTATCTTGATTCTCTTGGCCGGTACCGGCTGTGTTTATTTTAATACTTTTTATCATGCTCGACAGGCGTTTAAACAGGGCGAGTCGGCGCGCAAGGCCGTTGTCGGAATGAATACCAAGGCGGGTGCTTCGTATTACCGCCGGGCGATTGACAAATCCGATTCGGTTTTGGTAAAATATCCCAATTCTAAATGGTACGATGACGCTTTGTTCATCAATGGCGTTTCTCTTTACTGGACTGACAATTATTCCAAAGCCGAAAAGAGGTTTCGCGAATTATTGGCTAATTTTCCCCAATCACAGTACGCCAAAGAATCCGAACTTTACTTGGCCAAATCCAAACTTGGACTCGGCAAAATCGAAGAAGCCAATGATCTGTTTGAAGAATTGTTCTTAGGAAACGAGGACCGGTTGATTAAGGCGAATGCCGCTATGTCGCTGGGAGAATATTTTTTTGAAGAAGAAGATTATGAAACAGCGGATGGTTATTTTCAGGCGCTGATTGATTCATTAGGCAATAAAGATGAGGTAAATAAAAGCAATATGTATATTGCCGACGGCCTCTATAACCGATTTAAATATGCCGCGGCAATTAAAAAGTATCAGAATATTTTAAAGAGCGATCTCAATTCGCGAGACATATATAAAGTCAAATTTAGAATTGGCGAATGTTGCTTGTTTACAAATGAGATTCAGGAAGGCCTGGCTATATTCAATGAACTCGCAAGTAATGATTTGTACTATGACTCTTTACCCTCCATAAAACTAATGATGGCTCAGGGATATGAGTGGGACGGTGATATGGATATGGCTGAGTCGGTTTATGAAGAAATCGCTATGGAAAGTCCGCGCACCAAGGCGGGCGGAATCTCCAATTATATTCTCGGTTTGATATATCAGTCTGATTATGAAGATTACAAGAAAGCCAAAGAATATTTTGATGCCGCCAAAGCGGCTGGAGCAAATAGTGGTATTTTTGATGA
The DNA here is from genome assembly GCA_043825815.1 of Candidatus Zixiibacteriota bacterium. GTDB lineage: Bacteria > Zixibacteria > MSB-5A5 > GN15 > PGXB01 > JBDRRI01. The sequence goes on from JBDRRI010000323.1 coordinate 9,402, forward strand.
CGCCTTAAGGCGTTCGACCAATATCGGCAAATTGGAATCGTTTCGGGATATGGAATATAATCTTGATTCCACCTCGACTCAAAATGAAGTCGATCAGGCCGCTCGCACTCAATATTTCTTCGCCGAACTTTATCTGACCGAAATGAACATGCCGGATTCGGCCCTCAGAGAATTCGAATACGTTCTGGTGCATTTTCCCGATGCTTTTCTGGCCCCCAAAGCTCTAATTACTATCGGTATTATCAAGCGGGATTATTTTGACGATACGACCGCTTATCGGGAAAAGCTAAGAGAAGTCCTGGCCGAATATCCTCATTCCGATTATGCCAAAGAAGCCATTGACCTGCTGGGATTGTCGGGAACTGTGGCCGATTCCGGATATGCCGGATTGTACTATAAAAAATCGGAGCATTTTCTTTTTGAAGATAAAAATCTTGATTCGGCCCGTTACTACATGTCAATTGTTGCCGATAGTTTTCCCTATTCTCTGATAAATGAAAAAGCCAAATTTGCACTTTTATGGATGATCGAAGAGTATGAATCGCCCGGGGATTCATCGTTGTACTATGCTTATTACAATTTCGCCGATTCCTTTCCGAATTCGGAATTTGGAAAAGAAGCCAGTAATCGTTTGATTATAAAACCGAAAAAAGAGTACGTCGCTGATACCGAAGGGGATTCTCTTAATACCGAAGGTGATTCGCTTTATGCCGCCAGAATTGACGCCGAAGCCGCCGATGACAGCGCCAGTTTTAAAACTGTCGAAGAGATTTGTCATATCGGTCCCGATGGAAAGACAATCTGGGAAGTGCAGGAGATGCCGACCCGTTATAAGGAGGAATTCCGCTATCCCCAGGCGGCTTATGCCTATGACTTTTATGAATACCTTGATTATTATTTGCAAATAAGGATTGACCCCTTTGGAGATGTTTCCGATATTAAACTTCTGGCTCCCTCCGGTTGCGAGGAGCTGGATGATGTAGTAATGGCAACAGTGTATTCGGCGGAATTTAATACCAGTTGGATATTGCCCGAATTCACGGATTCTTGGTGGTGTTTTAAATATAGGGTCTTGGTCCCGAATAGATAAGATGAGTAAAATAAAAGTCGAAACCCTTAAGATTATTAATCGCGTTGAGCTGGGAGGCGGTAATTTCTCTTTTGAACTGGCCCCATTTTCGAATATAAAATCAATCCGTCCCGGACAATTCCTGCATATTCAAATTCCCAATTGCGGCCTCTTTTTCCGAAGAGCCTTTTCCGTATACGATATCAATCTTAAAAATAAATCGGTCAGCATCCTCTTTAAAGCGCTTGGGCGGGGAACCTCATTAATGGCCGCCTTGCGAAAGGGCGATCAATTGGGTATCGTCGGACCGTTGGGCAACGGCTTTAAGCCTCCCTCAAAAACAGATAATATCATACTAATCGGCGGCGGAGTCGGTATGCCTCCGTTATATTTTCTGGCTAAACATCTCCTTTCCAAAGGATTTGACTCGAAAAAAATCAGCTTTTTCTACGGCGGGTTGACTAAAAATGAACTCGTCGATTTGGCTAAAATAAAAAAACTTAAAACAAAAATATTTTGCTCTACCGATGACGGCTCGTATGGATTCAAGGGTTACATTACTCAGGCGCTCGAATCAGAAATAGACCTCGCCGATCAAAAAATTAAAATATATGCCTGCGGGCCGACCGGAATGCTCAAAGCGGTCGATCTGCTCGCCGAAAAATATCATTTCTCCGGACAGCTATCGCTGGAAGCGCCGATGCCGTGCGGTGTCGGAATCTGTCTTGGGTGCATTCTGCCTCTTAAAACAGGCGGTTATACGCGCGTGTGCCGCGAAGGACCGGTCTATGATATCGGGGAGGTGCAGTTATGAAGCCGGATCTTTCAGTAAATATCGCCGGCATAAAACTCAGAAATCCAATCCTGACCGCCTCCGGTACTTGTGGATATGGTGAAGAGCTCGCCGATATTTTTCCGCTTTCCAAACTGGGCGGATTCATTACCAAAACCATTACGGTCAAACCCCGGGATGGTCATCCGTCGCCGCGAACCGCCGAAAGTGCCTCCGGTATGATTAATGCTATCGGTCTGGCTAATGTTGGCATTGACCGGTTTTTCCCTGAAAAATTGAAATTTCTTGAAAAACAGGATACCGTCATAATAATCAATATTGCCGGCTGGCAATTATCTGAATTTGTGGAACTTAGCCGACGGCTCAATGATTGCCCGCGCGCCAATATGATTGAACTTAATTTTTCCTGCCCCAATGTCGATGCCGGAATGGAATTCGCCAAATCGCCACAACTCGCCGAAAAGGCGGTTTCCGCCGTTAAGAATGTCTTCTCTCGTCCCGTTATAGCCAAGCTGTCGCCTAACGTCTCCGAGATTTCGGATATCGCCAAAGCCGTCGAAAGCGGCGGCGCCGATGCCGTCTCACTTATAAATACGCTGGTCGGAATGCTGGTTGATATCAATTCCCGCCGACCCCGCCTGACCAACAATACCGGCGGTTTGTCCGGACCGGCCATAAAACCGGTGGCGTTGGCAATGGTCAATAAAGTATATGATACTGTCAAAATCCCGATTATCGGAATCGGGGGCATTGCCACCTGGGAAGATGCTGTCGAATTTCTCCTCTGCGGTGCTACCGCCGTTCAAATTGGAACCGCCTTATTTGTCGAACCGGATGCGCCCGTTAAAATCATTAATGGTCTGGAAAAATATTTGATTAAACATAAAATGAAATCTGTCAAGGAACTGATTGGCGGATTGAGGAAATATTGATGAATCCTACTCAAAAGATAAAAGAAATACAGGAAAAAAACAGCTCTATGATCTGCGTCGGACTCGATCTTGATCGCAAGAAAGTACCCGGAGTCTACGCCAATACAATCAAAGGTTTATTCGATTTTACCATGCAGATTATCGATGCCACCAAAGATGTCGCGGCCGCCTATAAACCGAATCTGGCTTTCTACGAAGAGCTGGGTGCTGAAGGATTTTCGCTTCTCGAAAAAATAATCCATAAAATCCCCGATGAAATGGTGGTCATTGCCGATGCCAAACTGGGCGATATCGGCAATACCGCGCAACATTACGCTTCGGCCATGTTTGATCGCCTTAAAGCCGACTGGGTTACGCTGAATCCATATATGGGTTATGACTCGATTCGGCCCTTTATCGATTATCAGGATAAAGGGGCCTTTATCCTTTGTCTGACTTCGAACACCGGAAGCCGCGATTTTCAGCTGATGCATGTCGTCAATAAGCCAATCTATATGTATGTTGCCGAGAAAGTTGCTTACTGGAACAAAGAAAACAATCTGGGCCTCGTGGCCGGTGCCACTCATCCGGAACAGCTCGGCGATATCCGCGCCGCAGCCGGCGATATGCCGATTTTGATTCCAGGCGTTGGCGCTCAGGGCGGCGATCTCGAAAAGGCGGTTGTGGCCGGGACACGAAATTTCAAGGCGCCCGCCCTTATCAATGTTTCCCGCTCGATTTTATATGCGGGAAATGAGAATAATTTTGCCGAATCAGCCCGTAGCGAGGTTGAGAAGCTGAATAAAGCGATTAATGAGATAAAAAATCGCGACAAAACCGAGTAATTTCAATATTTTCGATAAATTCATTACATTTATGGCATAAAGCTTCCGATAAATAATAAAAATCAAGGAGGTTTTATGAAAAAGTTACTGATAGTAATAGCCTGTCTATTACTTGCCGCTCCCGCATATTCACTGACCGGCCTATCGGTTGGATTTAAAGGCGGTTTGGCCTCGAATGCCGAACTCGGCGGTTTAACTACCACTGGAAGCGACAATGTCGATGAATTAACCATGGCTGGCGGCCAGGTCAAATTCACCAAATTACCTTTCGTTGATGTTATCGGCTCGGTCGAATATGGCTGGAAAACCCTCGAAACAGCTTCGATCGGCGGTTACGAAGGCGAGTTGAAATTTAAAGATCTCGCTTTTACCGCTTCGGCTGTTTATCCGGTCAAAGTTAAATTTATAAAATTTTATGGCGGTTTCGGGCTCGATATGCATAGTTTCGGCTATGATTTTTCAGTCAATGGCGTCCCGATCTCGGCCTCGACTCTCGATGGCCTTCCCGAAGATGAAACTGTCACCGGTTATCATCTGCTCGGCGGTTTTGATATTTCTCTGCCCGCTTTTCCGATGGGTGTCACCGCTGAAGTTCGTCAGAACTGGCTCAATACCGATGCGACCAGCAAATATTTCCAGATGACAATGGGTCTGATCATTTATTTCTAAAAGTAAATAATCAGAATATTATAAATCTTTAAGCCCGGCCCCGCCGGGTTTTTTTTTATACACCCCGTCTTGCAAAAATTGGCAGTCGGCGCGTCCCTATCTCTTGCAGTTTCGACGGTTAAGACAGGCGCTACCAAAACTAACGGTCTTATAGCTCTTCATTTCATTCCCTTCATATTACAGGGTCTTTGACAGGATTTTCGACAAGACTATGGGCCATCGGACGGAAAAAATTACAATATTAGATTGATATTGCCTCAATTAAGATTTCTTATTATCTTATTATTATGACTCGATCATTTAATTATAAGAACATTTAGGTCAATTAATTATGAGCAATTATTATGTCTATATTCTTGCGAGCGGATTTAAGGGTACTATTTATATTGGAATGACTAATAATCTTAATAAAAGAATTTATGTGCATAAGAATGACCTTATTGACGGGTTTACCAAGAAATATAGGGTTCATGACCTGGTGTATTTTGAGGTTTTCGAAGATGCTTATTCCGCGATTGCAAGAGAAAAGCAGTTGAAAAAATGGAATAGAAAGTGGAAGATAGAATTAATTGAGGAAGGGAATCCGGAATGGAGGGATTTGTTCACAGAACTAGTTTAGGATGGATTCCCAATCAAGTTGGGAATGACAGAAAGGGGGGAATGACAGTTTAGATTTTGCAGGAATTTTTTTTGTCATCCTCGCGAACGCGGGGATCCATTTTTTATTAAGATGGGAAAATGGATTCCCGATCAGGTCG
>JBDRRI010000324.1:0-15983 GCA_043825815.1 Candidatus Zixiibacteriota bacterium
GATGAGGTGAAGATATAATTGGTCGAAGCCATAAAGCAAACAAAGTAAATTAAAATGCCCCAGAAATTATAACTGCTAATCAGGGCGGCCCATGACCATGCTGATCCGTTTGGATTTGCTTGTTCTTTTTCCATTTTCTTAATTCCCCTTTAAATGTGGGCGACAGTCCCCATAACCCACCTGAGTGATGGGTTAATTAATTTAGCCTGAGTGGGTCGAACTCCCGCGGTTTCGACATATTTTATTCGGCGGTAGTCGAAGACTCCCGCCCTTCGTATATTCAGAGGCGTCAATTGCCACAGAAATCATTTTTAGCTGAAATAAAAACATTGCCTGTCTTATTTTCCCCGGAGCGTAAAAAGACCAGGTGGATACCAAGTCGGAAGGGACCTTTCAATGTATAGATTGAGTAATTCCCTAACTTGTCAAGCTCCTCCTGCGCTTTCTTCAATTGCGTTTCGTATAGCTCTTCCTTCGGCATATTTTCAGCAAGCTCTAGCTGTGTCTTCGCTTTCCTCAAAGCTATCGCAACTTCATCATCGGCGGGCAACAACAGCCGATCAGAGCTCATAATAGTACTTCGAATCGTTTCGCTGGCTGCATCCTTAATCGCACTCAACAGCCAGCTTTTCTTGGTCGACAACAATTCCAAACTGGAATCTACTATTGCAGAGCATTGTGCAACCGTCATACCCGGCTTTAATTGACTGAGCAGCGTACATAGGGAGTCTGTGTTGAGAGGTAAGATGCTTAACTTAGAATAACTCTTGGAACTTAATCGCCGCTCGATCAATGACAAACGCCCCTCCTCCTCGGACAAATGCATGAGAATTGAAGCCTGGGTATCATCAGACATCCGATTCATAATTTTCATACGGAAGTAATAAATGTTGCCCGGTTTGAAAACCGCCTTTACAGGATCGCCTTTAAAGGGTGTGAGTAAATACATCCCTGAATCAACGACCGCATAAACGAATTGATTATTACCCATTCGTCCTATTTCGATGTTGTTCAAGAACACCGGGAGACCTTTCCCCCACCAAGCTCCCCCTTCATCGCGTATCACATAGAGAAGGGCTTTGCCTGCTGGTATTGTAACGACTTTTGCTTCCATATCCATATTCGTGGATGCTTTGCCCACGCAACCGGAAGCAGCTGCAGTCAAACCTAGGCAGACTAGTGTTAAAAGTATTTTCCTAATTAGAACCTTACAATTGGAAAATCGATTAGCCATGTTCTCTCCTTCTTCCAAAACACACATTCGGTGGGCGACAGATGTCTTCTGTTTGCCAATATTATATCCAATCCGCTCAAATATTGCAATTATATTATTGTCTCATACGGCGGTGGTCGGACTTGGGACGCCGATCTGCTTTCACCAACAATTTCCGTCTGAGTGTAAGCCGAGTGGGGCGGTAGTCGAGGATTTTTCTTGAAAAATCGAAGATTACAATCCTGAAAAATGAAGGACTCCCGCCTATTTAGACTGGGTCTATGCCATAGACTCTCATTTACATTTTCTGTACCATTTAAATATTAATTTATCGGCCTCATATATATATGAGAGGTTATAAATATATGTTGGCAAATTTACAAAATTACTCCAAAAGGTGTAGCTTGAAAAAATGTAAAATATGCAAAACAAAGCCAATTTTGTGAGCCGACCACGGCGAAAAACAATAGATGCTTTTTTGTACATCCGAACCGATTTAAAGCCATTTTGAGCAACTATGGAAATTGGGTTCCCGATCGTGTCGGGAATGACGGAATGTAAAATTGGACAGGGCAGGAGAAATAACCCGGTTGGTTTGAGGGCCGACCGGGCACATAATGGGATGGATTCTCAATGGGGCTGGAAACAACAATAAATAATCTTACGGCGACAACACTTTCCTGGAGGCCAGCATGGAGGTGACGGTCGCTTTCATATTGGTCGGTTGGCCAATTAATAATTTATCCGTTCGCTTATAGTATTCTAGACATGTACTGCAACTTAAAATTTCCGAGCCGGCCTGCTCAAACTTTTTCAGGATTTCAAGATGTTCCGTACCGACCGTGGTTAAAAATATGCCATTACTTAAACAGATAATGCGCGCCGGAATTGAACCGGTTTCATACAGGGTTTTCAAAAAACCGGCCATCAGTTTGTTTCCCAGATCAGGTTCCTCGCCCAGCCCAGATGATTTTAACACCAGTAGTAATTCTTTATCAACCATTTCTGCCTCCTTTTCATTGTTTCTATTTCACCCGACAATGACGGGCGTGATTGTTTCATATTTATTACGCAAGTTTAAGGTACGGAATAGCATTTATTTCCAGCGATGTGGCTCCGTCCAGCTTATATCGCTTGTACCCGGCGGCAGCAATCATCGCGGCATTATCGGTACACAGCCGGGGAGAGGGATAATAAAAATCGATCTTGTCTTTGCTCAATTTCCTTTGCATCAATTCCCGAAGACGCTTATTAGAGGCCACCCCGCCGGAGAGGGTGACGGCCTCGATTTTGTATTCCCGCGCCGCGCTGACCGTCTTATGCACCAAAACCTCCAGAGCCGCTTCCTGAAACGAGGCGGCAATGTTGGCGACATTATCTTTCAATTCGTCGTCCGACAATTTATCAATATAGAGCGCAACCGCCGTTTTGAGGCCGGAATAGGAAAAATCATAACTCTCGTCTTTGATCATCCCTCGTGGAAACTTAAAATATTTCTTATCGCCGATATTCCCGAGCCGATCGATTTCGGCGCCGCCCGGATAACCGAGTCCAAGGATTTTAGCCACTTTGTCGTAGGCTTCTCCGACAGCATCATCTTTGGTTTGTCCCAGAATAGTATAGGCACCGAAACCATCGACGAGAACCAGCGAGGTATGCCCCCCGGATATGATGAGCGTGATATGCCGCTTGGGGAGCGTCTCATGCTCCAGAAAATTAGCGGCGATATGTCCCTCGAGATGATTAACACCGACAAACGGTTTGTCATATCCGAAGGCAAGGCCTTTGCCGAAATTAAGCCCGACCAGCAATGCCCCAACAAGACCGGGACCATAGGTGGCCGCGACCAGATCAATCTGTTCCGGCTTGATTTGCGCCTCTTCGAGCGCCTCGTTGAAAATGGTAATGATTGCTTTGAGATGTTCGCGGCTGGCGATTTCCGGAACCACTCCGCCGTATTTGGAATGAACCAATTGACTGAGAATGACATTGGAGAGGATGGTGCTATCATCTTCGACTACTGCGACCGAGGTTTCATCGCACGACGTTTCTATACCGAGGGTAATCATTTTATTTTGGAGACTATAATCGATTCGTTTGATTTTGAAACCAGCGTAGCCTTGGCCGGGAGCACAATATTCAGGGGAATTTTGCCGGTTGTATCACGAAGCGCAAAATCGGCAATGACGGAGATTTGGTCGGCCCTGATCGAATCAATTATCTCCGATGTTCCTGATATTGATAGTTCAATCGTTTGCGGCTTAAAGGTGTACTTTTCCAGAGGTGGGACATTAATCAACCTAATTTCCACATCTGATAGCGTTTTGCGTTTGATAGGCATTACCTCGATATAGGCCACGACTGAATCAGGTTCAAAATGAATACCATACATATCGGGCATTTTAAGAGCCACTTTGCGATCAAAATTATTGCGGACATTGTCAAATGTTTTACTGATCGTTTCGACATTATTTAGCATAGCCAGCGATTTATTGGGCCCGGTGGCTATAATGGTTGTCGGGACTATCGAATCAACAGTACTGACGATAAATCCTTCATCGGGATTAATAGCGACCCGACTGACGACCGGAAGTTCCCGGCTGATTTTTGTATCGCAATTAAGCGTGACCTCGCGGGGGTCCAGGATAGAAATGAGGTCCACATTTTCAGCTCCAACCAAAGAAACATTATCGGTTCCCAGTTCTGTCCTAAAATGACCCGGGCGTCCCCGATTTAACAGTAATTTGAGTCCGCGTTTTTTCCAATCAGTTCGGAGAAGACGTTTGCCGGTTGCTGAAACGGTGACTCCGATTGAATCAGGTGGAGGATCAACCAGTTCAAGGTCTCCCGTAATGTCAATTACCTTAAGCGGCAGGTAGATGTCTTTTTGATACACTTTATCAGTTACGACATGGAACCACAGAAGAAAAGCCAGGATCACCGAAGCGATCCTTACCCATAAATTTTCATATAATTTAGCCATGGTGAAAAAAAATTACTTAGCCGATATTTTAATCGGTTTGCCGTAGCTAATTTCACCATTATCGATGCGAATCGAAAAACCGCAATCCGGGTTTGTGCAGGCCCATGCTTTGTATGTAATCGTCGCGCCATCACGACCGTAATCGGACAGGGGCAGTAATTTTCCGGAACTGCATTTTAAACAGTGGGGAAATTCAAATTCTGGCATAAAAAATTCCTTTTAATAGATTATTTGTTTTTATTTCTTAATACTGTTATTCGATCCAAATTTCCCGATAAGTTATGCATCACAATTAAATCGGAAAAAGCGTTTTGGCTCAGCCGAGCCGGATAGACTTCGGAAACCCGATCCAGTGAAATCTGTATATCAAATTTATTGGAAAGATAATTGTCTTTTTTCCCCCAATAAAAAAGAACCTTTCCAGTACCGTCAAGATATACCAGATCGGGAATATTATCACCATTATAATCGCCTGACCATTCCATGTATATTTCCGAAGTCGGAAGCGATTCATCGAAATTGAAATTAAAATCATATTTAGCCCGCTTTGTTGGTTCTTCAGTAGGAAGCCCCCCCTCAAAGGGGTAAATCAATAAATGCAAATCGGCGGATTTCATCAGGAGCATCTGGATGGTGGCAACCGTTCCCAATTCAACGGCTGGCAAAACCAGATCGGCGATATTATCACCATTAAAATCGTCAACAAAAAGATTACAATGGGAATCTGATAGTGTGATAGTCCGTGATGGTATTGCTCTTATTTTTCCTGAATTGTCAGAAATATGGCATTGCACCATGGTTTCGGTATTAGAGATTCCTCCCGACGTGGCGGTTGCAACCAAATCCGGCCGTTTATCTCCATTGAAATCAAATAATCTGCTCTGACAAAAATGATTTTCCCCGGCAATTGGAAAGAAATCGAATTCGACATCCGGTTCCTGCGGAAAATTGCCAGTCGAATCCTGGATAAAAGTGCTCAGTTTTTTATTCCATAGAAAATATATATCCGGCCGTAGATCAAGGTTGCCATCAAGAACATAAATTTCGGGAAGATTAATATTTATATGAAAATTCTGAGATTTGTTGAACTCTCTTAAATTTTTATTCGAATTATTACAAAAAACAGGGACATTTAATTGAGCCAGAATATCATAGTTTCCGCGATCATCTTTTTCATAAATAAGATAACCTCGCTCGGATGGGATAATTAATTCATTTCCCGGCTCGCCGTTCATTTCAAAAATAAAAGAGCTGGTTAAAACGCCATAATACATTGGAAGGGAGAATATAGTTTTATTTCTAATAATTCTAATCGGATTTCCAAAACCGGCGGCCGGACTAAAATCTATTGAAAGAACGCCATTGCCGTCAATTAATATGATTTCGGCCATTCCATTATCGTCAAGATCGGCAGCATTGATTTGATAAAAACCAACCGGGAGCGCTTTTAAATGATCCGACTGAACCTGGAACCCGCCACCTCTTTTTTGCAAATATAAACCGATATAGCGGGTATTAGGATCGGTCGGAGTGGAATATATCAGGGCGATATCGTTGGCTTTGTCCCCATTAAAATCGCCGGTGACATAACCATATATGGTTCCTTCAATTTCAAGTGAATAGATATCAAATAAATCCTGATCGGCGGCAATAGCATTTCCGGTACAAAAAACAACACCACTAACTATCACAGCCGCAATAATTAACTTTTTATATGAACCAAATGATTTCATTCATTCCACCTCACCAACCCTTAATATGATTGCCCAAAACAATATAGGCAAATTAAAAAAATTATCAAACATTTTATTTTAATTATAACCTATTGGGGGGCAACAAAAAGTACTTGACATTATTAAAACAAATGCGTATTTTTTATTAGAGTAATAACCCCCTCCACAAAATGGCTCCATTTGGGGACATACTATATATTATTGTAAAAATTGAAAAATTGTCTATTTAACCGTAAACCTTAGCCAGGGAGATGGTAAAATGAAATCCATGAAATTAGTAATTGTTACGGTGGCATTCTTCGGATTGCTTCTTATGGCCACCGCTAACGCCGAATACCGCACTTTGCGGCAGGATCGGCCGGTAGTAGTATATGAAGATCATCCGTGGGGTGGTGAAGTGTCCGGCAGCGGAAACACGATTGTCGACAAGGTTATTATTCCGGATTTAATCGGAACGCCATTCGGTTTTGTCAATGACATTCGGATATTTGTTCTGATGAATAATGCTACCGATGATAGTGACGGTAGCGGCTTATTGCCGGATGATTTCGGCGACAATGGCGATAGCCACCACAACGGTCAGAAAGGAAATTAAGATGAGTCGAGCTTTCAATGCGGATATTGAATACCGCTTGAGCTGTCAGAAATATCTTGAAGATCTGATGACTCGTCGTGATTTCCAGTCTGCGAGCAGGTATTATGATACTATTTCCGATACCTGTTCAAAGGCTCAGGATTTAACAAGCGGTATTATTGTGCGTCTTGGTGCCAAAGCATTCGGCTTATCCGGAAACCTGAGTAAAGCCCTGGTATTGATCCGGACGGCTATAAATATCATCTCAAAAAATGTCGGCGAGACCGAAAATCTGGCCGAATGTTATTTGATTTTGGGCGATATTTTGAGAGACTCGGGAAAATTTACCGAAGCCGAAAAGGCATTTAGAGATGCAGAATCAATTTATAGAAGAAATGATAGTTATTCCGGAGCGGGTGATGCACTCAACCGTTTAGCCGGTATCCTTTTCCGTAAGGGTGATTTTGACGGTGCTCTTTCCAATCTATTGGAAGCTGTTGAATATGCCCGGAAGGAGATGAGTAATAATAAGCTGGCCTATTTATTCGGCAATATCGGCCGCGTTTACATGCAACTGGGCCGATTAAACAAAGCCTGCGACAATATATCAATGAATATTGATCTGTCGAAGGAATTGGGCGATGAATTAGAGCTGGCCCGGGCTTATCTTTCATTAGGATATCTGAATATTCAGCGCGGTGAATATGATACGGCGGAGGTGAACCTGGCTGATGCTCTGGATCTGATTAAGAAAAACAAGCTGGAACGCGAGGAAACGATTTATCTGACCTATTCCGGCGAGCTTCTTCTGAAAATGAATCAGTATGACGGAGCCGATTGGATGCTAAATCAGGCGGTTTCGCGGTCCTATAAAATTGCTCCTGAATCGCTATTAGCCGCCCGTCCGTTGCGTCAATTGGCAGAACTTTATATCAAGCGTAAATCGTATCGCAAAGCGCTTCAGTTTGCCAATAAATCAATGGTCATTATGAAAAAATTGAATGACCGAATAGAGATCGGCGCCTTGACTAAAATACAGGCGGTTTGCCATGAACATTTGGACGAGGCCACGAAGGCTCTACGTTTGTTCACTGTGGCGATTGCCAAACTGGAAGAATGCCGGGCGAAATTTGAACTGGCTGACGCTTTAGCCGAGGCCGGCCGTTCATCCCTATACAATAACCGTCAGAGAACTGTATTTCTCTGCCGGGCGGAGGAGATGTATAGCTATTGCGGTGTCGATTCCAGAGCGTTGCAAATTCAGAAGATAATCGGGACTTTGAAAATTGACGGTGTTGTTTCTGAAACATCGGATATAATAACCAATAATGAATCATCTGATTTCGTAACGGCCAATCCGAAAATGAAGAAAATAGCGGCTCAGCTAAAAATGTTGTCACATTCGGACATTCCTATTTTATTAACCGGTGAAACCGGAACCGGCAAAGATTTTATGGCGCGGTATTTCCATAATGTCGCCCGTTCCGGCAAACCGTATGTCGCCGTCAACTGTGCGGCGGTGCCCGACACGCTGATTGAATCGGAGCTGTTCGGCTATCGCAAGGGTGCTTTCACCGGCGCCGACAGCAACCAGAAAGGTCTCTTTTTGGCGGCCAACGGAGGAGTATTGCTGCTTGATGAAATCGGTGAATTACCGTTATTCCTTCAGGCAAAACTTCTCTCAATACTGGAAACGAGGAAACTCCGCCCGCTTGGTTCATCCGATGAGTACGATCTTGATATTATTTTACTGGCGGCAACCAATCGCGATTTAAAGGAGATGGTTGAGGAGGGCACTTTCCGCCGCGATCTGTACTATCGTCTGGCCGGATTCACCTTTGAACTGCCACCCCTGCGCGAGCGCAAAGAGGATATTCCGAATCTTCTGGAGCAGTTTATGCGTCAGTTCGGATTACTGAAGAACGGCGAAAAGCCGGAAAGCGAACTGGTGGCGATGTTTGTCAACTATGATTGGCCGGGAAATATTCGTCAGATGGAAAACAAAATCAAGCAATTGTCGGTTATGGCCTCGATGGCCAAAGACGGTTCGATTTTGGAAATCTCGCGAACTTTTTTCGACCATCGGACAACCGAAAAAATCGGTTCGCTGTTCGAGCAGGTGGAGCAGTTTGAAATACAGTTGTTAAAGGATGCTCTTCTTTCGGCCAGCGGAAATAAATCGGAGGCGGCGCGGATTCTTGATATTCACGAGTCGACCTTCCGGGCCAAAATGAAGAAATACGGCCTTTAGCGGGGATGTTGTTTATGAAATAACGGAGTGAAGATCGGTCAATGTGGATGACCGCTATTGACCGGTTCGATCTCTAAATATAAAAATGCGGTTAAAAATACCGCTCTCTGGCGGGGGCAGGCGCTTAAATTTACCCCCCTCTGGCGCCTGCCCACTTTTTTTGTACAAAAGCGGGTCTAATTCAAATTTTAATCAATCGACCAATCCATTCGGTATTTTTCCATTCGGCGATTAATAGTGAAGGTTCTGATGAATCGCCTGAAACTATCAACTGACCGGTCGCGTCCCAAATGGAGCTTTTTCCGGCTGATTCATATCCTCCGGATGAACCACAGTAGTTTGCCATTATCACTAACATTTCATATTCTTTAGCGTATTTTTGCAATAGTCCGGCATCATTGACGTAGCCATTCGGGGTTAAGAGAACTCCGGCGGCGTATATCTGGGCTCCCATTTTGGCCGCTGTTTGGGAATGTGATTTATGCGTAATATCGGCACAGATTGCCAGGCCGATTTTTGTATCCTTTATTGTGATGATTTTTGACGAATCCGCGGATGAAAAATATAATTCCTCGCCCGGGTGAAGATGCTGTTTACGATAAACCTCAGTTCCGTCCGGTCCAATAATAATCATGCCAATAAAAGGTTTATCATTGGCGCTTTCAACGGGAGCACCAATTAAAATAGTAATTTGATGTTGACGAGAGAGATTAATTAACGGCTTCAGGCGATGATCTGACGGTTCAATTATATTATCTTTGGCTATATCCGGCTCGTATCCGGTCAGGGATAATTCTGGAAATATTATTAAGTCGACCCGATTCTCAACAGCGATATTAATGTAGTTAAGATGAATCTCGATATTTCTTCTGATGTCGCCCCTGAGTGACCGGGATTGAGCTGCAGCAATTATAAACGCACTCATTAAATCTCCCAAATGATTAGTGTAAACGACTAATTTATTGAGAACCAAATTCAATGCAATATAAATATGAGAATAATTTTATTCTCGAATGCCGATCAACAAAATCCCGCGAAGGTCGGTTAAATTTATATTATCAGTCTCTCGACTACCAGTGATATTATTAAAAATGGCCGCCAATTTATAATGTTCACCCGATTTATGAATTATCATTTTTTCCGATAGTATATTTTGAGTATTGTAGGAATTTCTTAAATCTGTGATGAGTTCTTCCAGCGGAATATCAATAGTGATTACGCTATCAGTATTCAATAAAATCCTTAAACCTACAGTATCTCGATTATATTGGATTGATATTGTATCAAAAACGGAGGAATCCATTGATTCCTGATTGATTAATGATGATAAATTAAAACTGCACATGAAATCGTAATCGGAAATATTATATTCTATTTTATTGTCAGACGATAGATAGAAAAAATCAGTCATGTTAGCCTGCCATCGGCTGACATACTGAAATCCCAGGAAGTGGGCAATCCTCTCCGTCCGGTTATAATCGGCAACCGAATCCAAACTGACTATCATACTGTCATCAAGCCAGATCGAAAACGGCAAGGTTCCGTGCCAGCCATTGAGATATTCGACAATACTACTCATATCCTTTTGGTCCTCGAGGTCAATTATTGCTGTCGGTTCGACCAATTGATTATCCACTAACAGCCCTGATTTTAACAAGAGATCATTTAATCTTCCCTGTTGACTGTTTTTTGAAATCGTGAAGGCCGATTGCGGGCCATAGGTTGAAATAAAGGCGGCGAGGCAGAGAAGGATTGGGATGATTCGGATATCCTTGGTTTTACTGAAAATGAAATAGAGGGTTACAATCGACAATGAGATCGCCATAATCAATACGAAATAACGATTTTCTGTGATGCCGTATTGCGAAATTCTCTGACCGATCGCCAAAAATAACATAACGACCAGTGGAACTAAGGCTCTGAAAAACCATTTGATATAGACCTGAATCCAGAGGTTCTCCGATTTCTCTTTGAGCGGATATAATAGCAACAATGATAGCATGCCGACAATGGCGTACCATAGAATTAACTCTGAAACCCATCCTTTGGGCAAATTCCATGTGGCGAGTATTTTGGCTTCGTAAGCTATCAGAATAACAAAATAGAGGACGACGAGGGGGAGGAGGATATATTGGGTGAAAACTTTTAGTCCTTTGGGGTAATCTTCCATATTATTGAGTTCATCCAGATTTTTTGGAATACCGGCCAGAAAGAGCCAGGTATGAAAGAGTCCGGCCATAATTATCCAGAGTTGCATATATCGTTCCGGTTTGATCTCGACACCGAACAGGTAATCGGCGGCGGCGAGGGCGATTGCCAGACCGGTATACATCACTCCTGAATAAAGAATGGTCAGTAATAATCTGAGAAAGAGCGATTTATTGAATTGCCAGAATCCATTCATCCCGTTTTTGCCGAGGAATGGTGCAAAGGCGACCAATGAATGGAGCCCGATCTGTAGCAATAAATAGCGAATCGGGAAAATATAGGCACTGAAGGGGTCTTTTGGCAGGCTAAGGTAGTACAGCACCAGGATGGCCGCTCCAGCGAATTGAATAACAATATTTTTAACCGAACTCAATTTGTTTTTCTCGGCCAGAATCGTCAGGGCGATATATAGGGGGAGAGCCAGTCCGAAGACCATCAGGAGTTTTTGAAGAACGAATTCATGTTCAATGTTGGGACTTCCAATAAGAATGATGGCCACAATTGTCCCGTGAATGGCGCATATCAAAGCAAATGGAAATCTTTTAAAGGTGGCGACAGCACCATTTAAAATGTAATAGTAAGATGGAAATTTATTGAGCAGTCCCATATATGATTCCTTTGTTTAAAATCATGGTTATGATTCCAATTATTATCTCTGTGTTTCTGGTATATGATTATTACATTTTAGATAAGTTAAATATGTTATGCAACTTAAAGATTATTAGATTTTAGACTATAAAAAAACGCGGGAGTCATTTTTTACTCCCGCGTTGCAAATCGACTTAAATATTTTTATTAAAATGACCAGTTGACTATCGGAAAGACCGGGAACTGCCCACCCTGATCAATAATATTGACCAGACCGATTTGAAGGCCCTTCATCGTTCCGGCGTAATTAACAAGTCCAAGTTGAAAACCATTACAATTTTTGGCATAGTTGACAAGGCCCCACTGGAAACCTTCAAAATCACCCTTGGTCATATTAACAAAATTCCCTTGCCAGCCGACAAAATCTCCATCGACTATTCCAACCAAAGCCCATTGAACCCCCTTGGAAAGGCCGGTTCCATTATGATTCACCAATAATCCTAAGTCAAGTCCGGTGACCGAGGCATTTTTGGTATAAATCAGATTAAGACGAACTCCGGCTATAGAGGAATTTTCCGGAAACAGTTGGATCGGATTAAGGAGTGATAATTGAATCGGTTTGTCTTCGGCATAAGCCGAAACAGATAAGGCCACTATAATAAGGACGGTCAGAATCAGCGAGGAAGTGATTTTTTTAAACATTTTTTCTCCTGTATTTTTATTTGAAATGAGATTTTTATTTTCAATAATAATATTATACCTGATCTTATGTTTTTCAATAAAAAACTTCTATTATTATTAATAATCGTATAGGTTTTATTATGATTGGATTGAAATGTCACATGCCATAAATTATTGAAATTATTGAAGAATAACAATTTATGGATAAAAAACGGCTTGCGTTTAAATCGGGGAACATTTACATTTATTTATCGGTTTACGGTAAAACGGAATTCATAACCGAGGACAATTGCACCTAAATATAAAGGAGGAATTAGATATGGGTATGATTAAGGAATTTAAGGAGTTTGCGGTTAAAGGCAATGTCATGGACATGGCCGTTGGTATCATAATTGGCGCCGCCTTTGGCACCATCGTCAAGTCTCTTGTTGCCGATGTCATAATGCCGCCGATAGGATTACTTCTGGGCAATGTTGATTTCTCAAACCTTTTTATTACTCTAAAACATGGGGCGGCGGGAATGGCGCAATATGCCACATTGGCCGAGGCCCAGGCGGCGGGAGCCGTAACGCTCAATTATGGCCAGTTTGTCAATACGATTATCAGCTTTTTGATTGTAGCCTTTGCCATATTTATGATCATTAAGAATATGAACAGATTAAAACGGGAAGAACCGGCACCGGTAGCGGAACCAACTACCAAAGAATGCCCGTTCTGTTTTTCGACAGTCAATATTAAAGCAACCAAGTGTCCCAACTGCACTTCTTCGCTTTAAAAATTATACAATAATCCGGGGATTACACCGGGATGAAAATAAAAACCCCGTCTTAAGAACGGGGTTTTTTGTCGTTGGTGATGTCAATATTTTTGAAATCAATTCGATATTTTATGGGCAGTCAGGTTCCGGGCCGCCTTTATAAAGATAGGCAATCAAATATGTAACATCCAGTATATTTAATATGCCATTACTGTTAACATCGGCCGATTCCAGAGGATTAGGCTCTGTGCCGCTCTTATAAAGATAGGCAATTAGAGATGTAATATCTAAAATATTAACCATCTGGTCATTGTTTATATCCCCGCATATAAAACAACTATTTTCGTTTTCCGGCGTTGGAGCCGAGAAAAACATCCAGTTGTCGATTCCATCGGGGCAACGGCCATGCGAAATATCGGTAGCCTGCCCGTCAAAATAGACTAAATCGATGGTTTCCAGTAGTGGCGAGGATAAGATAATGACCTCGCCAGAGGCCGACAATTTGAAATTAGCGTGCAGACCGACCTGTTCGGTATCATCATCGGCCCAGATTAAAAGATATCCGCCTGGGGTGATTGATGTGTCGGGAAAAGCCCACTGCAACATATTGGATATATCATCGGTTAGATAATAACCGTTTACAGAAACAGTACTATCGGTTAAATTATAAATTTCAAGCCAGTCATCATATTCACCATCCTGATCGGCGAAAATATTATCATTGTCAGCCATCAGTTCATTGATGGCCAGAATGGTGGGGCTGGCTCCGGTTACCGCGGCCGTATAGTATTCATATTCTGCCCGGGCCGGAGAAAATATTCCAACATTATTGTTTTCAGCGTAGATATAATATTGGATATCACCGTTGCCGATATCCACTAAGGCCCCGTAAAGACCATCGCCGGAGGCGCCGTCGTTATGAGCACCATCGTCATACAATACTGCCTTGTTAAAAGAGTTGTAAACACTTTGACGGTAGCCTAGTATAACCGAGCTGGCATTGCTGATATTGACCGTAAAATTGACAGTCGATCCGGCCGTTATGGTCTCGGGGGTATAAGATATATTGGCAATGATCGGCGGAGTGTCAGTATAAAATGAGAGGCCAGCGAGATATAATACCCGACCGTTCATAAGTTGGGTGATTCCAACCGTCTGGCCGACTGAATAATTAAGGTTGTTTAAAAAATCATTGTAGGTATAAAACTTGTTTGGATCGGCCTGTACTTCAGCGGCGATAATATTCTGAATTTCTCCGCCTCTGGTCGCAAGGTTATTTCCCAGAAAATTTTCATTCAAAATAGTCTTCATGTGAGCCAGGTACATTTTTCGGTATGTCTCAATGGAAAGAACATTGTTTATAATCGGATAATCTCCATCGCCCAAATTGAGAAGGGGCGACAGATGTTGCATTTGATAAACTGTCAGATTCTGATTGGTTGAACGTAATTGCGTGAATCCTCCGAAACTCATATTCAGGTCCCAGAGGATGGGATTGAATCGATCAAGATGATCCTGAAATAGATAGTAATTCTGAGATTCATTAACCGGCCCGTCCAGATTGACCAGCAGGATTTCAAACGCCAGTTTCCATAGATGTCGATCGAAATTCAATACCGCCTCCATCCCGTATGGATTATAATTATATTCATAAAAGAAATTGATCAGCGCATCCCAATCCGAAGCTGAATCCGATTCCAATTCGAAATAGTCAAAATAACTTGAAGAATCGGAACCCAAATATCCCCAGATCGGTGGCTGAAAGGACATGATACCGTTTTCAAGTACCGCTTTGAATCTGGCTCCGTTATCGTCATAATCGTGCATTTGCGCGAAATATTTATCAACATCCTGGACATTGGTATACAGGCCGATATAAGTCCCATTTATGGTTACCTTCATGTAGTTGGCCTTCCCGGCCGGCATATATTGCCGCGCAATTTCATAGGCAAGAACCTCACGCACAAAACTGGGATCACTCCAGCAATTGGCCAATTTAAAGGTTCCATAGCCATCATATTTTTGATCATCTATGATATAATCAAGTTTTATATTCAACGGATTTTTAACCCGATTCGGGTTATAGGAACTAAAACCTTTATACCTGACCCCGACACTATCGAACGGAATCCCGTTGATCACCGCACTTCCAACAAGACGTTCTTCATCACCCAAGGCATAATAAGTATCCAAGATTTGATCCCAATTGGATTCCTGAAATGTAATTTCAATTGTGTTAATGGCGTTGATATCATAAAAATCCTGCCCTCTTGCAGTGACGGTTAATAATACCAAAGTCAGAACCAGAAAAAAAGTCTTGGACATTATTTTCTCCCGGGAATAAAGTATTTTATATTAAATCCAATCATATTAGCATAATCGTAAAATATGATTATTGGTGTAGTGGTTAATTTATGGAGAAAATATCAAATTATATATATTTAGCAATCTAATTTTGCCATTTGATAAAAAATGATACGTTTTTTATTGTCCTGAATTGAAAATGAATAATTTTCCGGTCTTATAACTTATGAGCTGGAAGGAGGCGAACTTATCAAAGAATAATTTTCCTCGAAATAACCGACTTTTAATATCAGATTATCTCCTTAGCCATAAATCTACTTCAAAAAATCGGGTGGGAACAGACTCTCGCTAATTGTAAAAAACTATTAAGAAAACGAAATTATTACCGATATAAAATGCTAACTGCTACTAGATGCATACTTGATTGACAAAACCAAATGGTGCCCTGTCACCATAAAATACTGCTATTAAATGCTGCTTTTTACTTCAAGAAAGTGGGAAGAATGCAGGAAAAGAAAATGTCTCTTGGCAAAAAAATCGGAGGCGGATTCGGCATTATTCTGGTAATGCTAAGTTTTATTTCATTCTGGTCAATTACCGGGATTGGCGACATTGTGGATAACGCCTCTGGAGTAATTGATGGGAATAGACTTCAAAGCGATATGATACAAAAAGAGGTTGATCATCTTAA
>JBDRRI010000325.1:0-2069 GCA_043825815.1 Candidatus Zixiibacteriota bacterium
CCATTGTCACCAAATCATAATTTCCATTTTCAACTTTGGCGACCGCATCGGCACCATTTTCGGCCATATCAACTTCAACGGAATTGGTGAGTTCGCAAAAATCGCGAAATATTTCCCTGATCCTCGGTTCATCGTCAACAATTAGAACCTTAAAAGCTTTTCCACGTTCGGCAACCATTTTTTCCACTTTTTTAACGTCCATAGTTATTCCAATATTCCTAAAATTTAATCCGTTTCCGGTTTACTCTTTTTATCGACTTTACGGCCCTCTTCCTTAATACGAGTTATTACTTCCAAAACACTGCGGCTTAGATTTAATATCTCATTTAGAGAAGATTCGATATGATCGAGTTTTCCACTCGACATCGGCGGGGCATAAATCATTTTTTCTTCATTCTGGAATGTCTTTAATATCAACGATATTTCCTTTATCACATCAACCGATCCATAAATCAACTTGGTGAAATCTGGTTCAAGAAAAGTCAATTCCTTGATATTCGGCTTTTCCCGGGCGAGATTTATGGCCAAATTCAGGGCCAGAATTCTTACCTGCTCAGCCATTGAGTTGACATTATCAACCCATTTCTCGTCTGCATTATTTTCTGTTTTGTTCATATTTTCTTTTTTGCCCGGTTAATTCTCTAATTTTATCAACGAGTGGTTGAATGTCTGAAGATTTTACAATGTACGCCTCGGCCATCCATGTTTTAAAATCAGACATATAAGTTGAATAAGCCGAATTTAAAATAATTGGCAGATCGGGACATTCGGCTTTATATTTCTCAATCATTTTTAACCCGCTATCCCCTTCCAGTTCAATATCAAGCACAATTATATCGGGCGTTTGGGTCAGGATAATATCCAGAGCCTTATGGGGACAAGCCGTTGAAATCACTTCAAATCCTTCGCCAGTTAGAAGATCATCATACAGTCTTCTGACATGGGCCTCATCGTCAATGACAAGAACTTTAATCATCTTCTGAAACCCTCATGGCCGGTAGTTCAATAAATAATATCGGACCTTCATTGGTCGGATTCTCGACACCGTAATTCCCGCCATGATATTTGATTGTTTCTCCCGCGACAATTAACGACATCCTTTGGGTGCCTTCGGAACTTCCAAATATCTTATCATATATTTTCTTCGCATTGTTTCTTGCCTGCTGAGAACCGGTAAATTCGATTGTCAATCTCACCTTTTTGAATACAACCTTATTACATGCACAGTGAGTAGTTATTTTCGCTTTACACTCATCGGTCATCCCCTCGGCGGTAAGATGAATAAACTGAAGTAAAACGTGCAGCAACTGGTCGGGATTACCCCAGACCATAGCCGACTCCTCGCTTAAATCAAGATCAATACCCTTTTGTCTAAACTTTGTTTTGGTCTGGAAATAGTCATAAGCTTCTTTGACAAGGGTATTAAATTTTATTTCACGGCTGGAGGTTCTGCTGGCACGAGAGAAATCAAGCACTTGATGTAAAACAGATTCGGACCGCTGAGTTTCCGATAAAATAATATTGAGATACTCGGCATTATCACCGGCGTCGCCCGAAGAAATCATAAGATTGGCAAAACCGCCAATAACCATAAGTGGATTCCTGAGTTCATGGGCAATTGATGATGTCAATTCGCCTATTACCGACATTTTTTCCGCCCTGATAATCTGCTCCTGAGTACTGGCTAATTGGCAATTAATCTCTTCCAGTTCTTTGGCACGTTCCAATACTGTGTCATAAAGCCTTGAATGTTCGAGAGCAACCGCAGAATTATTGGCAAATATCTGTAGCAGATCTAACCGAGTTTTGGTTATTTTTTTCCCTGTTATTTTATTGTCCGCGGCAATTACACCAAGTTTTCGATTTTTACTGATAATTGGAACAATCGCCATACTTTCGGTCTGCAAATGGTCAAATATCTTTGATGAACCCGATGAAGTTCCAACACTATCATTTACTATTATACCTGAGCCAGACTCCAATACCTCTGCGAAGAAATTTGGTTCATTTAGATCTATTTCCCAGCCCTCAATTCCAGATGACGCAGAAAAACCGGAATTCTTTTTGGT
>JBDRRI010000326.1:0-6127 GCA_043825815.1 Candidatus Zixiibacteriota bacterium
AAAATCTATTAAGTTTTAGTAATTCAATTAACCTATCCTGCATTTTCAATATTAATTCATTGTTAAGTTATAATTCAATTATATAAGTATCGGTGAAATAATGTCCTGCAGTGGGGGCACAGAGTTTCGAATTAGAAAATGTAGAAAAATAAGTAGGGCGAAGGACCATGCCTCCGCCCCGATAAGGCAAACAAAAACGGAGCGTTTTGTTAGCAGAGAGATAGGATAAATGCTTTTATTGTTTTACAATTTCGGTTATCCAATTGCCGATAATTTTCAGGGCGTCGGGAGAAAAAGTTTCCTCGATTTCGCCATACTCGGTTATCAAACCGGTTTCACAATGCTGGTAAATATGATTGAGTCCTTCGAGTTTAACAATTTTATGATTGGCATTGCCGCCCCGGTCCAGCGCCTTTTCGATTTCATCAAGATCGGTAACCGCATCAACCTGGACATCTTTGGTGCCGCACATCGCCAGTACAGGGCATTTGGTTTTTTCCAGCGTCGGACGCGGATCATACTTGATAAAATATTTCATCCAGGGAAGGCTTATCTGCGCTATCTGCATCTCCCAATAAGCGGGGTCCAAGGAATCAAATTTTGCCTGAATTGTTTCGGACTGCTCTTTTTTCCAAAGACTCATGGCTGTCCTGATTTCATCCTTAAGCTTATCGCCGGAGAGATCAGATTTCACGAGTTTAAACATCAGCTTTTGAAGTTCAATATCGGCCTGAATATCTTCTTCGGGTTCACCAGCAGTACGATTGATTTTTTCGCCCTGCCACATGAGAACCTCATCGCCGGGCCGTCCGGTCCCGGACAGCATGACGATAAAGTCGATATCGTTCGCTTGCGAAGCAAGCATTGGCGCGATAATGGCGCCCTCGCTGTGCCCCAGAATCCCGATTTTACCGATATTGATATCATCGCGGCTTTTAAGATAGTCAATCCCGGCGCGAGCGTCGTCGGCAAAATCTTTAGTCGTGGCATTCATTAAATCGCCGGTCGAACCGCCGACGCCGCGATCGTCGTAGCGAAGCACAGCGATTCCCCGTTTGGTAAGATAGTCGGCGATGACCCAGAAAGGCCGATGATTGAATATCATCTCATCGCGATCCTGCGCTCCGGAGCCGGTTATCAGAATAACCGCCGGGAAAGGGCCATCTCCTTTGGGAATTGTCAATGTACCGGCCAGACGGTTGTTGTCCACCGGATTAATATAGGTGACCTCTTCGACGTTATAAGGAAAGGGCGGTTTTGGCTCTTGAGGACGATTCATCGTTATCTTCTCCCCCTTTTCCAGATTCAGGTCAAATACGGCTCCACTCTGCGCCCATTTACCGGTCATATTGGCGGCATTATCTGATATAAGGCCGGAATATTTGGCCATCATCGGGGTCGAATAGATAAAGATGGAATCATTTTTGAGCCGAACGGAATCAAGCGGAATATCATAGGCACTTTGGTCGGGACTGTCCATAGTCGCTATTATGGTTCCGGACGAATCTTTGAAATTGAAAGCGAGGCGCAGGTCGATTCCTGAAACGTGAAGTTTGCCGTTCCAGACGCCGACTAATGAATTTTGATCAAAGGCAAAGACCGAGAATATCGACAACAACGAAAGGATAAGAATTAAAATGACCTTAATCATATATCACTCCATTGATTAATTTTTATATTTGGTATACTATTTAAAAAGAAATTTATTCGAAATAAAAAGTCAGTTATCATTCTTTTTTGATAAAAAACTGCGGTTCGATATTTTCGCCCGTTTCCGACGGTTCCTTTTTATCGTCGCGTTCATAAACCATCTCCTGAACAGCCGCTTTGGCGCCTTTGGTTTCCCATTGCATATAGAGATGTTCAGCGACAAAACCGGTACCGGGACTGTACCAGGCCTTGCCTTTCAGGCGGCGGTATATAATCCAAACCAGAAGTGTGACGAGAGTGCTCGGAATAATGAGGTACAGCGCCAGAGAAATAATGAACTGGATATTTTCCATATTAATTTATCATTTCCCGACTGCCATTTCTTTTACACCGTCATTAGTCGGAATCAGGTTGATTTCATTATCCGCCAGAATAATTTTGACCCGGCTGCCCGGCCTTATCTCACCGTTTAGGATCATCCTTGCGAATTTTTGCGAGAGTTCCTTATTAATCAACCTCTTTATCGGCCGAGCCCCAAACGACGGGTCATAGCCAGCGTCGGCGAAATAGTCCAGGGCATTTTCGGTTAATTCGCATTGGATATCTTTTTCGGCCAGAAGTTTTTCGAGATTGCTGAATTGAAGTTTAACAATTTCCTTAATCTCATTACGATTCAGGGCCGAAAAAACAATTGTTTCATCAATCCGGTTGAGGAATTCCGGACGGAGCGATTGCCTCATAAGATTCAACACTTCGGTTTTCATTTTGGCATAGACATCCTCGCGGTTGTCATCGGTAATCGTTGCCGAAGCACTCTGGATAAACTCGGCGCCGATATTAGAGGTCATAATCAGGATGGCGTTTTTAAAGCTGACGGTCCGTCCCTGATTGTCGGTCAGGCGACCCTCATCGAGAACCTGCAGGAGGACATTGAACACTTCCGGATGCGCTTTTTCGATTTCATCGAGAAGAACCACGGCGTACGGACGGCGGCGGACAGCTTCGGTCAATTGCCCTCCCTCATCATATCCGACATATCCAGGCGGGGCGCCAATCAGGCGCGAAACGGAGAATTTTTCCATATATTCTGACATATCAATCCGAACGATTGCCTCTTCAGAACCGTACAAAAATTCAGCGAGTGCTTTGGCCAGTTCGGTTTTGCCGACTCCGGTCGGACCGAGAAACATAAATGTTCCCAGCGGCCGATTCGGATCGGTCAAACCGGCACGCGATTGACGAACGGCATCGGAGACGGCGATTACCGCTTCGTTTTGCCCGATCACCCGTTTATGGAGTTTGTCCTCGAGGTGGAGAAGTTTTTCTGTTTCGGATTCAGTTAGACGCGTAACCGGAATACCGGTCCATTTGGAGACGACTTCGGCAACATCATCGGCATCGACTTCCTCTTTGATTAGTTTCCTGTCCTTTTGTATCAAAGCGAGGGAATGATGGATAAGCTGAAGTTTCTTTTCGGCATCAACCATTGAGCCATATTTCAATCTTGCAGCCGCTTCATAATCAGCCTTGCGCTCAGCATCTCCAATCTGGATTTTCAGATTTTCAATTTCGGCCTTGATTTCATTTATGGTATTAATCGTATCTTTTTCTTTTTGCCACTGCGTTTTCAAATCATCGCGTCGGGCGTACAGTTCAACCAGATCTTCCTCGATTGATTTTAGACTTTCTTTCGAGCTTTTCTCCTGTCGGATACCTTCTTTTTCAATTTCAAACTGGCGAATCCGTTTTTCGATATGGTCCAGTTCGGGCGGCATGGAATCGATCGAAATACGAATCTCGGCAGCGGCCTCATCAATCAGGTCAATTGCCTTATCAGGAAGAAAGCGGTCAGTAATATAACGATCGGACAATTTCGCGGCGGCAATGATGGCTTCATCTTTTATTTTGAGTCCATGATGCAATTCGTACCGTTCTCGAAGACCCCGCAGGATTGAAACGGTATCTTCGATTGTCGGAGGTTCGATATGGACGGTCGCGAAACGTCGTTCCAGCGCGGCATCTTTTTCGATATTCTTGCGATATTCATCGAGCGTTGTGGCACCGACACAGCGAAGTTCCCCTCTAGCCAGCGCTGGCTTGAGCATATTGGAAGCATCCATAGCTCCCTCGACCGCCCCCGCACCGACAATGGTATGGAGCTCATCGATAAACAGAATAATTTCGCCATCGGATTTTTCAATTTCCTTTAAAATACCTTTCAGGCGTTCTTCAAATTCACCGCGAAATTTGGAGCCGGCAATTAAGGCACCCAGATCGAGCGCGACAACTTTTTTATTTTTCAATGTTTCCGGAATTTCGTTGTTGGCAATCTTCTGGGCCAGTCCCTCGACAATGGCCGTCTTACCGACGCCCGGCTCGCCGATTAAAACCGGATTGTTCTTGGTTCGACGCGATAAAATTTTTATAACGCGACGGATTTCATCCTCGCGGCCAATAACCGGATCAAGTTTTCCTGCCCGGGCATGCTGGGTGAGATCTCGCGAATATTTTTCCAGAACCTGATATTTCGACTCCGGGTTGTCATCGGTGACGCGTGCATTGCCCCGAATTGATGATAATGCCGATAGAGCCATTTCTCGATTGACTCCGAATTCTTTCAAAATTTCCTGGGCCTTGCTTTTTGTTTCGATCAGGGCAAGAAGAAGGTGTTCAACGGAAACATATTCGTCCTTTAACTTCTCCGCCTCCAATTCCGCCTTATTAAGTACCGCTGTCAATTCAGGCGAGGCGTACAACTGGCCGCCCTCCTGACGAGGCAATAGAGCCAATTGGCCGTCGACCTTTGATATCAGATTGTCCAAATCGATGTCGATTTTTTTAATGACCTGCCCGACCAATCCTTCATCCTGCTTCAATAGCGCAAATAAAAGATGCATCGGAACCATTTGCGGATGCGATTCCGACTGCGCTTTTTGCTGGGCATAGTTTATGGCATCCGCCGATCTTTGTGTAAATTTATTCAAATTCATATTAGATAACCTCCCTTAAGAGGGATTATTCAATTAACAAGGCAAGAGGTCTCTTACATTGTTTTGGCCAGTTTTTCCAGAAGTTCTTTTTGTTCGGCGGTGACAGTTTTGGGTACTTTGATTTTGACTGTCACGTACTGGTCGCCGTGACCTCCGGCCACATCGAGACCCAGTCCTTTGAGGCGCATAACCGTACCGGCCTCGGTTCCGGGAGGAATTGTCAGATTGATTTTTTGCGCCAAAGTCTTAACTGGAATCTTGCATCCCAGTACCGCCTGCGGAAATGATATCTCCACCGAGGTATGGATATCATGTCCGTCGCGCTTGAACTCCTGATTTTTTTCAGTATTCACAGTAATTATTAAATCTCCATCCATTCCGCCGTTATGACCGGGATAACCCATCCCGCGAAGACGAACCTTGCCGCCATCGTCAATACCGGCCGGAATATTTATTTTAACTTTTTTCTTTTCTTTTATTTTTCCAGAGCCGCGGCAGACAGTGCAGGCCTGACCGGGGACAGTTCCGCGCCCCAGACAAACCGGACAGGGCCGCGAAATCGAAAATCCGCCCTGAGCATGGGTGACATTGCCTCGGCCGCCGCAATTGGTACAAACCTGATGACCGGAGCCGGCCTGCGTACCGGTTCCATGGCAGGCATGGCACGAGGAGGGTTTGTTTAGCGATAGTGTTTTGGTTGTCCCCTTAATCGCCTGCTCGAATGTTATCGATAGTTTGATATGCCAGTCATTGCCGCGCTGCGGCCGCATTTGCCGCTGTGGCCGGGTTCCGGTTTGCGGTCCCCCGCCCCCGAAAATATCCTGGCCTCCGAAGATCGAGGAGAAGATATCGGCAAATGAGCCAAACCCGCCTATATCTTCGAAACTGAATGACTGCCCGTTGCCGGTTCGGAAGCCGCCCGTTCCGTTCATACCGCCGGGATGGAATCCTCCCCCAGGTCCACCGCCGCCGAAAGCGCCGTATTTTTTCATCATATCGTACTGCTGGCGTTTTTTGTCATCGCCCAGAACTTCATACGCTTCGGAAATCTCCTTGAAGCGTTCTTCTGATGATTTATCACCTTTGTTGCGGTCGGGGTGATATTTTTTGGCCAGACTGCGGAAGCTCTTCTTGATATCATCTTTCGAAGCGTTTTCCGCGACACCGAGGACATTGTAATAATCTTTTGCCATTTATTGTTATTTTCGTTTCTTCTTATATCTTGGTGTCAGTCACAATCCGCCGGTGGCATTCATGCCGTTGGCGAATTAGGAACCGACACAACCATTTTGTACAGCAATATAAATTATTGTTGCCCGGTTTATCTCCGCCGATGGCGGATTTGCAACTGATCTTCCCCTATTATTTAGGACACTTACTTAAGGTTAATTGTTTTTTAATTCGAAGTCAACCGGACTTAGATACTCTAAAGTTGAATGACGTCGAATCCGATTATAAAAAACCTCCACGTATTTAAAGATATCAAG
>JBDRRI010000327.1:0-2413 GCA_043825815.1 Candidatus Zixiibacteriota bacterium
ATATAATTTTTATAACCGGAGGTTCTTTGAGTAGCAAATGATAAGATATCTTTCCTCCTCAACTGCCAAATAATCAATGAGAAACAATAAACTGTTCAAAAAAGTTGTTCGCCGAAAAAGTTCAAAAACATCGCGTAAAAATTCACGCCTGTTGGAAATGGCAATTGTGGTCATTTTTGCCATGGTCGTAATCTATGCGGCCAGTCTGGCTATTAGAGTTACCCATGGGATTTCCAAAACCGTGGATAGCCCCGAATATACGATTCGATTACAGATATTAAACGGCTGCGGCACAACCGGCGCCGCCAACAAAGTTTCTAAGGCTCTTCCCGGTTTAATCAAGCTGCCAATCGAAGTAAATATTGTTGACATTGACGACTTTAATGATTATCCTGTTAAGGAAAGCTTTTTAATATCCAGGAATAGTGACTCCGACCCGATTGAGATTCTTTCTGAACAATTGAATCTTCTGGGTGATATTAGTTATAAGCCGATGGAAAACAACTATCGTTCTATCTCGGCAACACTAGTCTTGGGTGAAGACTTTGAAAAATTTATAAAGGAACCATCAATTTAAGGAGCGGTAAGGCGATAATTTGAAACAAACACCATTAGTCGTGGCACGTACGGCAGGGAAACTTGCTCTCACCAAAAAAGGTTTCGACGTTAAAATCCTCAACTTAAAAAAAATTTCATCTGTATGCGATTATTTTGTAATTGTTAGCGGAGATGTCGATGTTCACGTTAAGGCAATTGCCAAGGCAATTGATGAAGGATTATTGGAGAAAGATTTAAAGCCCTGGCACAGCGAAGGTATAAAGGAAGGTAAGTGGATATTGCTGGACTATATTGATGTTGTGGTGCACATATTTCAAAAATCGGTGCGCGAATTTTACGCACTGGAAAAACTTTGGGGCGACGCCCCGGTGGAAGAGTTAAAATAGACATTTTTAGGATATAATAAATTTAAAATACGAGAATATTATGCCAAGAACAAAGGTTGACGAAGACGAAGTAGTCGAAGAAAAAGAGACGAAAGAAGAAAATGAGATTGCGAAGGTTCCCGAGGAAAAAGAAAAATCAAAGGAATTAAAATCCCAAGTTAATGAATCTTCCGACGGTGACAAACTCAAGGGAAAAACAATTGCGGAACTTCTTAAGATTGCCGAAGAGCTTGATATTCCGGGAGTTTCCGGGCTACGCAAGCAGGAATTGATCTACAAAATCATGGAAGCCGCTTCGGCCAAACAGGAAGGAATGATTTTCTCTGAAGGCGTTTTGGAAATTCTCAATGAAGGTTACGGTTTTTTAAGAACGCCGGATTACAACTACCTTCCCGGTCCGGACGATATCTATGTCTCACCCTCACAAATAAAGCGGTTTGATTTGAGAACCGGAGATACCATCTCCGGGCAAGTTCGTCCGCCCAAAGACAACGAGCGGTACTTTGCTCTTCTAAAAATCGAGGCTATAAATTTTGAGCATCCCAGTGTATCCAAGGCGAAGATCTTTTTCGATAATCTGACGCCATTATATCCTGAAACCCCATTTAAGCTCGAAGTCAATGCCGATGAATTAACCACGCGAATCATGGATCTGATGACCCCGATTGGCAAGGGACAACGCGCTTTGATTACATCGCCGCCTAAAGCCGGCAAAACCATTATTCTGCAAAAAATCGCCAATTCGATAACCACCAACCATCCCGATGTCAAGCTGATGGTGCTTCTCATTGATGAACGTCCGGAAGAAGTTACCGATATGCGCCGGTCGGTCAGAGGCGAAGTAATCGCCTCGACTTTTGACGAACCGGCTGACCGCCATGTTCAGGTGGCCAATATGATTCTGGAGAAAGCCAAAAGACTGGTTGAGCATAAGTACGATGTGGTTATTCTTCTCGACAGTATCACCCGTTTGGCCCGAGCTCATAACTCGGTTGTCCCCCATTCCGGTAAGATTCTTTCCGGCGGTGTCGACAGTAACGCCCTTCATAAGCCGAAACGGTTTTTCGGTGCGGCCCGTAATATCGAAGAGGGCGGCTCTCTGACGATTATCGGGACGGCACTGGTAGAAACCGGCTCGAGAATGGATGAGGTTATTTTTGAAGAGTTTAAGGGAACGGGCAACCTGGAAATGGTTCTTGATCGTAGATTATCCGACCGGAGAATTTATCCGGCGATGGATCTCAACCGCTCCTCGACTCGTAAAGAGGAATTATTGCTTCAGCCTGATGTTCTTGCCAAGACCTGGGTTCTGCGCAAGTTCCTGGCCGAAATGAATCCAATTGAGGCGATGGAATTCTTAATTGATAGAATCAAAAAGACCAAGAACAACGAAAAGTTCCTGATGTCGATGAAGGATTAAAAATATTAGTAATTGTTATTGATAAAAACGGCGGAATCAATTCCGCCGT
>JBDRRI010000328.1:0-3230 GCA_043825815.1 Candidatus Zixiibacteriota bacterium
ATTGATATAAAACATGGAACTTCCTCAAAAAGCATACGATATCGCTCCTGACTGTTTTTCAAATCATTCTGAAGCCGTTTGATATTCGTGATATCGGTTGACATCTCGATGACTTCTGTTACCTCGCCGCGATCATTGAGAATTGGAGTTGTATATACCAAAACGGATACTTCCCGTCCGTTCAGCGTTTTGACAATCTCCTCGGAATGATGTTTTTGTCCGTCATGAAAGGTTCGTTCCACCGGACAATCCTCGCACTTTTCCGGACGATTTTTATAAATCTGATAGCAATATCTTTCCTGATAATTGCCAAAATCGTTTTTGAAAGCGGTATTGGCTTCAACAATTTTTAAATCACGGCTTTGAACAGTCAGGTATCCGGGAATAGCATCGAATATTTTATCGGATAGCCGTCGGCGCGGATGTTCCATGCTCACCTCGCTTCATTTCATTTTTTTCTGTCTTTTTTCTCCTGCCTAAGCTCCAGTATACGCTTCAGATTGGAGACGATTGATTCTTCATCAACCGGCTTGTCAACATAGCCCTCCGGAGGGATAACGGAGCGATCATAAATAAGTTTTCTAAGTTCCGGTTTGCCGGTCATAATACAGACTGGGATTGACTTGAGTTCATCGTCATTCCTAAGAAATTCAAATACTTCCACGCCAGATTTTCCTGGCATGGTTATATCCAGCGTCATAATATCCGGTTTCTGTTCGCGGGCCATCTTGAGAGCATCATCGCCATTAAATGCCTCGATTACCTGGGCGCCGTTATCTTCGAGAACGGTTGACACAAATGTAACAAAATCCGGTTCGTCATCAGCAACCAATATGCGATAGCCGGCTAATTCGCCAGCCGGGACAAGCTCCGGTACGATTGCCACCGGTTCCTCAATCGGTATTTCAACCGGTTTTTCTATGACAAGGGCATTGGCCACCAGATTCACCAGCTGAGTTACTTTCATATCCAATTTATAGTGTTTGATAAGATCAGCCAGACCGTCGACACAGTTGTGGCAGGAAGTGACCACATATTTGGCTCCGGTGGCCTTCAATTGGTCAGCCTTAATCTGGGCCGATTTTAAGCGGCGCGGAGTGTACTCTGACATCGACATTGCGCCACCCCCTCCGGTACAACAATAATTTTCCGACCGGTTAGGGTACATCTCCTGAAAATCCTCACAAACCAAATTAAGCAGTTCCCGGGGCTCTTCGGTCAAACCACAACTACGGGCATTGTTGCAGGAATCATGAAACGTGACTTTTTCCGGATTTTTCGATTTGTCGACCTTAATTTTCCCCGATTTGATATAATCAAGCATTGTTATTACCGAACTTTCCATCGGGAAATTGACATCTTTTTGTGCCCAATTGGGGCCTTCGCAACGGGTCGAACGATATCCGTGACCGCACTCGGATATAACGAGTTTCCGACCCCGCAACTCTTCGACTTTTTCATATAAGCGACGAGCTACGGCACCGCCTAAATCATCATCGCCGGAAAATAGGCCAAAATTGGTCATATCCCAGCCCTCCGAGGGCATTGTCCAGTTTTCCCCGGCGGCATTGAATATTTCGGCCGCATCGGATATTGTTCGCGGATCATATTTTACTTCGCGCGGATTAATTGAATAAACGACGTCAGCATTCTCTTTGTCGATTGGAATTCCCGGACTATTAGGATTTTCCATTTGCATTTCTTCTGTAAGCCACTCCAATGTGTCGACATAATCCTCTTTGAGAACGCCCATCTGGTTGCCGATCTCCCATTGATCTTTTGATACGACCGCGACGCCTTCCGGCATTACTCCGACCGAAACCAGAAGTCCTCTTGCCATTCGGTTGAAAGTAGCCAAATCGACACCCATGGGACAGTTAATGGTGCATCTTCGGCAGTTGGTGCATTTACCAAAAACCGTATCTTTCAGCTCTTCCAGCTCTTCATCGGTATAAATGCTTCGGGCATGCACCCACCAGGGGAATACTCTTCCGGTCCAGTCATAATGTCGTTTGAATAACGATCGAATCTTATCCGCCTTATAGGCCGGGGCGTAGGTCGGGTCACCCGGATTGGCCAGTACATAATGGCAGGAGTCGGTACAATTACCGCAGTGAATACAGCCAACGAGTGAACCAACTATTTGCCGGCTTAGTTTTTTGCCCATTCGGTCTATTACTTTTTGAGCTTTATATGATCTTTCTGGTGCCATATTTATTTTCTCCATATTCATTCTTGCTAATTACAATTATTGAAATCTCCTGATTGGGAAGACACCTCGTCGTCCCAATGTTTTTCCCAGATAGTAACGCGTAAACGGATAGTACAAGTAATGCGAAATCTTGGAAAACGGGACATAAACAAGAAAGAATGAACCCATAATGAAGAATACCATCAGTTTCCATTCGCCGGCCGCAACATTATTTTCAGCGGCCAAAAATCCAAATAAAAACCAGGCGGTTAACAGCCATAAAGAAAAGTGATCATCGGGGGAGCTGATCGCCCGTACGTATTTGCTGAACAATCTTCTGATAATCCGATAGACCCCGACCAGAAAGGACGCACCGATAATAATCTTAAACGCCATAGCCAGTGATGAAGGGATCGGATTGTCCTTGAAATAAAATGAAATTGAAAACATTAAAATAATAGCAAAGGTCACACCGAGGTGGAATATTACGAATTGAAAATATAACATCAATTTGGTTCGGGTCGATTCCATTGCCCATGGCATGGCTACGTTTCCCCAAGAATAGATAAATCCTTTGCGAGAATTAGTATCGCCGCGACCAGTGGGAGCCTGACGCTCCTTGCCGGCTTTAAACCGAGTGAGCCAGTAAAGACGTATAAAGTAAACCACCGCCATAAATGCCAGAGCGACATCATGCAGGGTTCCGCGCGCAAATTCCAGATCAAACATAATCGCTCCTTTAACTTAGTTCATCGATGACAGTTTGGATTGGTACGGTATATATTCACGATTATCTAACAGACAAACCGTCACATCTTCCAATTTCGAGCCATTGTTCAGATACTCCCTTATTGCTGTTAACGTAATTTCCGCACTTTGATCGAGTGGAATGCCGTAAAAACCTGCACCCATGGCCGGAAAAACAACTTGTTTTATACCTTTATCTTCAGCCGCTTTTAAACAGTTAATAACCGTATTTTTCAGTTTTACGGGAATGTCTGTTTCCTGAAATTTAGGTCCGTTGGCATGAATGATATAT
>JBDRRI010000329.1:0-12904 GCA_043825815.1 Candidatus Zixiibacteriota bacterium
AATCCCCCAGTTCAAGAAGCGAAAGCTTCTGTTTGATTAGTTTTTGTTGAGTAGTCATCTTATCTCCTTTAATTCTGTTTCTCAGAGATAAATGACTACTCGCTTTTTATGCAAGTGTCAAGTCAAGTCCGTCCTGTTACACATAATTTAATAAATTTTATTTTTACTAAAGAATATTGAGGAATAATGTTTCAGGGCGTAATTGTGTTGACTTGGTTTTTTTGGGTAAATAATTGCCTTTATTTTTGTTGCAATTCAATCACGATTTAAAATAATTAGATTATCAACAATAAGGAGATAATATGTTTTTTGGAGTTGGATTGCTTTTAATCGGATTATTCCTGCTTCTTGACAAACTCAATATCATCAGTGGTTCCGCCTGGGATTTTATTCTTCCCGTGATACTAATCTCGCTCGGAATCGATTTTATTTACGATCATCTGAAGAAAAAATCAAAATAAAAGACTGCCGCTTTTTTTATCGGCAGTCTGATTTAAATCGTTTTACTCAACCGGTTATAAATTATTACCGGCAATCGAGGCGCTTAACCTTTGATAAGTCTTTTTATATGTCCGAGATGTTTCTCGCCATGTTCGACATACGCCGTTAAAATCTCTTCGATATTGGTATAGTCCGACTCCGGATGAGTTAACGGCCGTAGCCATTGCTCATCGGTTAAATTCTCGCATAAATAGGCCCATTTTTCATGAAGCCCGTGCAAGATCATAAAGGAGCTGGCCAGATCCATTTCATAATCGGGCAATTCCGCAAAATCATCCTGATCATACGGTTTTAAAGTTGGATTGTGTTCTGTCAGGGCCCAGCGGACGCGAAGATACCCGTTCATGTGCGAATCGACCAGATGATGCACAACCTGGCGGGCGGCCCATTTACCCTCGCCGTACGGGGTGTCCATTTTTGAGTCGGAAACCTGATTAACCGTCTTTTCCAGTTTGGCTGGAAATTCGCGAATCTGATCAATCAGTTTTTGCCGCTCTTTCGGGGATAACATATTTCCTCCGGGAAAAAGTTATTTAACGATTTCAACCATTTCGACCTCAAAGGTCAAATTTTTTCCGGCCAGCGGATGATTGGTATCCAGCGTCACAATTTCACTGCTAAAGGCGATTACCGTTGCCCGGAAAAAAGAACCATCAATGTGCGGCACTTTCAACTGCGTGCCGATTTTTATATTAAGCTCCTTCGGCAAAGCCGAGCGCTTGATATCCTCTTTAAAATCTTTATTGCGCGGTCCGAAACCGTCCTCATACGGTACCTTTATTACCTTAACCTCACCGACCGCCATCCCGACAATGCCAATCTCAAAACCGGGCACCGTCGCCCCGTTGCCGAGCGTTAGTTCAAACGGCTCTTTGCCTCTTGTACTGTCAAACAGCGTTCCATCCTCGAGCTTTCCGGTATAATGCACTTTTACGGTTGAACCAAGTTCCGCTCTTTTCATCAATTCCTCCCGAATATTTTTTTCTTTTCCCAAATATACTCATTTTTCGGTCCGGCGAAATATTATTGTTTGACTATTTTTTATCCATTATTATGATTCAAACAATCTCGCCGCTTAAATATCCATCGGCCATTTCTAAAGCCCGTATTTTAATCACCTGCTTCCCGCCGCCAATGCCCTCTGGCAATAAAAAACTAAGGTAATTATCGGCAATGGCCCGGTACTGGTTTTTGTCGATCGCCCGATGTTCCGAAATTACTTCGTCCGTCCGTCCGATTTCGCATTCAAGCGCCCGCGTATAGAGTTGCTCCGAAATTTCCCGAAGAATCGCATTGCGCTCCTTAATCGTTTGCGGGTTGATTTTATCGGCCATTTGTGACGCCTCCGTTCCGGGACGGTCCGAATAAGAAAAAACATGCAGATAATCCAATAGTCCGCTTTGGGCGACCTTGACCGATTCGGAAAAATCCTCATCGGTCTCGCCCGGAAAGCCGACAATTATATCGCTCCCGACCACGACCCCATCGATCCGGTTTTTCACATTCCCGATAATTTCAAGATATTTCTTTCGATTATACGGACGGTGCATCAATTTTAATATTCTATCCGAGCCTGACTGGAGGGGGATATGAAAATGCCGGCAGACTCGCTGTCCGTTGTTCCGAACAACATCCAATAATTCAGTATTAACCTCCTGAGGCTCAATCGATGATAACCTTACCCGATAGATATCGGTCTCATCAATTATTTTGGTTAGAAGCATAGGTAGCGAGTCAATCGCTCCTATATGATACTGTCCGATATGGATTCCGGTCAGAACGACCTCCTGATATTCGTTGGCGGCCAGTGCCCGAATTTCCTCGATAATCTCATTCGGATCACGATTAATCAGGGGTCCCCGAACATCGGGGATAATACAGTAAGAACAGCGCTGATTGCAGCCGTCGCCGATTTTAATCCAGGCCCGATTATGATCGTGGAATTCCGAAATATGCTCATAACTCGTTTCAATTGACTCAGTTTCGAACAATTGCGGATACTTTTCGCTTAGGATATCAATTATTCGTTCTTTTTCCCGGTTATTGATAATCAGGTCGACTCCATTAAGTTGCGCCACTTTTTGCGGATCGGATTCAACGTAACATCCAATAACCACTACCGGCGATGAGCCAAACTGCCGGGACGTCCGCGATATTATATTACGGCAGGAAGCGTCGGCCCGTCCGGTGACAGTGCAGGTATTGATTATATAAATATCGGCCGGTTCGGTCATTGGCACCCGACAGAACCCCCGTTTCTGCATTTTGGCGGCAATTTGCTCGGTATCATACTGATTAAGCCGACAGCCGACAGTATCGAAAGCAACCTTTTTCATATAGCAATTATACGAATTTCTGCCCAAAAATAAAGAGCCGAATTAAAAATAGACGGGTTTACAATTCAAATTAAGCCATATTAGAACCTTTTTTTGAAAACTACCGTCTATTATATTGAATATGAAACTTAAGCCGATGGAGGCAAAATGAATAAAAAACTGTATCGTTCGCGAGTTGATAGTAAAATCGCCGGTGTTTGTGGGGGGTTAGGAGATTATTTCGATATCGACCCGACTATAATAAGAATTATTGCCATAATATCGATTTTCATCCACGGCATCGGCCTTCTGGCTTATATCGTGGCCTGGATCGCCATGCCCCAATATCCTCTTGGACAAGAAGTTACCGTTGAAAAAAAACCTAGAAAAAAATCCGCTTGGAACAGCTCTTTGACCGGTATCGTCCTCGTCGGAATTGGTGTCGTTTTCTTATTTGATCAGTTTTTCTGGTGGTTCCATTTCCATAACTATTTTTGGCCGATAGTTCTCATATTAATCGGCGCCGCTCTGGTTATCCGGGGCATTAATCGCCAGGAAAAAACCGAAAATCCGGTAAATGACGAAATCAATAACGCAGGAGAAACCAATCATGCTTAATAGCCTGACGATTGCCGTCGGTATTCTCGGATTGGTTCTTCTGGTTCTGGGAAACCTCTATCGAAAAAGAATTCCTGTTAAATATAATCACGAGGGGAGAGGAAAATGACTCCTGCAAGATTACGATGGGGGCTGATATTAATCAGTCTCGGAGTGCTGATAATTCTTTGTAATACCGGTCAACTTGACTGGGACTATTGGATTGAATTGGCCGAATGGTGGCCCGTCTTACTGATTGCTATCGGTATTGAAAAGATTTTCCAAAAATCCAGACTTCAGTTCATTGCCTACTTGTCGCCGCTGTTGTTAATCGGCACCATGGCGATTATCGCGTTTAACTATACCGGCGATGGATACCAAGGTGATTCGATTTTTGAAGCCTACAAATGGAACTGGGAAAACGATAGTTCCGCCGAACGGATGGTGGTCAAAATTACGCACAACCGTTTCGACCTTTCCGTAGGTCCGACTTCGGCTTATCTGGCCTCAGCCGGATTTGACCGGCTCGGACGACGGCCGCGTATAGAAAATGATATCGCCGATGGCATCGCCAATCTTGATATCTCTGCTAATGGCCGCTCCCGAAGTAAAATCATTATTGGCGGACGGGATATCGGAAATGATTGGCGGCTTAAACTTTCTGAACAGGTTCCGCTGGAACTTTATTGCCACGGAAACAATTCTGACTTGAATCTTAATTTGCAGTCAATGAAACTCGAAAAACTGGATATTAATAATGATGACGGGTATATTTCGGTTAAAGTCGGTGATTTGGCGCCGAATGTTGCGATTGATATCGAGGGATTCGATTCCAATCTGAAATTCAGATATCCCAAAGAGGCCGGTCTTAAAGTCGATGGCTCCGCATATAGCTCACAGCTGGAAGACCTCGGTTTTACCGCCGTCGACAATTATTATTTCTCGCCCGATTATGAAACGAGTAAAATAAAAATAGATTTGAAAATCGCCGGACGACTTCGCCATTTAACTTTTGATGATTATTAAACAAGCTCTCTCCGTTTGCTATCTCCGGGCGGCAGATTGCACATCTGTCGCCCATTTTATTGGTGGAATTGCGGCTCGAAATTCGTTTCTCCATAAACTGTTTGCCTAAATCGTAAATAATCTCTATAATCTTTACATAGATTAAGGAGTCCAATGTGAAATATTTGTTTTATTCAATGATCGCGATAGTCTTGGTTTTTTCGATTATAAACTGCGGCGGGGAGAAAAACGAGCCGCTCTGGAAAACAAAAAGTCAATTATTAATCGGCACCGATGCCACCTATCCGCCATTCGAAATGGTCAACACCGCCACCGGCCGGCCCGAGGGTTTCGATATCGACATTATGAAAGAGATTTGCACTATCAATAAATGGAAACCGGAATTTATTGTGACGCCGTTTGATGGCATCGTTTCCGGCCTGAAAAGCAATAAATATCATTGCATCGTTTCGGCCATGACTATCACTCCGCAAAGGAAGGCGGTTATTGATTTTTCGGAGCCGTACTATAATGCCGGTCAGATTATCGCCGTGCCGGTCGATGACAGCACCATTCAATCGGTCGATGATCTTCGCGGCAAAAAAGTCGGCGTTCAGCTTGGTACGACCGGGGAGCGATACGCCAAAACTTTGCCGGGTGTTTCCGTTTTCTCGTTCGATAATATCGGCGCCGCCTTTATTGATATGGAGAACGGGCAGATTGATGCCGTCCTCAATGATTACCCAACCACCAACGAATATATCAAACTGCAGGGGAAAGCTAAAACGGTTGGCGAGCTTTTATCCGAAGAGCAGTACGGGATCGCCGTCAACAAGGGCGACACCGAGCTCCTGGAAAAAATCAACTCGGCTCTCAAACAAATTAAAGAAACCGGCAAGTATAAAGAACTAGAAAGCCGGTGGTTTTAGGAATAAATTCGCGCCGAACGAAATCCGTCACGTTTTTAACATATTAACTATTTCTTTGAGCCTTCGTCCGGCTTTTCCTGCTTATCCCGCTTGCCTTTTGCAATTTGATCGTCTTTGCTCTTTTTCTGCTTCTGATTCTTATCCTTATTCTTTTTTCCGCCCTTGTCGCCCATTGTGCGCTCCTTTCCGTCGTTTATAAAAAATATCACCGTAAAATTCAAGACAACTTTTATACGTTGACCTGCAAACCAGTCTTATAATATACGACCCTCTTTTATAATTGGAGAAGCTCGCCATATACTCGATCTGAAGAATAATCCGAAGGTTGATGGTGCCGGTCTCTCAACCGCTTCTCGAATTGCGTTAGTTTAAGTTATCCAATAATCAACAGCGCGTCAACCAAAAAGCTATCCGCCGGAGAAAGTTTTAATTTTTCGGAGAGATTCCAATGACACTCGCCGAATTGAATGTTTTCTGGAGTTTGCGAATGACGGGGTATGAATTCCCCGCTATCGCACTTTTAAACAGATTTAAAAAACCGGCAAATATAAAGAACTGGAAAGCCGGCGGCTTTAATCCTATAAGCCGCCGATTTCGCCTGAATATTTTAATTTCCAAATTTATTCCAGCAATATTTCTTGTCTTTCGAACAGAGCCAACTCAATTTCCGCGTAATCCCGTTGCCATATTTCAATAATATAATTGCCCGCTGGAATATTTATAACCGTCGCCGTCAGGTCAAAATAGCACATGCAGTACATTCCAACTTCTGAAATGTTTAACTCCATAAATCTTAGAGTATCACCGGCCTGCTCAAAGAGTATTTGGAAAATCGCTCCGCAATTGAAAAAGGCATCATAGTGTAATAGAGTGAGTGTATCGTTAGAATAGTTAAACTCAACCCCCTTACTTGATTTCATCATTTCACATTCACCTGCGGTGTAATCGATCAGATTCTGATCGCCGGTAATAACCATTGACTGGCAACTTAAGGTATCTCCATAAATCCCTACCAGACAAATCTCATATTCCCCCGGCTCAATATCAAACAGAGTCGAGGTAAGATCGAAATAACAGATACAGTCGCATGGCTGACCATAATCATACTCGTACGCCGTAATCGATGTCTCGTTAATGTCATAATAAACATAATAGAATAAACAGCAGTTATAATGTGCGCCCAGATGGCTGATTCGAAGATCATTCCCGAACAGATCGAAAATTACAGTACCTTTTTCATCGATGCCATATTTGTCAGTTAGACAATCACCTCGTTCATCAAGATGAGTATAGCCGGGGCAGTTGGGAGCAGGACCACTCTTATATAGGTATTGAATGAGATAGGTTATATCAAGAATATCGAGATTACCCGAATGATTGACATCGGCCATTTGCGGATCGGCCGGAGGCGATCCATACTTATAGAGGTACGAAATAAGATTTGTTACATCCAAAATATTGATATCGCCGCTATTGTTAATATCGCCGCATTCGGCGAAAATCGTGGCAGGATTGAGTAGAATGACAAGCGCCAGGAACAGGATTGCACTGGTCTTTTTGTACATCACATTTCCTCCCCAAATTAAGGGTTCTCTTATGCAGTCGGGATATATTTCGATGTCTGATGTATATGATTTTTTCTCTCTCTAAATAATATATGATCCAGTCTTATTTGTGTCAATAATTGTTTTGGAATAAAACTGGTGATGGATTTCCAATCAAAACGGGAATGACAGTGGATGAAATTAGGAATGATGAAAAAATATTCGTTATCAGCCGTAGGGGTCGGTTTAAAACCGACCCGGGGATGGGTGGCTGTATATTTCATCGGGGCGTGTAAAACGCCCACTTTTGACGCCAAACCATTACAACAATATGCTTTTTTAATAAAACAAAGCCAATTTGCTGTAACTGTATGAGAGCCAAATGAAAACTGCAAAAAATAGCAAAAAAACCCATTGGGGGAATGACATAGATTCCGTCATCCTCGCGTACGCGGGGATCCATCTTTTCTTGGGAGTAGGATGGATTTCCAATCAAAACGGGAATGACATTGGATGAAATTAGGAATGATGAAAAAAAATTCGTTATCAGCCGTAGAGGTCGGTTTAAAACCGACCCGGGGATGGGTTTCGTGCGCGCAAGCCTCCCCTCATCTGCCCGTAGTTATAAATATTGACGCACCGATTCCTAAAATATAATTACATTTTCTATACCAATTCAATATTAATTCTATATCCCCCCTTAAATAGAGATGATTATTTTTTTGAAAAGGATTAAAGGCAATAATATGAGACGCGCAAAGCGCATAAATCGTCCCGATTTACAAGATTACTCCAAAAATACTACCTTGAAAAAATGTAAAATATGCAAAACAAACCCAATTTTATTACACTTTTGCTACAAAATGACTACAAAAAAAAACTAATATATGAGAAAACAATACCAATTTACTATAATTGTATGAGAGTGAGTGAATTACGGTGAATTTTTAAATAATTGCGTATTACCGGTGCTTTGGGTGATATGAACAATTATATTCACCAATTGTATAATTTGACATTCTGGGAAAAAATACTGTTACCTTTTGACAGGTCGAAGCATCGGTTATATAGATGGGAAAAGATAAAGATCTATTCTGGCAACTTATTGAAAAGGAGCATAAGTCGGCCCGGGCCTATTGTTTCCATTTAACGGGAGGGGATGCCGATGGCGATGACCTCTATCAGGATTCGATTATAAAGGCTTACCACGGTTTTGATCGCCTGAAAAAGGTGGAATCGTTTAAATACTGGCTGTATCGAATTGTTAACAACAATTTTAAAAGCCGTTTCCGGATGGGGTGGTGGAAAAAGGTTTTCAATAGTGACCATCTCGGCGAATTGCCCTGGACAACCGATCCGTCCGGGCAGTATGACGCGCGGCGAAAAATCGATTATGCGCTGGCCTCTCTTTCGACCGATGACCGGATGCTGGTGGTTTTGTCTGAAATCGAAGGATGGAAAATAACCGAACTGGCCGAGATATTTGCGAAAACCGAAGGGACTATTAAAATGAGACTGATGCGGGCTCGAGATAAAATGAGAAAGCGGTTGGCCGCCCTCAACCAGAGTCAAAAATCCCGCAGTAATGCAAAGGAGTCGATTAGTTATGAAATGTCGCCAGGCTCAAAAGATACTCAATAATTGCGAATGGCATCCGGAAAATTACCGCCGCGATCCCGAGCTTATGGAGCATCTTGACCATTGCCCGGAATGCCATAATCTTCTCCGGGCGGAAAGCGACTTGAAACGCGACCTCGACACCGTTCGCCAAATCACTCCGCAAAAACAATTTTCACTGGAGTCTATTAAGAGTAATCTCGAACAATCAGAACCGTCAACTATGACTGTTATTCAAAGGCTTGTCAGCTATCGGTACAAGACGCCGATTGCAATCGCGGCCGCGGTAGTCCTGATTGCTCTGGTCGCCTGGGTTCCGTTTAATTTTCAGGAAAAAGTCGGCTATGGTATTTCGATTTCCGGCGTCGACAAGGAAATAGCGATGGATTCCAAAGGAGTTTTTCCGCTTCTTGACGCGCTCGGAATGACAGAGAATAAAACTGCTAATCTCAAAGATTCTCTGGAAATGCAGGAAATCCGATTGTATGTCGGAGATTGTACTGAAACCTGCAACCTGAGGATATCCGATCTTAAGACAAAAAAAGATGTTGAACTGGTTATAAAGGCAATTATTGAACTCGGTTGCTGTGAAATAGATGAAGTCTTTCCCATCTTTCGCGATCAATCATCCAGCCTGCTGGAGCATATGACTAAAAAACTATTCTCATAGGAGACCGTTATGTTCAGAAAATCGTTGTTACTCGCTTCGCTCGTTATTTTGGCTCTATCCGCCAATTTAAGCGCCCAGCCGGAATTGACCATTCCGGAAAAATCGTTCGATTTTGGATTCGTTCCGCAAAATTCACAAATTAGCCATACCTTTTGGCTGCATTCGACCGGCACCGATAGCCTGCTGATTACCCATGTCAAGCCGGGTTGCGGATGTACTAAAGTTCCGCTTGACAAGACCGAACTGGGTGCTAAAGACAGTACTGCCCTTGAAGTTATCTTTTCGACACGGACCTATCGCGGCAAGCAGTCCAAACGTCCGGCGATAACCACCAATGCCGGCCCTAATCCGCAAATGGTCGAATTTTCCGCTAATGTTATCGATAATCCCGATGAGACCTTCCCGATAAAGATTGCACCATACAAATTTGATATTTCACAATTCGGCGAGACGGCTCGGACAAAACTCGAATTTACCATTACCAATATGTCACAGGAAGATTTGGCTCTAAATCTGATTGATATTAATCGAAAAATGTTTAAACTCGATTTGCCGTCCGGGGTCAAGGCCGGTCAGTCCGTCAAAGGTACGATTGAAATTAAAGATGGCTTTCAGGAGACTGAATTCGAAAAATCGCTGACGATTCAACTGAACGACAC
The DNA here is from genome assembly GCA_043825815.1 of Candidatus Zixiibacteriota bacterium. GTDB lineage: Bacteria > Zixibacteria > MSB-5A5 > GN15 > PGXB01 > JBDRRI01. Next base: position 9,838 of record JBDRRI010000329.1, read on the forward strand.
CAGCAACAGCCGATTCACGATACCAATCAAACGAACGATCAGGAACCTGGCTGAAAAATAAAAGTCGTTATATTTCGTTCCCAAAAACGCAGGAGTCATTAATTGTGAAGAATGAAGGACTCCTGCGAATAAAAAGGATATCTATTTATTGAGAGATTGCAGATCAATAATAAGAACGGTGATACTATCGACATAACTTGTATCGGCCCGCTTGACCAGATCGAGAAGATTGACTATCATTCGCTCCCGCTCCGTGCTATCGGGGGTGGCCTTGCCCAGTTCATAATAGGCCGTTGCGATTTCCATCTGGTCAATCTCCGGTGCCGGTTTAACGGCTTCCTTGACGGCGCTTTTACTGGTTAGCGCGTTTGTGCTACCGCCCCTGTATGAAAGCTCCAGTATATTATCCGCCGCCGATTTTTTGGAGGATTTTGCCTGCTCATATTGCCTTACAATCATTCGAAGCGAGTCATATTGGCCGTCTCTGACCAACGCCTCCGATTTGGCCTTGGTCTGCTGCGACAAATCGGCTTTTTGAGCATAATATGCATCACTTTGACCGCCCTCAGAATCAACACTCCTGGTTTTCTGGTCGCCAAGGATGATTGATTCGGATTCAAGTTGTTGTTCTTTCTCAATTTTGGGTGACGGTTGTACCTTGGAAACGGCCTCTTCATTCCTCGATTTTGTCTCGCCTAAGGTTCCTTTTTTGGCCATCTCTTCAATTTGCTTTGAAGACTTATTAGCCAATTCCGATTTCGAGATATTATCGATCGATTGCTCATTAGCCGTAGCAGTAGGTTCCTCCGGCAAAGCGGTTCCGATATTATCATCCATTTCCGCATTTTTGTCAGTATCGCCCGTCTTGTCTTTTGCAGCCATGCCCGAAGTTTCCGTTTCTTCGTCTGATGCAATCATATTCTTGGCCACCGATGGAACCGGGGCATTGGCAACCTCCGACACACCGTTACCCTTCTTGAAAATCTGATTGGTTGGTTCGAGTTTCATCGATTCATAAATCGAGACAAAAGCGACAATTAAAACCGCGGCGGCCACCGCGGCATAACGATAGAACCCGTTGCCTGATTTTTTTGAAGGAACCGGGGTAATATTATCTGACTCAGCTCGCTCAATCTTCTCTAATACCGAATCGGCCTGAGATCGCCAATATGAATCATCGCCGTCAATTACGAAATCATCGGTCATCTCACCCAGCTTAAGCAGCGCTTCGTAAAATGCCTTGCATTCGGCGCATGATTGAGTGTGTTCTTCAACCATTCGTATATCGCTCTCACCGAGTAGACCGTCGATATAGAGCGAGAGTTTTTCTTTTATCTTATTGCAGTTCATAATATCATTATAAATAATCTTTTAGCAGTTCCACAAGTTTTTGCCGCGCCCTAAATAGCCGCGAATCGACTGTCCCGGGAGATATTTTCAGTTTTTCAGAGATTTCCTCGTAACTCAGCTTTTCCATCATCCTCAGAACGAAGACGGTTCGATATTGCTCCGGGAGAGACATTACCGCCGAAGCGAGCTTCTTGTTATTCTCCGAATTTATCAGATTATCAATAGCGTTGGCGGTTTTATCCGGAATCGACTCGATATAATCCTCCAATTCACCGGCTGGAATCTCGCGGGCGTCCTTCTTGATATAATTCAGGGCTTGATTTCGGGCAATAGTCGCAATCCAGGGGTAAAACGGCTTATCCGGTTCGAAAGAGGCCAGAGCCAGATATCCTTTGACGAAAGCTTCCTGCATGATATCTTCAGTCGCATCTTTTTGCCGGAGAATAAGAAAGAGAAACCGGAACAATCTTTTCTGATATTTCATCACCAACCTGCCGTAAGCATTTTTGTCGCCATCACGCGCCAACTCGATAATAGAGCGATCCTCGGCGCCATCTTCCATGCTATTTACCGCCGATTGCATCTTTTCTTCCATTTTATTTATATAATCAGCTGTTTTTTATTGAGCAAATTTGATAAATGAGCTTTTCCAGAATAAGCCCGTCATTGTCAAGATTGGACCGCAGATCCCTATCAGCTTCGGCGATCAAGTGAATTATCTGTTCCAGATGTTCGTTTTCAAGCCGATTAAGCTGTCCCTTAAATTTCCAGCTGTTATCTCTTTTATCTTTTCCAAATTGTTTTTTGTTTTGGGCCAGATATAATCCAAGAAAATGCTCCGAAATCCAGAATAGGATATTGGTCGCTCGATCGCCTTTATTCATAAGATATTGCAGGATGGTAATGGCCTTATCATATTCGCCTAATATGGCGTTACCGGCGACTTCAAATATCGTAAAAGCTTGATAATCGGAGGTAATTTCTTTTATTTCATTCAGGCTAATATTCCCATTCTCACCCACAAAATCTATTAATTTATTCACCTCAAGCATCATCCCGCCAAAATCACCGTCCGAAAGCTCTATTAAAAAATCAAGAGCCTCGGTTTCGATTTGAATATTTTTCGGTTTAAGAATCTTATGGATTCGAGTTTTGGCTGAATCAATTGAAAGGCGCGGGAAATCGACAGCGGTTGTATTTGCCAACAAATGTTGAAGCATCGCCGATTTTTTCTTGGGTGTTTTAGAGGATGGTGATGAAAAAATCAGGATTCGATTCGGATCCGGCGGGGATGTCATGGCAATAATTTTATCAATCTGTTTAGTTGTCAGCGATTGAATGTCGGCAATTGTAAATGTCTGCCTTTCGCCGAGCATCGGAATAACTGAGAGTTCGGTGATGATATCGTCGAATTTATTTTTCGATGCAGAGAGATTAGTATGGTTGGTGGTTAGCTGGGTTTTGGGCAAAAACCGTCCAATGAGCGTTTTTTCGGCCTCCTTGATCCGGTAATCCTCCGCTCCGTAAAAATAATAGAGCGAGCGGAATTTGCCGGCGGCCAATTCTTTACTTAGTTCATTTGGTGACACAGCCCCAAATTATGGGACATGGGGGGAGCTGTCAATCAAAAAGGTAATTAATCGAGGGATTATTCTTTTCCGGGACCCAGCCGAGAGAGAATTGATATTTTTTCTTGTAATCGAGAGCTTTTTGAAGA
>JBDRRI010000330.1:0-4869 GCA_043825815.1 Candidatus Zixiibacteriota bacterium
GTCTTGATACACCATCAAGACAGGTTCTTCAACTTCATACAGAATTGCCCACCTCGGAGGAATCAATAAAGAATTTCCTCGAAAAATATTCCGATTGCAAAGATGTCGACGGAATAATAATCTTTGTTATTGAAAATGAAGAGGGCAAAAATGTCGGCGGGATTTCGTTTCATTCTCGAAAACGGATGCATGGGACATTTAGTATCGGCCTTGATATTGATCGTCCTTACTGGCGGCGCGGATATGGCGAGGAGGCGATTCGGATATTGCTTCGATATGCTTTCAATGAACGGAACTATCAGAAATTCAATTCGGCGGTTGTTGTCCGCGATGTTGCCTCGATAGGTCTTCATAAAAAGATCGGGTGTGTTGAAGAAGGGAGACGTCGCCGAATGTGGTATTTCGACGGTCAATATCATGATGAGATTCTGTTCGGCTTAACCCGAGAAGAATTTCATGAAAATGATTCTTAGGATATTGTAATATGCAAGGGTGTATTACAAATACACCCTTATTTAACTATTCCGCCTCTTTGGAGGCGTTTTAATAACTGTATCTGGCCGGCGTGATATAAATCATGGGAACCAATACCGAGAATTAACATTTTATAGGTCGTTTTCGAATTCGGCGGTTTCTTTTCGAGATCGCTCAGCTTAAGCTGACCGACCGCCTTGATTAACAGATCGTGATACCTTTTTAGGAGACCGATTTCGAATTTCCATATTTTTTCATCGCATTTGGGCGGAAGTTTCAACCAGTCGGAACCGGGATATTCAAAGTGACTATCAAGATTACCGCTTATTCTTCGCCAGATGGCATATTTCCAATAAGCGGCATGAACGATTGATTCGCGAATATTATGATACTTCGCCGATGGTCTCCAGAGCGCTTCATTCATCTCAACATTGCGGATTGAACCGCGAAGAGTTGTTCCGTGCCAGGCCTTTTTATTATAGGCCTGCTCAAGAAAATCAATCAATAGACAAATGGCAGAATCCATAAATTATCTCCCTGATTTATCTGACAATTTCGCCGTCAAATATAAATTGTTGTTGACGTGGATAAAAGCGATATATTTTATTATGATTAAACCCCAAATCGGAGATGAATTATGATTAAAAAAGTTGTTTTTGTATTAATCGGTCTAATTATTGTCTGCCTGATAGTTGGATATTTTACCCGTAATCAAATTGTTAAAAGTGCGGTTGAAACCGGCGGGGAATATGCCCTTGGCGTAGAAAACAATTTGGCCTCGGCTAATCTTGATTTTGGCGGTGCCAGTCTGGCACTGAACGAGTATCGTATTGATAATCCGGACGGCTTTGAAAAAGAGTATTTTATGGAAATCAAGAGGGGAATTCTTGATATTGAATCCGGTTCCGTGTTCAAAGATGAAGTTGTAGTTGATTCTATGATTCTTGAGGGATTGAAAATCAATTTTGAGCAGATTGATGTAAGGGGCAATTACAAGCAGATTTTAAATCATATTCAGAATCTTGATTTCGGATCAAACTCCTCGGATGATGGAACCGATTTGAGGATGAAAATTAAAAGTGCTGTTTTCAGAGATATCGAAGTTTCGGCATCATTGACCGCTATGGGTAAACAGCTCTATGATAAGTCATTTAAGATTGAAAATATATCGCTATCAAATATCGGTGGCTCGACCGGCGCCTCGGTTGGGGAAATTACGGCAATCTTAATTCGGAGACTAATCAAAGAGGCGCTTTCTCAAGGCAAAGATATCCTTCCGGATGGGTTTGATCTTAATTTGAAGAATGCTGTTGACGATACAATTGAAAATTTGGAGTCCGATGCAAAAGATAAACTTAAGGATTTGGGGGGTTCGCTTCTGAAGGGCAAATAGCATAGGAATAAGTCTTAGCCGATTGGAATCAAATAAAGATAAATCACTCCTATAAAAAAAACGAAACATTATAAAAATATTTCCGTCTAACGGTTGTGAGCATGAGGTTGACTTTTGACAACCAAAAACGGAGATAAAAAAATGAGAAGAGAGTCAACCCCGGTCCTTGCATTGGCGATGTTTTTTGCATTTATCACGGCCTTTTCAGCCTTCGCTGAATCAACTGACAGTTCAAACGTCGAAACAAAAATTTTACCCGAATTACGAGCGTATCGTGTTAATCCGCATCCGCCGGATATAGACGGAAACCTGGATGACGATGTCTGGAAAAACAGCGAAATCGAAAAATCGAGCAATTTCACCCAACAGGCACCGAACGAAGGAGAAACCCCTGCTGAATCGACAGTTGTCGCTGTTGCCTATGATGACAATGCATTGTATGTCGCGTTCTGGTGCTACGATTCAGAACCGGATAAAATCGCCAGGCAATTAGTCCGTCGGGACCGTTCTTCGCAGGCCGATCAGGTATCGGTTTGCATTGATGCCTCCCACGACCATCAATCATGTTATCGGTTTTTATTAAATGCCAGCGGTGTCCAGCAGGATATCCGCTACTATAACAACGATAATTCCGATGTATCATGGGACGCGGTTTGGACATCGGCCTCCAAAATTCAGCCCTGGGGGTGGTCGGCAGAATTTAAAATACCATATCATTGCCTACGGTTTGCCGAAAAAGAAGAACATATATGGGGTTTTAATTTTACCCGATCAATTAATCGTAGCGGCGAATATGATAAATGGGCCTTTGTACCGCTTAAGGAGGGCGGATTTGTATCCAATTTCGGCCATTTGAAAAATATCCGAAACATTAAGCCGGCCGGACATTTGGAATTAATGCCGTATGCTGTCTCGAGTATGGAGTATGAGCCGAAAAGCATGGAAAATAGCGACGGACGAAAATTTAAAAAAAATATCGGTTTTGATATGAAATATGGTCTTTCGACCGACCTGATTCTGGACGCCGCTATAAACCCGGATTTCGGACAGGTAGAATTAGACCAGCCGGTTTTAGATCTTTCCGCCTATGAAACCTTCTTTTCCGAGCGAAGGCCGTTTTTCCTTGAGGGAGCCGACCTGTTTAACACCGATTTCATGCTTTTTTATTCTCGGCGAATAGGACGTCCGCCATATCGGAATGTTAATGATGACAGTCTTGAATATTATACCGAATATCCTTCGGCAACGACGATTCTGGGAGCCGCCAAACTATCGGGTAAAGTCGCCGAACGGACATCCATCGCCTTCTTGAATGCAACAACCGAAGAAGAGACAGCTGAATATGCCTCGATTAATAATGAGGTTTACGACTCGACTTACAATGACGTGCTCGGCGAATATGAGAAATATGTGGTCTCGGCTGATACCGTTTATGGAGAAGGAGTCGTTGAACCTTTGGCCAACTATAGCGTATTTCGAATTAAACAGGGATTGTTTAAATATTCTCATTTGGGGGCCATGTTTACCCTTGTCAGCCAGGAAACTGTAAACCCAATTATAACAGGCGGGGCCGACTGGCGGCTGGTAGCCAATAATAATTCCTGGGGGTTCCGGGGACAGGCAGTTTTCAGCCGGGTTGATAATGAAAATATCGGTTTCGGTTTCGATGCTACCATTGAAAAATTAAGTGGCAAGCATATCCGAGGAGCCTTTGGTTTTACCTTTAAAAATCCCGATTTAAAACTTAATCGTATTGGATATACTTCTCGAGTTGACACCAAGCACGTTTGGGGCTGGCTGGAATATCGAACGACTGATGACTGGTGGATCATTCGTGATTCATATAACAATTTCAATTACTACCAGTCCTGGAATTATGATGGAATTAATTATCAATTGGGCGGCAATTTCAATACCTATATCGAGTTTACTAATTTTTGGTCGCTGGGTGGCGGCTTCAATTTTCAGGCTGAAAGATACAGCGATTTGGAAACCAGAGGCAATGGACTTTGGGAATGGCCGGTCCATCCAACCTATTCCTGGTGGATGTCATTGAATACTGATGCCAGAAAAAAACTATGGTTCAATTATAATCCGGGAAGCGGCGGCGACCGCGGCGGCTGGTGGGCAGCCAATTATTTTGGAGTTTTTTATCGCCCGAAAAGCAATATGACCTTATCCGCCGGAATGAATTATTGTATTTATCGCGACATTCTTCGCTGGGTGAGCAATGAAGATGCATACAATCCAATCTCGGGGACTGAGGAAACGATGTCATTGTTTGGCGTCCTGAATCAGGACTTGATTTATGTTGAGGCTTCGGCATCGATTGTTCTGAAACAAAATCTCTCCATTCAATTATCGGCCGAATGTCTGGTATCCGGCCTTGATTATGACAATTACTTGTATTATGTCGGTGGCAATGATTATGTGGCTCCCGAAGATGAGCAGGGCAATACTGTTGAATATAATGTAGATTACAATTATTCTGCAATAAACTCAATGTTGCTTATGAGATGGGAATATCTTCCGGGCAGTTCGCTTTACCTGGTCTGGACGAGATCGCGTCCGGAAGTTGATGATACAATTAACAATCTTAATCTATCAAGAGATTTTAAACGGATGTTTTCCGGCGACGCTCAAAATATTTTCCTGATAAAAACCAGTTATTGGATGAATATCTAACGTCTTTTTCCATTATTTGGTAAAATGAGCCGCTCGTTCGGCTCATTTTTTTTGGTTCAGATAATGGGTGAGATACTGTTCGCCCTTTTCGGTCAGATTGTAATAAGTGTGGTTGCGATGTTTAATCCATTTATTATCTACAATACCTTTGCGATATTGCATCATCAATTCTTTGACTCGCTCCAGCAGGTTCAAATCACGAAGTTTCTTATGCGAATCAAAAACAATTTGCTTATCGAGATTCAGCATCCGGGCAACTTTAAGTGAATAATCGACGCCATATATTTTATGATGATTCATAATTTTAAAATCAGTTT
>JBDRRI010000331.1:0-14764 GCA_043825815.1 Candidatus Zixiibacteriota bacterium
CCCACATGTCGCGTCCCTCAATTGTCTGGCCAATGCTTGTTCTCGGCGAAACCAGCGTTGGATTAGCCGCAATTATGGAATCAAGATGAGTATAGATTTCATCAAGCGTCTTGTATCCGCCCATATCTTTATCGGGCAAAAGGCGGCTTTGCAAAAAAGCCGATATATCATCATGAACAATATCAATTTTATATCCATCGCCTGATATTTGATCGTATTCAGTCTGATTTAGTATTATTTCAAAATAATTATCTCCGCGCTTATACAAATCCAATCCAAGCGCCATCAGACTTTGGTATTCCAACTTATTATCGAAATACACCTTGGCCTGGATATATCTATTACTCTCGGCCCATAGACTGATACTGAATATAAAAAGTATCAGGATTAATAATAAAATTGATTTTGTTTTTGGCATTTGTCCTCGCAATGCGGTTAGTAATTAGTGCACCTCTAATATATCGATAATTTTAATTTGCACAAGCCTATTTCATCACAATATTAAAAAGGGACGGCGTCGGGCCGTCCCTATAAAGTTACATACGGTTCCCAATTACGGGCAATCAGGAGCCGGACCGCTCTTATATAGATAAGCGATAATATAAGTTATATCCAGAATGTTAACCTGAGGATTTTCCGCCGTCCCGGAACTGTTAACATCGCACGCCACCAAATAATTTGGCGCGGTACCGCTCTTGTAAAGATAGGAAATAATAAACGTAATATCCAGAATATTAACCGTTCCCTCGTCATTGGCATCTCCGCAGATCCAATCGCAGGCGTCGCCGACATCGTTTCCATTGGAATCCGCCTGATCCTCGTTGTCCACAAACGGGCAGTTATCGCAGGCATCGCCATGGCTGTCACCGTCGGAGTTCAGCTGATCCTCATTATCAACCGTCGGGCAGTTATCGCAGGCATTGCCATAAGTGTCACCGTCGCTGTTGGTTTGATCTTGATTGGCAACGGTCGGACAATTATCGCAGGCGTCGCCAAACGTATCAAAATCAGAATTAGATTGATCATCGTTATAAACATAAGGACAATTGTCGGTTGCATCCGGGTATCCGTCACCGTCTGAATCCGGTTCTTCAATGGCCTGATAAGATATTATTCTAGTGAAGATATCTCCATCTTTGGCCGTTTGATACTCATAGGCTATCGGAACGACAAAACCGTCGCTTTCAGAAATATCAACTGACCGATATTCACTTACAACAATATCTCCGGCTAAATTAATGGCAACCGGAGTATTCCAGGTGGCGCCCCCGTCTTCCGATAACGTTGCAAATAATTCGCCATTGCTGACATATGTGCAAAGGAAATTGGCATCGCTGATATGCTTGACTCTGGGGTATGTTTCGGCATCAGTCGTTCCGGCCACAACACTCGCCATGGCGCTGCCAATTGCACCGCCCGTAGCATAAAAACAAACCACATCCTTATCGCCTTCATCCAATGGATCCCAATTCATGCAAACCGTGACTACATATCCATTATAGGCCTCAACATCGGGGAACATGCATTGCGTACCATCACCCAGTGATAAACCGGCATTGGTAGTAACCGTAGCGTCACCATAATTATTTCGATTATATTTTGTTAGAAATATTATCCATTCACCGGTATCAAGTAAATCATAGGCAGCATAGGTTCTTTGCTGAATCGGGTCGATATCGGCGGTAGTGGTACTGCAGGCATCGGCGCCGTTCCACCATCTGATCGTGGATGTACCGGTATCACTGGTCGGATAGGTAATATATGGTGAATGCACATGGTCCGGTTCCGCATAATCGCCACCCCAAATGAGAGATATCGCGCCCCAATCCCAGGCATTGTTTCCACCGTCATCAGCCGCCATATCATTCATGATCATATTATACCAATGGTAAAGTCCGTTGAGGTCCGACCAATCCCAATATTGTAATTCAAAAGTCCCTGCCGCAGAGGCGTCATACGCTGTACCATTTAAAACATCGGCCCCATTGTCATCCAGATAATCTGGTACCATGGTGAATTTGCAGGTTTTGCCGCTGAATTCAGTTCCGCCAAATAGGTCAGCCGAAGGATAAGTTGGCATGCCATTAAATACCCATCCGGTTGCATCATTAAAGGTCGTGCCGTTATTGTCGGAACTATACCATACCTGCATGCTGTCATATTTGTAATATTCGGTGCCAAGTATAAAAGGACCATCACCGGTGCCGCTTATTCCGGGATGAAAATCAAGCTCATCAACCGGCGGAAGAACTTCGATATCAATATCATAGGCACCCGAAGGACCGCCAATACCGCCGTCAACGACAATGTAGTACGTCGTCCCGGCAGTAACATCAAGATAATATATTGCTGCCCGGTAATCGGGAAGACAGGAATCGGAATATTGATTGCAGGCTAAGGTAAAGGTTTCATCCGTCTCAAAGATAATTATTTTTGTCCAGTAAGCAGAGTTGCAGGATATCAAATGAATGCGATAATTTGCGTCCGGCGTTAACGAATATACCACATCGGGAGCATTGGTATTGGTACATCCGCCGCTGCTGGCTTCATAATCATTGGCATATCCAACCGTTGTACCGGTCAGATTAGCCGGTATGCTCGCAATAACAGTCGCACTGGCAATATCTTCGCCGCCCTGCTCTATAGCCGCCTTGCTTTTTGTGTAAGGAGTCTCAACCATAATACTGGGCTTAATTTTGGCCTTATTTTCAATTGTGAGCACGCTTTGCTGGACATTTAATTGTTTATGGTCGACCTTTAAATAATCTGATTTTTCAGCCAATGCCGAAAAATTAACCATGAATAAGCACAGTATGGTTATTATAATGGTTGCCTTATAGCTTTTCATTGAATTTCACCTCTCTCTAAGTGTGTCTAATCAAATGTTTTCTAATGATTAAACTGGAATCCGTTTTTTCATTCCTATTGGTTATAAATATCGGTTTACTAAAAACCGAATTATCAGAGCATATGATCTCCTCCATAATCATTTTGTTTATATTTGTAAATATTTTCATTCTTTTCTTATTTACTATATATAATCGTCCGGTTTTTTGAAAATTATACCATAAATTTATATTAATTTGTTGCCAATCAACACATTGCCAAAATGGCGGCGGCTTGCCGGATTAATTAAATCTTTCAATTCAACTCTCCGATTTGAGTCGTCAGAAAAAGTATAACTCTCAGAGACGCTTAATATTAGAAATAGCAAGTATTTTATATGCGGTTAGTGAGGGAGATTATTCTTCCGCTCTGTCTCTTTAGTGATAATATGCTAAATTGTTGGCATTTGGTCAAGTACAAAATTTATTTTGAATGTAAAATATCGAAAATCAGGCTTTTATGAGACCGAAAATTGCCCGGTTTTCCTAAAAATCTTCATCCTGAGAATTAACAAAAATTTCCGGCGAATCGGGCTCGAGTTCGTCACTTTTATTGGAAATCAACCCCCGCCTATTTTTAAGACCCTCAATTTCTCTCAATGGCTTTTCCAACTGCCGTTGACGGGTGGTTGTCAATGATTCAAATTCTCTCTGAGCCGAGACTATTTTGGAGCCGAGACTATCCATTTTGCCGACAAATAACTGCCATTGCTTATTAAAAGCGTCCATCAGCAATAAAATTTCATTTGAGGTTTTTTCCATTGTAAAATTATCAACCGCCTGGCGAACCACCGCCAAAATCGCAAATAATGTCATTGGCGAACAGATTACTACCTTGCTTTTCAGGCTCTCATCCAACAAAGCCTGTTCCTTTTCATGAATAAAAGAATAAATCTGTTCATTGGGGATGAAAAGAAGAACATAATCAACCGTATTTTGCTCCGGATTTATATAATCCCTGACCGTCACCTCTTTTATTCTCGCCTTTACATCACGCAGGAAACTTTTGCAGTGCTGATCCTTTTCAATCGGATTTTCCGTATTAAGATAACGGACATAATTTTCCAGCGGAAATTTGACATCCATATTTAATCTTAAATCGCGGGGAAGGAAGAATGTGAAATCTGGCCGCGTTCCGATTCCCTCAATCGCCTTTTCCTTAACATAATTAACACCCTCGACAAATCCTGCGATTCGAAGAACATCCTCGGCCATTCTCTGACCCCATTGTCCCCGTGTTTTCGTGCTGGCCAGAACCTCGCGAAGATTATTGGTTGTCTTGGTCAATTCGACTGTTTTTTCCTTCGCATCCTTAAGCTGGTTAGTCAGTTCGCCGAATTTAAGTTCGCGGTCTTTTTCCAGACTGCTTATCAACCCTGAGACTTTGTTCAATTCGGCCGTCATTTGATGTAACTGACTATCAATTAATTCCTTTTTCTTGCCGAATTCCTGGCTGGTAAATTCCCGTTCGGTTTCTAATTTTTCCTTGGCCAGTCGGAGGAACTCCGTGTTCGATTTGGAGAGAGCCTCTAATGAAAGATTGCCAAAGCTGTTTTTGATATTATCGATGATGGTGTTAAGTGCTTCTTTCTTATTTTCTTCGCTTTCAGCCAGGATCTTTTCAGCCATTTCCCGGCCCGAATTGGCCTGATTCCTTTTTAAATATGACATTAATATCAGTCCCAGCAAAAAGCCCGAAACAAAAATAATAAGAGCTATTAACCAATCCATCGAAAACTCCGGTTTTATCCAAATATTTCTATAAGTGCCGCCTGCTATTAGATAATTATAGCCTGTTTCTTCCCATCTGGCAAGCCCTCATTATAAAAAAGGCTCCGACTTGCGGAGCCTTGATTTTTTTAGGAAAATTCTATTTAATATCCAATTCTCTAAATAGGAAGCCAAGTTCATTGGCCGCCTCGTCAATAATGTCGCTTAATGGTTTTCCGCCCAAATGCCCCGATTTAGTGTCATACATCAGTAGAATCGGTTTATCGGATGCATTGTTAGCCTGCACCATAGCTGTCATTTTGCGGGCATGCATCGGATCGACCCGGGTATCGGAATCTCCGGAACTGAAAATGGTCGCCGGATATTTAACGCCCGGTTTCACATTTTGATAGGGGGAATAGGCATAAATATATTTGAATTGTTCGGCATCATCAGCCGAGCCGTACTCGCTTATCCAGTACGGTCCCATCAGGAATTTGTGATAGCGAAGCATATCCAACAGGGGATAGGTACAGATGACCGCTCCGAAAAGATCCGGCCTTTGGGTCATGCAGGCTCCGACCAGCAAACCGCCGTTGCTTCCGCCCATAATCGCTATTTTCGATGGTTTGGTATAATTATTCGCTATCAGCCATTCCGCGGCGGCGATAAAATCATCAAACGTGTTCTGCTTCTTTTCAAACATTGCCGCCTCGTGCCAGTTCTCGCCAAATTCAGAGCCGCCTCGCAGTGCCGGATAGATATAAACGCCGTCATGCTCGGCAAAAATCGTGGCATAGGTGCTGAAATACGGATTGGAATTGGTTCTAAAACCGCCATAACCATACATTAGAACCGGGCGATTGCCGTCAAGTTTAAGGCCTTTTTTATGAACCATGAACATCGGGATTTCGGTTCCATCCTTTGATTTATACCAAACCTGCTTAACTTCGGTATTGTCGGTATTAACCGGAACATTGCTCTTATGCCAGACTTTATAATCGCCGGTCTCCGTGTTCAGGTGAAAGATTGTGGTTGGATAATGAAATGAAGCAAAGGAAAAGAAAGCATCCTGGCTATCCCAGCGGCCGGTAACGGCGCCAACCGTTCCCAAAGTCGGAAATTCAATCTCACCCATCTCCGTCCCCTTTAGATCAAATGGCTTTACCTTGGAAGATACATTTATCAGGTAATTAACAAATATTTTACCGCCGGCCAGACTGAAAAATTCAATCGGCCATTCCGTTTCGGGAACGATTTCCATCCAGTTTTTCATAGCCGGCTTTTTAAGATCGACCTTCATCAAACGGCCATTAGGTGCCATCCAATTTGTATTTATAATTAAAGCGTCATCGGCGAATTGCCCCTCAAAATACGACGGTACATTTTCCACCAGAGTTTTAATTTCGCCGTCGCCTTTAAGGTCAATATAATAAATATCGTTGACGCCCGATGATCCATTATAGACATAAATTAATAACCAACGGCGATTTTCGGACATGCTTGATGCTATTATCTTTTCCCGTCCATAGTTGCCGCCGAATATTTTTTTATCTTTTGATACATCCGTTCCCATTTTATGATAATAGACGCTGCCAATTTCATCGACTGATTTAGTATAGTAAAACCCGGATAAATCTCCAGTCAAATCAAAGCCGTAATAGTCGGCCCGGGGAAGGCTGTCGGCAAGAAGCTCTTTCGTCTCGACCTTCATAATCTTAATCCTGCTTTCTTCTTCGCCGCCGTCTCGCACATGATAAGCAAAGTAAGCGCCATCGTTGGTAATATCCTCGGTGCCGACATCAACTGTGTAATCATCGCTCAAAGTATGCGGATCAATTAAGACTTTATCTTCTCCGTTTAAGCTATCCCGGGTATAATAGATATATAGTTCCTGATCGCCCGTTCTTTTCTTTACAAAAAATCGCTTGCCCCGTTGATCGGGAGTGGTGATTCTATCAACCTTAAACAGTTCCTGATATCGTTTTTTTAGCGCCTCGCGCATAGGCTCGCTTTTGAAATATTCCTCACTATATTGATTTTGAGCCTCTATCCAGGCTCGCGTTTCCGGACTGTCTTGATCTTCTAACCAGCGGTACGGATCGGGAATGACCACTCCATGAAGCGTATCAACTACATTTCCTTTGGTCGTTTCCGGCGGCGCCGATAAACGATTCTGACAAGATGGGATTATTACCGCCATTAATGCCAATAAAATAATAAATATAAAGGTAAAACGGGGCAAATGATTTGTATTCATTTGCAACTCCTCTTTTAAATGATTATTTATATATGCCAATTAAGCAAATATTACTACAATAATCAAATGGAAAATAAATATTGTAATTTCATAAAATACTGGCGGTTCGTCTGAAGACTGACATCTCTTCCCAGTTCGCCAAAATTTCTTATATCCGATGATGCCCCCGCATAGAAAATCGAAAAAGGTGACAGGCGATAACTGATCAAAGGATCATATGACCAGGTCTGATTGAAATCATTATACTGAACTATTATTCTGCAGAACAACTCCCGGGTGAACTGATAGGTTAGTCGGGAGCGGAAAATAAAACCCTCATATAAAGTCGAATCGGTTTTCAGCTCTTTGCTCGTGCCATAGTTATATTCCGGTTCAATATAGAAATTATTCAAAGGTTTAATAGTTAACCAGGCGCTGAGATTATCCTCTCGGCCCATTACCGGATTATTATCCCGGTAAATCGTGTGTCCCGCGGAAAAATAAATACCGCCCTTTAACATATCGCTGAAATTTGTGCTGAAATTAATATGATTCCTCGTGATCTTGTCAAAAAATATTCCTCGAAAATCTTCCCGGCTCCAAAGGTTTCCAAATGACAAACTGCTTTGCCCTTTTAATTGGAGACTGATCTCCCACCAGAGCCATTCGTCCTGATGTCCGCCGCCGTTATATTTCCAGACCTTGGCATATCCAGCCGATGGCGATATATAATCGAACAATTTCGTAATATAATTGATATCGTAACCAGTGCTGAATTCGAATTGACGACGGCCGTTTCGCGTGAAATAGCCATTATCGGCCCGAAAGGTCGGTGAACTCTCGGTATAGTCAGCGTCGAACTCCCAGTACTTACCGTGTTTTTCAAAACTGGCATAAAGACTATTCCCCAAAAAATTTTCGCCATCCAGCGCCACGGTATATTGGTTATTATCAAAATAGACCTGGGCCATATCGGCCGAACTAGTATCAAAAAGATCCGGAGCAAAAATCTCCTCGCTGTTATTCCCCAGCCATTGAATCTCAATGTTGAAATTATCCGGGAAATATATGGCGCCGTCCAATCCGTAAACAGTATTGTAACCGCCGCCCTTATAATCGCGGTAGGTCATTATGCCGCCCAGATGAGATTGCTCGCCGATCGAATGGCGAAAACGGAAAATATTCGAAAAGCTCTTGCCGGTCAGACCCTGACCCGACTGCTCCCGAAAGGGGACTATTATCGGTGAATCCTCGTCATAACCGGACATAAAGGCAATACTGGTTTTACCGACGCGCCCGATTAGTTTCGCCGTAGCCAATGGATTATTAATCATTCTTGTATAGACAACGCCTGACCACGTTGAAAATAAATCAATTCCCTGCTGGAAAAAGGGACGTTTTTCGGAATAATAAAGAGCCGTCGTGGAATTAACATCTATTTGCGCCGCGTCCGATTCTATCTGGGAAAAATCAGGATTCAGCGTGAATTCCGCGGTCATATCTGATGATAATGCATATTTTATTCCCAGGGACGCCTCACCCTTTATATCATTATTGCTCCATTCCGATTTGTAATCTCTAATATTATCCAAATTGCCCGATTGGTAGCTGATAAATGAGGGGAGTATCTCCAAGCCCTTGCCCGGCTTGACATTATTGATTCCTTTAACCGTTCCCCACTTACACGGCCAGCATGATTCCGCGCGGTCATAGGCCGCCCAGGACATTTGGTATCTCGTCTCTCTCGGATAATTCCTCCAGAAATCGACCTTCCAGACCTGCTCATCTTTATTGGGGAAACGAAGGGAACTAAATGGAATGGCCATCTCGATCAAATAGCCGGAATCGGTGATTTTTCCCGCTGATTCCCAGACAAAATCGGGCGAAGAATCCTCGTCGCCATACTGCGACCAGACAATATCACCCTGCACCCCAAGCGGATTAACGACGAACTCATAGGCCCATTCCGCACTGGCATAGGTGTCGACGGCCAATACAATGTTATCGTCCTGAAAATATTGATCCCGGTCGGATAGCGTCGCTCTGATTGCGCCCGGATCATGATCGTGGGCGATAAACGCGACATATAGATTTTCGTCATCGTAAGTTATCATCGCCTCGGTCATTACCGGAGGCCGGACCTGATCACCCGGGCGATGTTCGGCAAAATTATTGGCCCGGGGGAGCGTCAACCAGTCGGTTTCATTCAGCTCGCCATCAATGATAATTGGCGAGGTTGTCCGCCGGGTTGTCATTTCGGGAAGATAGGTAACTTTGTAATCGTTGGCGAATATATAATCGGATGCCAATATCGAATTGATGAAAATCAGCAAGAATAATACATACTTATTGATGACCTTTAAACTGCGCATTCTTCCTCCCTTATGACATTATTTCTAATATCAAGCTATACGGCAACCTGATATTAAAGGTTTCAATTGCGCAAAAAAAAAGGGACAGGCTCAGCCTGTCCCATATCCTAACCAAATTTGATAATTATTGGCAAGTCAAATCCGGTCCGTTTTTGTAAAGGTATGTAATGATTGTCGTTATATCCAAAATATTGATGACGCCATCGCCGTTGACGTCAGCCGCATCCGAAAATACTGGAGCCTGGCCATCCTTATAGAGAAATCCAATAATACCGGTAATATCTATTATATTAACGGCTCCATTATTGTCAAAATCTCCGCAAAGCCAGGTTATCTCGGTTGTGAAGGTTCTTACCTCGCTCCAATTGCCCCAGCCCACGGCATTCTGCCCGCGAACCCGCCAGCAATAAGTCATGCCTTGAACAAGGCCGCTGACATCGCAGAAAGATTCCGCCATACTGCTATCCATCTTAGCTGTAGAAAATTCAGATGAAGTATCAATCTGCATTTGATACAT
Organism: Candidatus Zixiibacteriota bacterium; assembly: GCA_043825815.1. Lineage (GTDB taxonomy): Bacteria > Zixibacteria > MSB-5A5 > GN15 > PGXB01 > JBDRRI01. Next base: position 9,724 of record JBDRRI010000331.1, read on the forward strand.
ATCAGCATTGTTTATATCGGACCAATCAAATACAATTGGTTGAACTACATCGACCGCCGCATTTTCAGGATAAACCAGAGCCGGCGGTTGTGGCGCCTGCGGTTCACTGGAAACATTTAAGGTCAACGGAAGGTCAATAGTCGGGCTGTCCGGGTCGTTGCTGTTTATTGTCAGCTGGCCGTTATAAGTCCCCTCAACCATTTCCGCCGCATTGAACCCAACCAAGATAGTATCGATACTAAACGGATCAACCGAACCACCGCCCGGATTAACCGAAAGCCAGTTGGCGGCGGCGAGCAAAATCGACATATTATCATGGATATAGTCGGCATTATAAACAACCTCCAGCCCATCCGTTCCGTCGTAATTTTCAATGCCGATGGTTGCTCCGGACAAACTATCATAGTCGACCCCTGGATCCATAACGCCATAGTTAAACTGTATTTTTCCATTAGCATATAATACGGCCTGGAATGATAAAGAGCCGGTTCCGGTTGTTGAATAGTAATTGGGAATAGCGTCGAAACTGACAATGAACCTATCATTGGCCATATCACTGTAATAGTAAACCATTCCACCCTTGCGAGGATCAAGGTCATCCCACCATATTGATACCAGATTATTCGGTAAGGTATCATTTGGAATAGCAATATTCGATCTTGATCTGGATGGCATATCGAAAGTCACAATTCCGTTACTGCCGATATAGAGTTCACTGTATGAATTTTCATAGTAAGGGAATGAAAATCCAATAGGAATCGCCGAAGTCGTATCATCATCACCAAATCCTTCGATAGCGGTGCCAACACCGGATATATCGATCCATTCATATGTCGGTCCGTCAGGATCATCGGAATCAACCCAATTATAACCCCAAATGTCCGGTCCGCCATGAGCGCGGGTAATCGGCGCAAAATAGGGCTCCATGATATTTTCATCCGATTTATCCGGATCGGCCGGGCGATAACCCAGCGGAGTCGCAATTGCCTCTTTCGCAACTGTAATATCCCGCTTGCCGTTGAACATCAGACGGATAATATTATAATCAAGTCGTCCCGGACCGTTATTGCTTATATATAATTCGTGATTACTTGATTGATCCGCTTCTAACGTTTCCGTAATTTCTGTTTCCGATATCTGAATATCTGGAGAGTAAATATGCATATGAACTGGCATTGAACCATTGCTGTTTAGCGGATCATTGCTGAAATATTGTAACGTCCCGTAGTAATCTCCCGGCGTCAATCCCGATGAGTTCATAGCTACCGGAAGCATTAGACTGTCACCCTCGGCAATATTAAACTGATCGGTGTCAAAATCAATCCAGGCATCGTTCGAGCTGAATCGGGCTCGAAGCAGTACTTCGCCATTGTTGAATATTTTAACTGTATCCACTACTGTATCGCCCAAGAATAATGAATCATCAAGCGCATCAGGCGTCGTCGTTATTTCCGGTGATCCGTTTGGAATTTCACCGTACCCCTTAAGCTCAATATCGTCAATATTCCAACCGCAATATTGCCCGGAACCGTCGGTGGAACCGATTCCAAAACGAATCTGAAAATCCTGATTGCCGTCGGCATATTCGCTCAAATCATAAAACTCTTCCGTCCAGGATGTCTCATTCACTGTTTCGGTATTGGTATATAAGGTCACCCAGCCGGTTCCATCATATACCTGAAAATAAGCGTGGTCATAACTTGGTGACTCAACTCCAAGCCAATGCCAATACCTCATTTGAACGCTGGCAAATCCGGAAAGATCAAACAACGGCGAGGAGACCCAGTAGGTTGTACTTAATCCGCTATTATAATCGCCGCCGGTTCCTCCATTAAGATCATTGCCCAGAACATAATTGTCATCGCCGGAAGAATGATCTATGCTGGGATCGGGACCGCCGCTTCCGTCGCTTCCGGTTCCGCCGACAGCCGGACCAATGGTCCATTCGCCGCCGGTACTGCTCATGCCGGTCCACCCCTGATCAAATGAGAAATCGTCGAAAAAGAAAGCCACTCTATCGCCGATTACCAGATTAAAATCAACCACGGCGGAATATCCGCCGGAGCCGCTGAGGAGTAATTGCATATTGGCCAGATGTCCCATTGAAGCTGAAGCATCCGCAGAGACCGTAAAAAGATCAGCACCGTTATTAGCCGATCCGCCGCCCGAATAAACATCGCCGAAATATCCCTGATCGTCTAATATCGTTACATAATCATCATCTTCGGTGATAATACCGGCAACAGAAATTGCATCGGCCGAACCGCTATTATTGATAACAATTGTGATATCGCCGGTTTCTCCGGGATCCAGGATGCCATTATTATTGCCGGCCGCGTCATCGACTTGCATGGTAATATAGCTGAGTAAAGGAGAATAGACGGTTATATCGAATGCCGAAATCCAGGTTGTATCTCGCGTATCTGAACCCTGTATCGCCACTTCAAACTCAATTAAATGGCCGTCGGGAATGGAGCCCCCCACATTAAATGCGAAGGCATCATTTATATTCAATATTCCGAATTCACCCGGGATTTCTCCGAATATCTCGACATCATCAGTAATCGTGACAAATGTATCAGTCGTCGAAATCGTGGCGGTAACACTATAAGCCGCATCCGGTCCGACATTTTGAAGTTGCATATCCAAAAGAATTGTCTCACCATAGTTAACCAATCCGTCGTTATTGCCATAACTATCATTAATACCAATCTCATCAAGGACAACAAACGGTCCGTTGGGAGCAATAACTTGAATTTGAGCTATATACGGTATTTTATTAAAGGCGGTAACGGTCAAGGTTACCGCTTCGCCGATCGGCAACGAACTCGTGAACGAGATTGATGCCAGCCCGCCGGCGTCGGTATAGGCCGAGCCGTACAGAATTCCGTTATGATAAACGGCGCATAATGCACCCTCGACTCCAGTCACCTCGACATCCAGTGTTGGCAAAGTAAAGATATGTGCCGCTGCATGATCAACCGTCATTGTTTCTGGATTTTTTATTCTGATTTGAACAGAAGGATCACCAAAAACTGTCCAGGTATCAAAATCATCAACACCCGCCGAGGGATAAGTTTCCAGCATCCTGCAACCGGCATTTACAAATAATCCGCCGATTGTGGTTTTTTCCTCGGCAACCAGGATATCGTTGAAGGCATCCTGTCCCTCCATCGGCTCATCCCAATCCTGATTAATTGTCGACATATAAGTCGCGATAGCGCCCGTCGGATTACCGCCGTTTGTAGCCCGAAGCCAGGCCTCGGCAAAACAGGATTGCCCGACAAAATCACCGTTGACACAGGCGACACTGAAAATGGCCGGCAACATCCAATCATTGGTCAAAGCATTAACATTCGTGCTTGAAAATCCCGATGAACTCCAGGCGTTAGTACTGCCGTGCCCGGTGTAGTTAATGATACTGCGGCCGTTATTCACAGCTGTGGTAACCATTGCCGCATTTGCCGATGGATCATAGATCTGATCGACATGTGTAAACCCATAGGCCAGAAGTAAATCTCTTATATTGTTCTCGTGTTCATTGTCATATTCGTTATCATCCCCGGGACCCTGGTCGGAGGCAATTCCGGTTGCCTTCTGATACCAGTCGGTGCCATACGGCGTCTTTTCATAATTGATCGAACGAAGAACCTGGGTTTGTACCTGCGTTACATTTTCCGCCGAAAAGCGCCCCACAAGAATTTCTGGCCAATTATCACTGCCCGTCAATTTACCATAAGTCGGATCCGAATCTCCGTTGGAATATGGGACGTCAATTTGTTCGCCATCGCCAACCAGTAGAACATAAGCCAGATTGGACATGCTGTAAACAGAATTAATATATGCTTTTATCTGAGAATCGGTATTGCCAATTGTCGAAACATCGACGATAGTAGTCTTTATTCCTTTTTGAAGTTTCCAGTCAACCAGTGGCATCATCGCCTCATGGAATGAATCGTATGTTATAATTAAAAGATCTCCGACCTCATCTACCGCCGGATACTTATTATCCATATCAAAATAATTTATAAAATGATCGCGATACATTAATTTAAAATCGGAAACCAGTCGAATTTCGCTCTTGGCTCGGTTAAAAACATTGATTTTTCCCGGACCGATATTATCAATTTCAACCGTTATTGATTTGTAAACGCGAAGTGACTTGTCTGTCGGGTTATATTGAATAGGATTAAGTTCAACGACTATACCCCGATAATCCCGAAAAATAAACGGCTCGCTCAGACTAACCGGTTCCAGAGGAAACCAGTCCGATAATTCGTAAACCTGGCCGAATTCGTACGGAACATCTTCGGGATTAATATTGCGAGAAATACTCCCTTTCGAAGGTGCCACGGGAATATTTTTAAAATCAATATATTCTGAGGCCAGTATTTTCGCTTCCATGGCCGCATCATCTGGAATAATAATACTGCGGTTTATTTTGGGTAGCGAAGGGTCGCCCTTTATAAGGGAATTTGATTCTCCCAAAAGAGAAATTTTATAAAAGGTTTCTCCCTTAATCTCGATAGGTTCTTTGTCGAAAGATCCAATTTGATACTCAATAACGGTTCGGTAATCATTCGATTCCAAAACCGTCACATTGATTTCATTGGTGCCGAATTCTATTCTCTCCGCCGATGCCCCAATCACCAGACAGAAAAACAGAACTGTCGTAATTAGCAGTTTCTTTCCCATGAAATGCCTCTCTTAATATATTATGTGGTTAATACTTATCTTCACCGGTATATCTATATAGCCAATATCATATTAAGTCGAAACCCGGGTGTAGAAAATAAACATTTTAATTAATATAATTCAAAACAATAATTTAACAAGCGGAAAATGACCAAATATCCCGATTAAAAAAATGTTTAAAAATGATTTTAAATTTAGTTAATTCAGTTATCATGGCGTAATTGAAATATGGAGAAATTATAAATGCCATCATCATTCTTTCATAAAACTTGGGTACTGTGGACACTGGCCATAATTATAACTGTGACCTCGGTTGTCTATCAAAGAATCACCGGACCTACCAAGC
>JBDRRI010000332.1:0-12233 GCA_043825815.1 Candidatus Zixiibacteriota bacterium
AAGCTTGACAAATGTCTCCCCATTGCCTGACGAAGAAATCCGAGAACAATTACCAACCGAATAAACGAGGTCAACATCAGAATAATTGATGGAGCAACAGCCAGAACGGTTAATAGCAGAACAATCTGAATGGTAGCCGACAGCTGTCCGGGATCGTCGGAATCTCCCATCTCAACGGAGACTTTAGGTATCGCCTGAGCATAGACGTCAGATGAAATTATTCCAAGAGTTAGGAATAAAAGAGTGAATATGAAGATATATCTTTTCATTTCGTTCCTATGTCATTACCCCCAAACATCCTGTTCGGGTTGGCCTCCAGCCATAATTTAAAAACCTATGCGGCTTGGGTCCCGTCGCCGGTTTTTTTTGCACTATTAAGGACGCGAAGTCCCTTCATATTTAATCCGATTAATTTGCCTCGAGCTTCATTCAAAATCGATGAAAAGCCCGCTTTCGACGGCGTATCAACTTCCGTCCGGGCCATAATTTTCGAGGTTTCTTCCGAATTGATCTCGGCCAAAACCGAGATATTATTTTCGGCGACTCCGATTAACACTGTTCGATCAGCAAAGCGGACGAGTGAAACCGATTTTTTCGGGGCCACATAAGTCGTCTCAATCACTTCCAACAGCCTGTTTTTTTTGCTTCCGGAGAATTTGCGTCCCATCATTTTGCGGAGCATCAGCAAAAATCCATATATGCCGATTATCACCACAGTCAGGGCTCCCAAAAGCTTTACCAGCGCCGATGTCATCGAGTCGGTTTCTGCCATGGAAACAGCGTCGGCTTGTTCATTGTCGGACTGATTGGTTTCGGCGGTTTTATAAAGATAGTTTTCCGCCGCCGTATCACTGGCCGATACGGCTCCGAATTTAGCGGCGATAAAGGCCGCTGAAACAATCAGCACGATGAGAATTATCAGCAGAATTTTCTTGCTTTTGGTTCTCATTGTAAATTCTTTAACCTTTCCTCGGGCGAAACAAGCATGGTAATACGCAATCCGAAACTCTCCTCAACCACAACCACCTCGCCGCGAGCAACGCACTTTTTATTGACCAGAAGATCGACCGGTTCGCCGACCAATTTATCAAGCTCGACAATCGAACCGGGGCCAAGTTCAAGAATATCGGAAATACGCATTTTAGTCTTGCCAAGTTCAATCGAGACCGGCAAATCAACATCCATTAGAAGGTCGATATTACGCGGTTTTTCACCGGCATTGGAAGCCGACAACTGCTGAAAATCGGCCTGTTTGATATCGGTTTCATCAACCCCGAGATTGCCCATATCCGGCAGATTGTCATTTAAAATATCTTTGGCACCGTATTGATCGCCGATATCACCAAGAACACTGTCGATTTTATCCTGGCTAAGATACTGCTCCGCGCCTTCGGCATTGTCTATGGCATCGGCCTCTTCCCCGTCAACTGAAAGCTGATTGTCGATATCGTCCACTTGTCCTGAAGGACTTTCGCTTTGAGCAGCATTATCCATCCCCGAATCAATATCCGACTGATCGTTTTCAGGAATATCTATGTCATTTTTTTCTTCATCCATTCAGTGCTACTCCTTCATAATTACAGGATGAATTTCCATAATTTGTCCGGCGCGCCGTTTGCCAAAAAGACCCGGCCGGCATTTAAATTTTAATCTATCTCCGACCGCAAGTTCGGCCAGAGCACTTATTTTCGTTTCGGTTGTGATAACATCACCCAATTCCAGACTCAAGAAATCTTTCATTTTTAATTTGGTTCGGGCCAGCGTCAATGCGACCGGAACATCAATTGACTGAAGATTCTCACGATTTAATTCGGTACCGTCACCAAGCATTTTCTTTTTAGTGGCATCAATCCAGTTTTGTGCCGAAAGTTTGGTTAAAACCGGCTCGAGGGAAACATAAGGGTAACAGATGGTCAGTAATCCGGTGGTTTTAAACAGCTTCATTTGCAGTGAGATGACAATAACCGTTTCACCGGCCGGGATAATCTGCATAAATTGAGGATTATTCTCAAACGAGTTTTCCTTAATATTCAACGGTACGATATTATGCCAGGACTTGCTCAGATCATTGTAAATTCTTCTGACAATTTTTGACATAATGGCTTTTTCAATACCGGTCAGTTCCCGTTCAATCTCAAGGGCCTTTTCTCCACCGCCAAACATTCGATCGACAAAGGCAAAAGCCAGGGAGGGATTGAAATCGATAATACATAGCCCTTCAAGGGTTTCGGCCGTAAATGTGTAGGAACAGGACGGCGACACCAGGGACATGATATATTCGGAATAGTTGATCTGATCGACTGAAACCAGATCAACATCAACCATCGTCCGAAGCATGGCTGAAAGTGTCGACCCAACATGGCCTGCAAAATTATCATGCATGTTCTCAAACGTTCGGACCTGATCCTTGGAAACTCGATTGGGATGCTTAAAATCATAAGTCACTACCGTTCGGTTGGCCTGTTCATAACCGGCCGATTGGACCGACTCAATTTCGGGCTCGCCCGATGAGACCGTTGTCAATAGTGCATCAATTTCATCCTGGGACAATATCTTTGCCAAAACAAACTATCCTTTTCTCGCTATTGGAGCACAAAATCGGTAAAATATACCGCGTTTAAATCTTCAACACCCAGCAGTTGAGAAATCCGTTTCCGGATCTGAAACCGGGTAATCTCTTTTTCACGGGCATCTGACAACTGCTGAATCGATTTGGACCCGAGAATCGTCAGAAGAGCATCTTTAATAATCGCCTCGCGTGATTCCAAAAGCGATTTTGTCGATTCCGATCCGATTTCGAATCCGATTGACACTGAAAGAAATCTGGTTCCGCCCGTTCCCGAGGGATTGACAATAATATCTTCCATCATATAAATATCGGTTTTCGCTTTGGTATTGCCGTCTTTGCCGGAATCGTTATTACCATGTCCCGATTCTTCCTCCACCTGAGCGGTTTTCTCGCCGCCCGAAGATGAACCCGACATAAACTGTCCAACAAAATAACCGGCCGCTATCATAACCACCGCAATAATAGCATACATAAGAATCGGCGAGCTTTTTTTCTTGGCACCTATTTCTTCGACAATCTCGGTTGTATCTTTTTCAGCCATATCTAAAATCCTTTCGTAAATCTATTCCCGCGCCGAATTTCCGATTTCGATGGTAGCCGCCATTTTGCGAAAAGCGGCTACTCTTTCGATTATCTGATCGGGTGATTCCTTAACCATAATCTTTTTGCCGTCAATCAGGCTGATTATGGTATCCGGCGTCGTTTCAACGAATTCTATCAGATCATCGTTGATAACAATCTCTTCACCGTTTAATTTGGTCACGCGAATCATTTACTATCCTATTATCTCTTAATATTTACCAATTCATCCAGCAACTGATCGGAAGTCGAAATTACCCGAGCATTGGCCTGGAAAGATCTCTGAGCCGAAATCATATTGGTGAACTCAGCGGCAATATCGACCGAGGAGGCCTCAAGGGCGCCCGATGATATCGTGGCCGCAATCGTTTCACCGGCGACACCCTCAATTGCCGGACCAGAGTTGGCCGAAGCCTGATATAACGATCCGCCCGCTTTGAGAAGACCGGCCTGATTGTTGAAATCGACCAAAATAAGCTGTGCCAGAGTTCGGCTCAGTCCGTTAGTGAAGTTACCGATTATATTTCCACCTTTATCGATTGAAATCTTATCAAGAATACCAAGACTGTGACCATCCTGATGAATCAATGCCGCCGTATTTTGATCACCGGTATCGGCAAATCCGGTGATACCGTCAAAATGACCGGTCGTGCCGGCATCAATACTTATTGTCATCGGAGCCGCACCCGTATTCGGATTGAATGACAATGCAGTCGCGCCTGTGTACTGAAATTCCATTAAAGAACCATCCGTATTGAACTCAACCGTCCCATCGCCTCCGGCAGTAATAATTTCAGTACCTGTAAACGAAGCCTGCCAGTACCACATATTTGGCCTAGCCGACTTTGTAAAATTTATTAATAGCGAATGAATACCGCCCTGTGAATCATAAATTGAGATATTGGCAGTATGCTCCGTGTCTTCTGTAATAATCTGAGCTGTCCCGGCGTGCAAGCCCATCTCCTGCGTTGAGATTGATACTCCACCACCACCCAGACCATCAATTTCATCAGCCAATCCAGTTGTCTCATCAACTACAACCTCAAGAGTTGTCGTAGTTGGCGTACCGCTGGTTACATTAGGCATAAAAGTGTCGGTACATACAAATGTATGATCATTGCCATTAAAGCCTATTCCCTGAATCACTTGATTCGATCCGTCGGGAATGCCAAAAATGACGCCAGCAATATTGCCGGCGATGGCTGCACCGTTCGCATTTAGAGTCAGGGATGAGTTCGATAGTTCGATACTGGGATCATTGCCGGCTTTCGATCTTGTAAGTTGAATTTCACCACCTACCAGAGCCGCTTCCAATCCACTTATTTGATTTAATGAATTCAGCAAGTCCGATACGGTTGAGGTATTATTAAGTTCGCCCAAACTTGTCTTAAAAGAACCATCTATGGTAACCTCAAAATCGTCAAAGACCGTAATTCCAAGATCGGTCAAACGCATATTAACGGTCAGATTGCCATTCAATCCCCCGTTGGCAATATCCGGCGTACCATCATTCCCGACATTTGCCCCGGTCCAGGTAGCCCGGGTTGCTTGAGAGCCGGCTATAACCAGATTATGAGTTCCACCGGCGCCGTTTATAGCTTCACCGCTCACGTTAGTAATACCTGTTGTAGAAACAGTAACTCTGGTTGCTTCGGCTGTAGTTGCCATAGAATTTAGATTATTTCCCAACTGAACGGTTGTAGTCGCCCTGGCCGGATCCTGTTGGCCAAAAGGCATTACAATCGCGCCAACCGTGGCGCTTGATGGAATATCTCCATTTTCATCGGCCATTTTACCCTGAACGAACATTCCGGTCGCTGGATCTACCAGAGCCGAATTGGCATCAAAACTGAAGCCGCCAGCTCTGGTGTAGAATGTACCGGAACCATCGGAAAGGACAAAGAAACCCGAACCCTGGATAGCCAGATCAGTCACCTGTCCGGTCGTTTCCAGACCGCCCTGTTGAAAAAGAGTATCAATGGTCGATACCCGCATACCCAATCCGACCTGGATCGGGTTAGTACCGCCAGAGATAGCCGATGGACGACCCGCTGCTCGAAAAGTCTGTACCAGTGCTTCGCGGAATGTCACCCGGCCTCCTTTAAAACCGATTGTATTCACATTGGCAATATTATTACCAATCACATTCATTTTGGTCAGGTTATTGGTTAAACCTGTTACCCCTGAAAATAGTGCTGCCATCATAGTAGCATGTCCTCCTTACAATTTTGTAAGGCCTCTTCGTCCAAAAACGAAGTCCAGCCTCTTTTATATATTGATTCTCTTCTTTTCATCTTATTCTCTATAAAATCACGGCCGAGTCAATCGAGGTGAAAATACCTTCCTGAAGATTATTTCTGTCAAAAGCGGTAATTATCGTCCGGTTGGCGACTGAGCCGATATAAGCGGCATCGTCATCAAGTATCAACGTATCGCGGGCGCCCTTGCTCTCGGCTTTATCGAACGCTTCGGAAAGCTGTCTTAACTTATCATCGCTGAGACTGATTCCCCGAGAGAATAGCCTTTGTTCCGCATGTTTTGAAAAATTGACCTGTGAACCGGAGGCAATCTCTTTATTAAAGACTTCCTTAAAAGAATTTGTCTTTTTATTGGCCGCCGCATTTTGTCCGACATTACCCTGCCGGGCAATATCCAGAAGTCTGACATCCTGATTAAAATTGTTAATTTTCATTTTCCGCCTCTAACCTTCGTCACTACCGTCGTCCTGCGAACTATCATCAGTCTGACCGCCGGCATCGGGATCATTGTAAAGATTAATCTGGTTAACCATCGCCAGCGGAATTTCCAAACCGTTGATATTCAGGAAAGCGGCGCCGTCGTGATAGGAAACGCCTTTAACCAATCCAACGATATAAGTCGAAACATCGACTTTCTCGCCATCGGCATTCTCGCCGGAAATATCCACAGTATAGAAGCCATCGGAAAGACGATTACCGTTGTTATCGCGGCCGTCCCAACGCATCGAGTTTTCACCGATTCCGAAATCTTGCTCATTAATAGTCCGTACCAAAGCACCGGATTCATCGTAGATCGAGACTGTAATATCTTTAGCAAACTCTGTCAGCGAAAAATTGATATGCGGCGAATTGTCACCGTCCAGATAAACCGAATTATAACTGGCTTTCACTTCTTTGCCTATTAGCGAGGTCGCCATGGTGTTATTGATCGTTTGCATTTGCAAATAATCCAAATCAAGTGAATTATTGATTGACTCATTTAAATTGGCCAACTGCTCCAGCGATGAGAACTGGGCCAGGTCGGCGATAAAGGCTTCATCTTTCATCGGTTCCATTGGATCCTGATGGGTCAATTTAGCCACTAATAATTGTAGAAAATCATCTTTGCCCAACTCTTTTAAATGGCCCGTTTGAACCGGGTTGCCATTTGTATCGGTCGCAAGGGGCGATATAATTCCCATAATATTATCTCCTTAGGCGACCAGATTCACGCCGCCGCCGCCGAAATAATTCCGACTAACTGCACGAGGCGCGTCTTCCGCCAAATCACTTTCATAAATTCTATTATTCGCCAGGCGGCGATTATTATATTTCATTGATTCCGAATTCCGGCTCTGCGCAAATTGACGGCCCGATTGGTCACCGGCCAATGAAATATCAAACGAATCGAGTTTGATTCCCCGATGAGCCAGTTCATCGACCAGATGATTCAAATTGGATTCCACTGAAACCATCGCCGATGCACTCTCGACAATCATTTTTCCGCTGATCGTGTTATTATATGATGACAAGGTCAGGCGAACAGTACCCAGCTGTTCCGGAATCAGTTTTATTGTGATTGTTTGTTTTCCGTTGAGATGGTCCGTTTTTATATTATTCGGGATTATAAATCTAACCGGCTGAATATTATTCTCTTCTTTATATGTCAGACCCTGCTCGGTCTGTCCTAGACTGATAAATCCGACCTTATTATTTCCGGCACCAGCATTATTCGGAACCGATTCCAGAATCTTATCAAATATTTTTTCCGTGACATTTAATTTATCACCGGTCAATTCGACACTTTCTTTCTTCCCGCCTTCCATAAGAATTCGCTCTTCAATAGAATTATAGTTGACCGGGCTTGTATTTTCAGTCGGTGCGCCGGTAAGAAGGTTAACCGCCTGATTATCAGGACCGCTAATCGGGGGTACGGCCGCACTGAATGTACGAATCCGATTTTCAACGACCGGATTCAGGCTGGGAATATTTACCGTCTTATTGTCCGAGTTTATCTCTATATTTTTAAGATTGACCAGATGGGCTAATTTTTGGAATTTATCATCAATTACTTGTTTTTCTTTTTGGGGAATAATTTCGTCGGCATTAATATCCTTTATTTGACGATTATCTATAAATTCTATATTAGGATTAAAATTCTTGATCATATCCGTTTTAATTTCGGTATTATTTACCTTTGAATTTCCAAACAAGTTTTGAGAGAATTTATCGGATTCGACCTTACTTACATTAGGAAATTCCAATTCGACAACCGCCTTGCCACTTTTTCCTGCAACTAATAACTCCGCCACCTCTTTGCCAATTAGGAGATTATTGACATTAAGTAATTCTGAATCAGTTTTCAGCGATTTTTCCATTGGAGGCATTTGAAAATTCGTTTCTTGAATATTATCAGTATCTAGGATTACCGTCATATTCGGATTAATCACTTCATTGAGTATGCCGTCGCTTAAAAGCATTCCCGGTCCGGCCATCATGTTCTGGGCCAGAATCAAATCAAAACTCTCGCCACCTTCTTCAACATCCGGAGTATTACCAGATTTAATTAGAAAATCCGGGTTAAGATTCGGATCGGCAACCGCAATTATATCAAGAAACGGATTCAATTAATTCTCCAATACCGTTATCATTTGAGTTGATAATTTGGCCGCTCTTTTCGACGGCATCAGGGCCAGAATTTTAGCCGCGTTGGCCGGTTTCATTCGCGGAATCAGCGATATAACAACTTCATCTGAAAGACTGGCAAAAAGTTTGGCCACCTCATCCGGTTTCATACTATCATATAACCGAGCCAGATTGGTAATCCGCGAGGATTCCGCCTGATTGATTTTGGTTAAAGCAACTTCAACCCGCTTTTCCATTTTTTTAACACTCTGTTCGCGTTCTATCAGTTCGGTCTCTTTATTACTCAATTCAAGCATTCTTTTTTCCAGCCAATTGAGAGTATCAACCGAATCTTCCGGCGTTAAACCGTCATCGGCGAATTCATCTTCGGGGGTGGCGTAAAGGAAACTTAACTCTTCCATAATTTGCATCGTATCGATATCACCATATTTGGATAAATCAACCGGTTGGAAATCAATAGAATTCAATGAATCAAGATAACTATCTGATAACTGTTCCGACTCCTGATGATCTTTAACCGGTTCGGTTGCGGCCGGCTCCTGATGACTTTCATTACTAACCGCATGCTCATCCGTGGCATCGTTATTCTGATGATCCGTTTGTTCAGCGGAAGATTCGTGCGAAACAGCGGTCTGCTCAACTGACGACTCTTCTAAAGAGGCCGAGTCGGTTTCGTTTTTCGGACTGCCGGAGAAAAGCAGGAACAGAACTATCGTAATAGCCGATGCTCCGATTGCAATCCCGGCCGGAATCATATACCTTTTTAAAGAGGTAAATTTTCCAATCAGCGATTTCTTTACAGAATTGGGACAGGCCGCCTCATCTTCGAGTCCGACAATTTCATCCGACAAATTCTGAGCTTTCGGTTCGCCTTGATCCTTTGAGTCTTTTTGTTCTTTTTTATCAGCCATTTTTAATTACACCTATAAACATTTATCCGAACATTTGTTAAGCATCACCCGTGCCAACCTGTGTGGCGCATTTTTTATTAACTGTATAGCAATGACTTACGGGAATAATTAAAAATGAAATTGGTTTATTGATTTAGGTAAACGGGAAAACTTTTCCGACCGGAAAAGGTAAACGGTTCTAAAAATCGGGAAAATTTGAATTAATCCTCGTCCGAACCGCGTTTGGAAAAATAGAGAATCGAGGGCATGCAGATATATCCTTCTTTGGTGAAAGTGGACATCGACGGCGTATTCTCATCCTCTATTAAAGCGGCGATAACCTTGATCCCCAAACCATGCAAAAAATTCTCCGCCTCGCGGATCAGATACCCGGCAAAACTTCGGCCCCTATAATCTGGATCAATCGCCAACCGATTGATCCAGCCTTTACGACCATCTGAGGTTGCAATCACAACGCCAATCATCTTGTTACCGTCAAACATCCCAAAAAAGCATGTATCCGGGCGCTTGAAATCCTTCGACATTGATTCGATACTATCACGGCCGGTTCGCTTATATGATAAACCGGTCCGGCTCCAGAGACTGATTATCTCCTCATAATCGGAGCTGTCAAGATGACGAATCAGGTATTCCATACTTTTCCTCTAATATAGCTTTGACTCTATCTATCACTGTCTCGGTTGGAAACGGCTTATCGGCCCAATGCTCGCATCCGGTGAAATTGAGAAAAACGCCCCGGGCCGGAACGCCGACATCGCGCGCCGAACGCATCCCGCCAGCCAGCGTCAACAGGCAGGCGATCCCGATAACGGCCAGGTCCGGCTTGCCTTTCTTGATCTTCTCCAGTTGCTCTTCGAGTTTCCTTTTCGAAAAATAACCCTCGACCCCATACTGCTCAGCAATTTGCATTATTTTATTAATATCGCAATTGGGGACGCAGTGCGTGCAGACCTTGCCATATTTTTTCTTCTCCCGTTTGCATTTATCCAGGAGTAGTGACATACAGTCGGGCAGAATTATGACCGTATCTTTGGTTTTATTGAACGCCTCGCGATTGATATCATCCATAATCTGATAATAGACCGCCTCCAGAAGGTACCGTACTTTCGGATTTCGACGGAATGACTTGTCCGACCGGTCAGATTTATCGGCCAGAGCCGTTTGATAAAACTGATCGATATTGGAAAACTCTTCCGAGAACAGTTCAAATCCATCATTAATAAATTTATTCGTGAATTCGCGAAGCTTATCATAGAAATCTTCGCCCAGCCGGAAGGTGATAGTCGGTTTCTTTTTCATCGTTTCAATATAATAAAATAGTAGCCAAAAAAATAGGCAGGAAAATAATCCTGCCTAATTTAAATACGCAACTCTTTCTACCCGTCATAGTCGCCGTGCTTTTTCTTTTTCCAGTTTTCCATTGTTCGGTCGATTTTTACCCGATGTTTCCCTTTGGTGGCCGATTTGTTGTTGGGATTTAATTCCAGCGCCAGAGCATATTCCTGGCTCGCGTTCTCAAGATGCCCCAACTCCTCCCAACTGACACCGATCGCATAATGTATGTCTGATTTAACATACTTGTTGTCGGGACAATATTTGAGACAGACGCCCAGCGTATTGATGGCGACCGTGTACTCCCGCTCTTTCTGCATCGCCAGACCCCAATAATAATGGGCCTCCCAATTGCGGTGATTAAACTCGACCGCTTTTTCGCAATGCTTCATAGCCTGTTTATATTTCCCGGCATTGTAAAACTTTTTGGCCTGGAGAAGATGGTTATCTGAGGCGGTCGCATTGGCCTGCGAGGCAACAACGACCTGCTGTGTATTACTCTCGACCGGTTTTGTTTTAATGACAATCATTTTGGCGCCGCATCCAGCCATTAAAAGCAGAATAATTATAAGTATTGAAATTTGAAATTTTCGCATTTTTACCTCCCTTAGGGTCGCGTACATATCTATAAATATATCGGCAATTTTAAGTCTATCTTGAAACGGTGTGCAAAATTTGAACAGCGCCCGTATTATCTGCATAGCCTATATAATGTTGTTTTCTTAAAATAGATTGTATAAATTATAATTGGAATACAGATGGAGTAAATATGAATCACTATCTTATTAAATATCGTCCTCCCCGACCAACATTCAACATCGACGCTACCGATGAGGAATCGAACATAATCGGACAGCATTTTTCCTATCTTCAGGATTTATTGGCCAAAGATATTTTGGTGATGGCCGGACGGGCCGATGATGCCCATCTGGGGATTGCGATTATCAAGGCCGAATCATTTGAGACTGCCGAACATATTATGAATAACGACCCGGCGGTGAAAAATAACATCTTCACCGGCGAACTGCACCTGTTTAGATTGGCATTGATGGGATAATAAATTTTATCCCCGCGCTAAATCCGTCATCTTCGCCAGATGATGATCATCATGTTCCGCCGCAAAATAGGCATGATCGATAATCCGCATCGGTTTTTCGAGCCGCGGATGAAACGCCGTTTTCTCAACCTCGTTCTCAGGAACGGTATCCAGCAGTTCTATAAATTTTTCCCGTTGAGAACGAAATTCCTTTAGCAATTCATTAAGGTCGGCCTGGTTGAAATCAATCGATTTAGTTTTCGTATTTTTCAGATCGGCGGCGAATAGAGTCTTAGCATTATTTTTATAATCCGCCATTCGCTTCAGCCACAACCCCTCGACTAAGACTAAATGCCCGATCTGTTGCATTATCGACCAACTTTCACCCTCGCTGTAGGTTAGTACATCTTTGGATAGACCTCGCACTTTCTCTTCCAACCGTGCCGGGCCGCCTCGAAGGCGTTCGCAGATCATAGGAAACATAAAGACCGGTTGGTCCAATTCAAACACTCTCTTAAACCAGATATTTTCGTTTTTCATAATTCACCCCTATCAGATTTTTCTCGCTACCGTTATCAGGCGCATCGCTTTATGATCGTACGGCGATCCTTTCAGATCACCGTAAAATTTAATCTCTTTAAAACCGGATTCTCTCAACAGACCATCCAATTCGGCGGCAGAGAAAAGCCGGAAATTGAATTTCAATTCCTTAATGATATTATCTTTAATTACTATCCAATTCATATCGATCCGGCGCCAGTCATCGACAATCTTCCGCTCTTCAAGCAGGAAATAATCGCCGTCCCGCCGCCAATCTCTGGGCATAAAAATCCGGGCGTTAATCTCCTTGCCCATCATATCAACAATCAGGACGCCGTTTCTTCTTAACGAGTCGTATATATTTTTCATCACTTTTTTGTCAT
>JBDRRI010000333.1:0-8494 GCA_043825815.1 Candidatus Zixiibacteriota bacterium
ATCTCCTTTAATTCTGTTTCTCAGAGATAAATGACTACTCGCTTTTTATGCAAGTGTCAAGTCAAGTCCGTCCTGTTACAGATACAGATATCATTACATTACTTCGTTTTAGAATCATCTACGATCGCCTTGAGGATTCCCGATTCGTCTATTTGCCATTGATCAATGGCCGGGTCATCGTCCAAGCGTGTTGCCGTCGCGGTTGCAATAAAATGATCTTGATCGCCGGTTATCTCATATTTGTATCGGGCTGAGGCCATAATTTCGACGCCCAATTCTATAAAGGCATCGGGATGATCCTTGTCGGCAATGACACCCTCTTCCGGTATCCAGTATTCATCGTTAATTTGAAAATGTGATCTCTCGAGAAGATAAATCTGATTTAATAGTTCTTTTGCTTCGGTCTGTTTGGCTTTGGTCGTTGAACTCATATAACGGGGGATCGCAATCCCGGCAAGAATGGCAATAATAATAAGAACGATTAGCAATTCGATTAAAGTAAAACCGCGGTTACTTCGCAGTTTGGTATGTAGTTTTTTAATTTTCTTAAAAGATATTATTTTCATTTCGAAGCCTCACATCGGTTTCAAACGTTTCTTCCACCTTTTTATATTGCAGTTTAATGGTTATTCTTACCATCTTTTCTTCATAAATGACTTTTCCATTAACTAATATACTATCAGGCGTTTGTTTTTCAAAATTGTTTATATCTAAAGCGACGGAATTGCAAAACACATCACTTCTCATTAAATTCATCCCATTTCGTAGTAGTCGATTTTCTCGATTCAAATATGAAACTGTATCATTTATATCGGATATCAGCCTGAATTCGGAAGAATCTATCCTGTAAAATTCTGAACTTGTTTTTATATCATTTGCTATGGTTTTTAGAATAAATCTCCCTTCCTCATAAAGACGGTTATCGTCTTGCCATTCGGATATAAACTTATTCACAAACAAATTTCCGGATACGACAAATATCATCAAAAGCGATACCAATAATAGGGCCACAAATAACTCTATCAGCGTCAGGCCCGAATCATCTTTTAATTTATCTAACATATATTTCATTATAAAGACTAACCATCAGCTTATCGGTTTTTACCCGAATGACAGATATCCTCACTTTTTTCAGATGGGTATCTGGTTCGATATCTTTAATTATTTTAAATTTCAGATTGGATATTTCAGTTATACTTTCATCCGATCCGAAGTTGCCCGAGGCAATTGTATTTTCCATATATTGCTGAGCCAGATTATATCCAATCGTATATTCTTTGGTTGAATATTTCCCGATTATTTCTCCCAAGAAAAACACCATAATAGAAAATCCGATCATAAAAACGGCCGAGGCTATTAAGACTTCTAAGATCGTTAGCCCATCCTGATTTTTTATTTTTTTTATTTTCACTTTCTTGGATCCTGTTCGACAATATCCAAAATGGCATAGCCGTTCTCATATGGAAAACTAATTGGAAGAATTGGGATAAATGATAATTTACTTCGATCTACATTAATATCAATTAGCCAATTGATATAAACCGTCGGAGGTTTGATGAATCTATAACTATCCGATTCGGTTATCCCATTAATGCTTCCCCTTATATCAGAAATATAATGACTATATACTAAACCGGCCACAGTGACATTTGTGTCAATAAATATATTATTCTTATCGGCTATAAAATTGGATTTGCTGTCATATGAAACAGATACCGCTTCTGAGTATGATTTTCCCCAATAACATATCAGAGCGCTATCCGATTCATTGTCATTGTAGGAATATATAAGTGAGGGATTCAATATCTTGGCACTATCAGTGATGGAAATTTTGCCTTTACTTAATAGCTGACCTGATACTATTGAATTATCTTTGATAATTATACTGTCATTGGCAAACAGGATTACATTCTTAAGATTAGAGTCGTTTTCGACAATAATACTTTTATCAGAGATCAGTTGAACCAGACCGTTTATTCGACTGTCACCGCTGATTATTATATTGCCGCCCGTCGTAACTACGATCTCGCTGTTTTGGGGTTGAAGGTCCAATGAATTAATTTCCAGGCTGTTTTCGATTTTAAAAGAGGAATAATTTTTGGGTAATGAGTCAAATTGGCCTAAAACAACCGATCCGAAATAATATTTATTGTCAGTTGATATCCTATCGCTTATCCGATTTAAATATTCCTCAAAAAGAGTTGTATCTATTTTGGGTTTTGGATTTTGCGCGCTATTTACTATTCGGCCGTCAACCAATTCAGTACCCTGAAATCCGCGACCTTCAAATGAACCGCCGATAATCTTATGCGGACCAAGAAAAGCATTGCCGATGATTTTTGTTCTTCCCGAAAGCGTCAAAGGATAATCCTGAGAATGGTTTATTATAGCCGAATTGTAAACATTATCCGGCATTATGCCCAGTATGGCCTTTTTTTTAATCTCAACCTTGGCCGATTGACCGGTAGATTTGACGAGGAGATAACATCCGTACAGGTCCACCGAGACTTTGAAGGATTCCTTTTCCGAAATTTGCTCGGATATTTCCAGATCAAGGACTTTCTGCCAATTCAGGCTATCCGAGTTTACCATATATTGAAATCGATTAATCCCTGCTGAAGCCAGATAACCCGCCTTTAGAGTATGGATATCCTCCCGAATTACTCCAATCCGATTGATAGCGAATGTGTATATGGTAAAAAAGGCCGTTATTAAAATAAATAAGACCACGAGAACCGTTATAAGCGCCGATCCCTTTTCGTTGGTTAACATAGGAGAATCCTATTTTATAAGTAAGAGGGTGTCAGCGAATTTATCCTGTTTCAGAATTACTCCCTCTTCATTTATAGACGATACTATCCAACCGTCAAGTGTATCACCAATCGATATTAATACATTCGTATTGTTGGGCCTTTCCAAAATGGCCTGGGGGCTTTCCTGTTCCAGAACAAGTCCGGCAATGGAATATTGATTTGAAATTTTAGGCGGTTGAGGTTTATTTTGTTCTTTCTTGGGCTTCGAATTATCTTGAGTCTTTATTGGTTTTGAAGTCTTCGGTGGAGAAAACGGATTAAATTTCGGCTTATCGTATTCAATTGGAATAAATTGATGTTTATCGACGGTCTGTAAGTTTTCATTTCTTTCTTTAATTTGAAAATACGTACTCTGTTCCGAAAACAGATTCAGATTATTGATCCATATAACAGCCGCAACTATAGCCAATCCGCCAAATGTTATCCATTTAACCCGATCCGATTTCATTTTTCAATTTCCGGTATGAATATTAAAAGGGTCATATCTATATGATTATCATCAATTTCATTTTTTTTAATGGTGATAGTTTCTATATATAAGATAAGTTTATTCTCTATATAATCGAGAGCGTTTAAAGTCGAGGTGATTCTTCCCGTAAAACTCAATTGATATTTTTGCCCCTCATTTTTTGCAATTATCGATTGGCCTTTTCGACTTAATCCGGTTAATGTTAAACCAAATTTACCGGCTATTTCTGAAAATTTGTCAACCAAAGGAAGCTCTCTTTTTTCCCATTCATCCAACTGCTCAGAAAGTCCTTCTTTGTGTCTTTTTAATTGGTCAATTTCGCTTTTTAAAATGCCGGGATTTTCTTCTATATTTTTTGCTCTTTTTATAACTGACAGCGAATCGACTATTGAACAATAAGAATATGATATGACTAGATATCCGCAAATAATAATTAATAATCCCAAAAGAATGATGCTGTAATGGTATTTTGAATAATTAATCGGCATTATTATCCAACCCGATTTTTAATTTAAAATAAAAATTAGCCTTCTCGCTTGGCTGTCTTCCATAGCTGTTCTGTCTCCCTTTTTCAATGAAAGTAACTTCGGTCGAGAAATCTTTCGCATACTGCGATATATAATCTTTATATTTAAAGACATCGTTTTCGTTATCTGATATCCCCAAAGCAGTTAATGACCAGCCGTTATCAGCATTGCCTGCCACTGATATTTCCTGAAGAAGAAGACCACTGGGGCGCTTCTGGCATAGAGCAGAAATTGCTCCGGCAAAGTACGTTTTAATTTCACCGACTTGTCGTCTCTCCTGGATTCGACTGCTGAGATTCGCTATTTCCTTTTCTAACATAATCTTTTGTCCGGAATCATATTCATGCGCGCTGAGTAATTTGGAATAACTGTCTTGCCAAATCGCCAGAGTCACCATAAAAGGAACGAAAAATAAAACCAATAAAATTGTTAGTATAGCCGCATATTTAAATGAACCGGCCAATGGAGATATTATCTTTGTTAAAAGACCCTGATTGCTTAATTTGAAAAAACTTGCTTTTCTTTTTAATTCAAATATCGGTTTAACAATGGCGATATAAAAAGGTTTTGGTTTATTATCCTCGACAGTCTTTATATCACTAGTAAGCGTGTATATTGGTACTCCATCAATTGTTTGAGATTCGTTAATATTTGTCACTAAATTGCTATCTGTAACATTTATAAAAGCAACTTGTCCATCTTGATTATAAAATTGAATCGTTTCGCCTGGTAGATCATATCTAACATTTTTATAATTATTCGGCAGGATCGAATTTTCCAAAAGAAAAAGCGTCATTGGTTGGCAGATTTCAATCTCAATCCCATTCTCCTGAAAATTCTGGAGGATCTCATGATAAATATCCGACTTGATTCCTCCAAAATAGATATATTTCTTATCACCAAGAGTGATATGTTTGAAACTTAATTGAGTCGTTTCCAAGTTAAGGAAATTGAATTGTTTGGATAAATCGTTACTTGCCTTTTTTGTTTTCAGCTTAATTAATGTAAAGGAATATGGACTTCCTATCAACAGTTTGAGCGGTTGTCCCAAATAACGGCCACAATCTTTTAGTTGTCTTATAAACTCGCTTAATAATTTTTTGAATTCTAAATCCCTTGAATAAGGGACCGATAATATCAACTCCTGATCACTCTTTGTCATCTGGAAATAATGCAGTCCCCCTTCATTTATTAGAATATAATGATCGAGGGGAATAAAACGCATAAACTCCCTAAAAAACAATAATGATAAGCCAAGGCTATCGCTTTTCATTTAATAAGCCTGTTATTAATCTTCATCAAGAATCTTTTTTATATCGACCGAACCTTCCGCACCGTAATAAACGTGCGGCGTTATGTATACCATGAGTTCGTTTTTTGTATTTGTTTTATCTACCGTCCGAAATAGGCTGCCAATAATTGGTAAGTCCCCCAAAATGGGGAATTTTTTTATCGATGCATTTTCCTGATTTTGTATCATTCCCCCCAAAACGATCGTTTCACCATCTCGTAAGCGAACAGTCGATTTTAAAACTCTTCGATTTATTGTCGGTGGAACATTCGGATCCAAAGCAGTTGCCGGAGAGTTAAATTGCGGTTGAATATCGACAATGATTTCACCCGATTCCGTTACATGAGGGGTTACTTCCAATGACATATCGGCCTCAATTACCTCAAATCTCTGTGACGTGGCCGTCGATACATTGGTCTGTTGCGAAGGATAAATCGTTTGGCTCTCCATGATATAATATTGGGACGTTCCGATTTCAATCGATGCCGAATGACCATTCAAGGCTGCGATTTGAGGTCGTGACCTGATATTGGCAATTCCTTTTTCTATCAATATCTTTAATTGAACGAAGAATTCGGAAGGGAGGTGACCGATATTGGAAATATTTAATTTATTGGCAATATTGTCTAAATGGAAATTTAACTGATCACCGGTGGCGCTGTAATCAATATTGGGATAGAAATTCCTATCAGGAGTCTCCTGTTCCAATCCACTGTTATCGACATTCAAATCGAATGTCAAGCCGTCAGTAACTTTATAATCAACCACAATGGCTTCAAATAAGACTTGGGCCGGAGGGATGTCGATTTTATCGATAAACTTTTCAACCTCCAATATGGCTGTAGAAGGGCCGGTAACAACCAATCCGTTCTGTTCATTCACTATCTTTATCGTGACAAGTTTTGATATTGTTGCTGGTATTAATTCCTGAATCGAGGTATTACTAATATGATTCAGTTTGATAAGCCTGGAATCAAAAAGATCTTCCGATGATTTATTCCCTATAAAATAAATATCTTCGTCTTGCTTATAACTATATAGAGTTCCCCTTAAGATATAGCCCAATACTTCAGAAATCGGTTTATTATTATAGTTGGCCGTTATCGATCCCTCAATATTACCGTAAATAATAATGCTGAGACCGCATTCGTCAGTTAGAGTCGTTAGGATATCGACTATGGGAGCATTCCGGACATCAATGTTTACCAGACTGTCTTCACAAAAAACCGAATAACGGCTTGTTTTATTTCCGCCATTGGCCGCCGATTGGATTTTACTTATATGATAAATACCATCGATCATTCCGAATATGAAACCATTGGAATTTAAGACCGCTTTCATCCCTTTTTCAAACTCAATATCTACCAACCGACCGGTAATATTCCCCTTGGCATTATCATCTATCATAATATTGTAGCCGGTTAGTTCAATAATATCAGTCACTAATTTTTCTAAATCGGCGTTTTTCAGATTGAAGGAAAGTTTATTATCATGATACTGAATATCTAAAGGCGGGGGAGGAGGAGGCTTTATGGTCGGCCTGTAAACCTTAATGATATCGCCCGTTCTCGTCCAATCAAGATTGTACTCCTTTATAATAAAAAGTAAGGCGTCATTTAGAGTGACATTGTCCAATCTCATCGATATTGACCCAGTAACCGAAGAATCAATAAAAACCGATAGTTTATAAGCCCGAATTAAGGCAGTAAAGGCATCTTGAAGAGTAACGCCGTTAAAATCAAGTGATGGTATAACAATATTGGTGTCGACTAGACGCGGCGTTATTAGGGCGGTGCTATCGGATGCCAGTATGACATGGCTTTCCTCCGGCTCAATTATATCGGTGCTGTCAGTATTTTCAGCGATTTGAGCCGATGCACCTATAAATAACAGGATGACCAACAGAAATACCCAATATTTTAATACTTTTATCATAATGTGTCCCTATCCCGTTTCTCTTAATACTTCTGATGGCGTCGTGATTCCCTCTTTAATTAGCTCGATCCCCTTTTGTCTTAGGGTAAATACCCCGAGTTCTTTATATAATTGTGATGAATTACTGGTCAATTGATCGGATAAAACCTTTCCGGAATTACTTTCATCGATCGGTAACATCTCATATATTGCCGTCCGTCCGGAATACCCGGTATTGTGACAAAACTCACATCCCGCACCGAAACTAAAACCAAAATAATCTGTCACATTTAAGGCTTTTAACGCGGCTTTCTCAGATTCATTATCGCCTTGAGATTTACACTTGGGGCAGATTTTCCTAACCAGACGTTGAGCTACAATTAATTTGAGAGCTGATCGTAATAGATATTCTTCCGCACCTAAATCGACAAGACGAGTTATTGTCGATATAGCGTCATTCGTATGAATTGTTGAAAATACCAGATGACCCGTCAAAGCCGCCCGAAGAGCGTTTTCAAGCGTCTCATTATCTCTGATCTCACCGACCATAATGATATTCGGATCCTGTCTTAAAATCGCCCGGAGTGAACTGGCAAAGGTCAGATTGATCTGTGGTTTGATTTGCGTCTGATTAATACCCTCCAGGTTGTATTCGATCGGATCTTCAATGGTAGTAATATTAAGTTCGGGTGATTTAATATGATTTAAAGTGGCATACAATGTTGTCGTTTTACCTGATCCGGTCGGACCGGTTATGAGGATAACTCCATTAGGTAGCTTTATTTTGCTTTTAAAAAGAGATAAATCGGACTTTTCAAATCCTAAATAATTCAAATCTAAATTTAACTCCGATTTATCTAATATTCGAAGGACTATTTTCTCGCCAAAATCAGTCGGTAAAACCGAGACCCTTAAGTCTATTGTTCGAGTCTTATATTCAAAGCGAATCCGACCATCCTGCGGGCGCCTTTTTTCGGCAATATCAAGACCAGACATTATCTTAACTCGGGAAATTACCGCCGGTATTTCAGATCGCTCAATCGTTTTTCGTGATTGAAGGACACCGTCGATACGATATCTGACATCCATTTTCTTTTCGAATGGTTCCAAATGAATATCCGAGGCCCTTAATCTGATACCATCGCTTATAATACTGTCGATTAATTCAATAATAGAATCATCTATAAATTCCGGTTCATTCTCAATCGTTTTATCTGTTTGCATATCGTCTTTTGTTTCGTCTGATTGTTGTTCAAGATATGAATTGAGTTCATTTGGAGAAACCGTTTCATATGATATATTATGTTCTAACTGAAAACTAACTACGCTTAAAATATTCAGATCGGTATCATGGCAAACCAAAATCTTATCAATCTTATCATTGTCTAACACAGGAGCGATCTTATATCTAAGACAGTTTTCCCTTTGAAGAATGGATGGTAAATTCATTATTATTTTTCTATTTGTAAATCCCTATAAT
>JBDRRI010000334.1:0-5655 GCA_043825815.1 Candidatus Zixiibacteriota bacterium
TCCAATCTTATGGCTGATTGAACCGATCTACTACATTTATATACAATTATGACTGTAAAATCAAGATTTTGTTTAAATAAGTGATATTAGTCGTGGTTTTATACGAATCGGGGTGTTGGCATTAAAAACGGAACAAGCGATATAAATATAAAAAAAGGTCCGGCGAGGGCCGGACCTTGTATCTATCAGAATCTAATTTATGAATTCAAATTAGAAGCTGTATTTCAGAGAAACCTTGGTGAAAAGATGGTAGTAGGGACTGCCGGGGGCCTTTTCGCCATCTTTGTAATAGTAATAATCGGGGGTTCCACCACCTATAAAATCCGGACCATTAAGCAGAAATTCCGGATCCATTACGGCGTCGATTTCCAGATCACCCCAGTGCATTCCGACTCCGAGGAAGGTAGTAGTGGTTGAAAATTTTTCATTATATTCGTAATCATAGGCATCGTAGTCAGTCGGATCGTCGGTATCGGTATAGCTTTCCTCTTCCTTATAACCATTCCACATTGACATTACACCAGCCCGGAAATCTAACCATTTAAATATCTTGGCATCAAGACCCATGCGGAAATATGGCATCGCATTCATTTTTTCTTTATATTCGGAATCGGTATTGCTTGTATCGGCATAATCCGTTTCCCATTTCATGGAACCCAGAGCTATACCGAAATCGGCCGCTACCAGGACATCTTCGGAAGCATCATAATTGACACCCCATCCAAAATCAAAAATGGTTTCCGTGTATTTATAAGTATAATATAACTGCCAGGCGGCATAGGTTTCACCGGTTCTAGTATAATCGGTGTAATATTCTTCTCCGCGCTTACTTGACATAAAAGTGACATGAGGTACATGCTGGAATTTGCCATTGGGATCCATCCAATAACGACCGCGGAATGAGAAATCAAAATTGCCATCCGGCTTGGTCTGTTCAACCAGGCCACTATCGTAACCGCCGGCGCCATCGCTGTAGGAATCATCCCAATGTTTATCGGTCCAGCTGTCAAGACCGAAACCTAAAGCCAAATCAAGCTTGCCTTCCATCGGTGAAAGGCCAAAACCGAATTCCATCCGGTTGAACTTATATTCATAGTTGTAACCATAGTAATACGACGAATCGTCGTTTTCAGTCATATCATAACTTGAGTTATAATATCCAAATGTAAATCCGAACGGCATATCGGACAAATTACGGCCATAATACAGATTCAGTTTATGGTTAGTTCCGCCAGTCCAATCATCATAATTGTCTAAATCAAAATAATATGAGCCATAAGGTACGGTTGAAAAATGCGCACCTAAAACCCACGGGTTATCTTCACCAATCTGGAACAAGGCACCGGCTTTGTAGAAATAATCATTATTTCCCCACCATGATTTCGTTGACCATTCAATAGCATCATTATATTGCACTTCGCCCCAGAATATGTTCGGATAATAATTTATGGTCGATGGATACAAGCCAATATTGGCATCGTCTTTTATAATAGAATTATAGCTATTATAATAATAGCCGTCGACCCAAAAATTGCCCATGCCCATTGATTCGAGACGGGATTCGGTGGCCTGAGCCATCGAGGCCATAAAGGCTAACACGCAAAAAGTTATCAATATTTTTTTCATAACATTTCCCACTTAATTTTATTTAATTAATCGTTAACTAAATTACCAAAGTTAAATTGTCTGTTTCTTAAAATAACATTGATGATTCCGCACCATAAAAAAAAGTCCCCAATGCGAAACCAAGATATTATTTCATGCTATCACCTCCATGTTAAAGCAGGACCGGTCTTGCGCCGGGCTCGTTTTCAAGTTTACAACGTCTATATATATGTTAGTTTACGTTTTTTCTCCGTAAATTTATGTGATAAATATTAATTTATAAAAACAAAAGCAATCTTTAAATTACATTTTTAAAAAAATTTTTAATCTGACAGGAAAGTTTTAATTGATGTATCTAATTGTCTTACAATATGATAGATATATATAATGAATAAACGGCGTGGAAATTGCTTACCGGCTTAATTTCACTGATTTTTTATTTTTTAAGCAAAATTTTGTTTAAAAAACCGTCCGCCGAACTAAGTCTTGCGATAGCCGTATCCTTATCTATCTTCAACAAATACATAGCCATAGCAATTTTAACCGAGCCGCCAGCCTCTTTCAACAACTTATCAGCGACATCATAGTCTATATTTAAAAGGTCGATTAGAATTTTCTTCGATCGGGCCGTTAGTTTCTCCGAGGTTGCCCTTAAATCGACCATCAGATTGCCATAAGTTTTCCCCAATAAAATCATCGCCGTCGTGGTTATCATATTGAGCACCATCTTCTGAGCCGTTCCCGATTTCATCCGGGTTGAGCCGGTGATAACCTCCGGGCCGACCGGCAATTCAATAATAATAGGCGGGGTAATCGTCAGGAAACCGGCCTTATTACAAACGATAAAGGCTGTCCGAGCTCCTACAGAAATGGCATATTCAAGTCCCGCAATTGTATACGGCGTTCGAACCGAAGCCGCAATACCGACCAGAAAATCTTTAGGTGAAAAATCTATTCTTTTAAGATCTTTAACCGCCTCTTCGGCTCTATCCTCTACCCCTTCTCGCGAAAGAACCAGCGTTTCATAGCCGCCCGATATCAGCCCGACTATCTGCTTCGGATCGGTCCCGAACGTGGGCGGGCATTCCGAGGCATCCAGAACCCCGAGACGGCCCGAAGTCCCCGCTCCGATATAGACCAGCCGCCCCCCATTTCTAAGCGTTTCTGCGACAATTTCGGCGGCGCGGGCTATTTGGGGCAGAGCCTTTTCCACGATTCCGGCCACCTTCTTATCCTCGGCATTAATTTTTTGAGTAATTTCTAATGATGATAATGTGTCGATATTTACCGTCTCCGGGTTGGTTTTTTCAGTCTCGAGATTATTTAATAGATTAATTAAGTCTTTGTTCGCCTTATTATTCATAAGGACAATATGGGCGATTTCTTATTGAGTTGTAAAGAAAATTATTTGCTTAGAACGGCATGAATGGCGGTTTTCGGGCTGACCACAACCGAACCAAAAGAGCCGATCAAATGGGTTCGATTAAAATTGACATCCAATCCCGCCGGAAGCGCATAAGGAAGATTTAAATCGGTCCGGGGCGAGCCGGTATAGCTGTAAACATAGACATTATACCAGCCGGTATCCGGATCAAGGCCGCCGGAGGGACGAAATGCCTCCAACGGAATAGTATAAATCGTATTGATTGCGGGAACGAATTCGGCAAAGCCATAGTCGGTATAGAGCGAATCTGCCAGAACAACCGCGACCGCATAACCGTCGGCGCCATTTGAGGCGAGCCATTGAATTTGAACCGTAGCTCCTCCCGGGTTTTCATTGCCATCGGGCAAGGACGTCGTCGGAGCAGCAATATTTTGCGGCACAGAGAATAATACCGAATCTTCAAGACCGGTTGCGGTATCGCTGGCATAAATATAATATGTCCCCAATGAGGCCGAATCAACCGTAGCTGAATAAACCGAATCGGAATTGTCGTAGACTAATAGAGTATTGAACACCGTAAAATCAACAGTTGAATACGGTTCTCCATTCCGAAGAGTTGTCACCGCAACAATATTGGTATCATTATCGAGATTTTTAACATATCCTCCAAACATTGAATACAGCCCGATTGATTCATTGGGACTAAGATTCGAATTGCATCCGTAATTGAGAAACACGATGGCTCCCAGGACGGCAATTATATAAAAGGCTGTTTTTCTCATACTATTATTATTTCGGCAGTTTTCATCAATGATTTAAATATATTTTATCCAAACCGCAATATCTATAAATTTTTGCATTTATCGGTCAGGCGGGCCAAATAAATTTCATTTCGTTAGGAAATAGGTTAATTGGTAGCCTTGCTTTTTCCTTGCTACATCATTTTTTTGTTGTTAAATTAATACTATGAGGGTCTGTTATAAGAATACGCATATATACGTAATAGGCCGGGAATATTTAATTAATAGGTCATGATTAAAATTGGGAACAAGGTTGCCTGACATTTTGTTATCTTTTATACGAGCCCAAATATCCGGCAATCTTGTTCGAATCGTTCAATACGGGAAACAGGATGTCGGATAACGGCAAAAAAGAAAGATTTGAAAAAGAGGCGCTGATTCACCTTGATGCTCTTTTCCGAACGGCGCTTCGGATGACAAAAAATGATGGAGACGCCAACGATCTTGTTCAGGAAACATTCTTAAAAGCCTACCGTTTCTGGGACAAGTTCGAGGAAGGAACGAATTGTCGCGCATGGTTATTTAGGATAATGACCAACATCTTTATCAACAATTATCGCTCCAAAGCCTGGAAACCGCAAACGGTTGATTTGGAAGAGGTCGATGATGATTTTATTTTTGGAACGTTGTCGGCCAATGATGACCAGAAAGACCCCGAAACGAGTTTCCTGAATAAGGTTTTTGAAGAGGATGTCAAAGCGGCGATTGAGGAACTTCCCGAAGATTTTAGATTGGTTATTATGTTATCGTTTATTGAAGGATTCAGTTATCAGGAAATCGCCGATATCGTCGACCTGAATATTGGAACGGTAAAATCAAGGCTCCATCGAGGCCGTAAACTATTACAGAAATCATTATGGCAATATGCCGTAAGAAATGGATTTGCCAAGGAAACCTCCTGATGAGTTGCAAAGATCTCCTCTCCAAGCTATACGAAGTTATTGACAACGAAGCCACTCAGGCTGATACCGCCAAAGTCAAGGAACATATCGAGGCGTGCGAAAAATGTATGACCAAATACCAGTTTGAACAGATGTTCAAACATTTCGTGACGGACAAGGCCTCGACACCGGAAACTAACGATATTTTAAAAATCAGCATCCTCTCGCAAATCGATAAAATCGATAATGAGGCAAATAGTAGCCTCGAAAAAAGCTTTCGGTTCAAACCGGTTATGTTAGCCACCGCCGCCGCAGTTTTAATTTGTGTCATTTCCTTTTTCTCCTTCGGCAAATATTACCGCCACAAAACCGCCATTGAGCCGTACGAGTATGTTCATTTTAATAGCGACATAGATAATGGTGTGATATTCGCCTCGGCCATTGATATGTCGAAAGAAACTGATTTCATCGTTAATGGTCTTCATCTGGTCTTTGATGATAAAATGGATGACTATTCGATGCTGGATGTCTGCAGTTGCGCCATCAAAGATGTCCATTTGTCGCATATCCGTCTGATGTATGAAAACAATTATGTTTCGATTCTAATAGGCAAAGCCGATGAGGTAAATCTGCCGGACTTTGAGGAAATTGAAATCGACGGGATGACCTTATACCAGCATACCTGCAAAAGATGCAATATGATTTATAAAATCGAGGGTGATGCCATAATTATCGCCATCTCCAAAAACAATAGCCTCAACCTCGAACCGGTCGTCAGTTCTTTTAGGACTATCTAAAAAATTTGTTGCCATACCGCCCGCTTTAATATATCAAGTGAAAAATGAGCGGGCTTTATTACATAAAAAAAATTGCAGTTGCATCGTTGACCATTCTATTGGCTTTGAGTTTTTCCTCCTTTTCCAAAATCCTTACCGAAGAAATGTTAAATTCTATAAACAACGGTCAGGCCCTCCTTCTCGATGGA
>JBDRRI010000335.1:0-2096 GCA_043825815.1 Candidatus Zixiibacteriota bacterium
CCGTGACCTATGTCTTTTAGAAATTACTAGTCAGAAAGATTTGGATATTGTCAAATCAATAGTCAGTCATGCCCGAGGTACTATTGACGGCATGTTTATTGTCGATCTCGATAATAATCAGTCCGGTGTCCTAAAAAAGGCCGGGGTTAGAGTCCAATTACTGCAGTCGAATTGCCGTTTAGATGAAACTTATCTTGTCCTGAAGGAAGACCATCGCCTGAGAACTTCGGCCATTAATATTAATTCACTATATGAAACGGCCAATAGCTGTATAGCTTTGCTGGAAAAAAATTCACTTGGAGTTCTAGCCCGTGAAGGTTATATGCCGCGCCTTCTGGTCGGACGGGAAACTCCGTTTTTCTATTATCAGCCGATGGCCGCGTTGCCTGCTCTTGATTCTTATGCGTTCGACACTCTCGCCAGTCTAATTGAATATGATTCATTGTACAATTCCGATACTCGTTTGGAAGCCTTTTATACTCGATTTGTAAAATCCGATTCATGCCTGCTGGCCCGTGATTGGATTCGGCAAAAATTTTATAGTTATGGCTATTCCGATGTTTTCTATCAGACTTTTTTGGCTACTCGGGAAGGATTCAATGTGATTAATGTTCCCGCCTACAATGTGGTTTGTGTTAAAGAGGGAACCACCAAGCCAAATGAGTGGATTATTATTGGGGCTCACTATGATTCGTTTACATGGGGATGTTCTTATGATGTCAATGCTCCCGCTCCAGGTGCCGACGATAATGCTTCTGGAATCTCAGCCGTGTTAGAGTTGGCTCGCCTATACAAAGATATCGATTTTCAACGATCGATTATGTTTGTCGCCTTCGGAGCCGAAGAGGAAGGACTTTGGGGATCCGAGTATATTGCCAATCAAATGTACGAGAATAATGAGAAAATCTATTTCATGCTCAACTTTGATGTCATTTCGTATGAAAATCAGGCGCCGCTTGATTTTAGAGTCACGCATATCCGGCAAAAAGGATTTGGGCAGGTTTTTAAAGATGCCAATGCCAGACTCGATGGAATGCCCTTTGAAACATCCAGTACACCCATGTCGTCTGATGATCGTTCATTCGACGATTATGGGTTTCAGACTGTTGGTTTGCATGAACACGACTATTTTGCTGAAATGCATACAACGCTTGACGCTTCCTGGAATATAAGTTTTGATTTAATGTATAATATTACCAGAATCGGCGTTGTTTCAGTCCCCATTATTGATGCCGCCGCGGATCCGATTGAATCAGAATTGGCCGATATGGGAACGGGTGATGCCCTTCGGATGAGTTGGGACAGTTGTTTCACAGATTGGAATTACCAGATTGTGTACGGAACCTCGGAGTATAATTTAAGCGATACGGCGGATGTACCGGCTTTAGAATGTTATTATGATATTCAGGGATTAACGGAAGGTGTTGAATATTATGCCGCGGTTATTGGCCAGCCTCAGATAGGTGAAGGGCCGATTGCGGTCTATGTAAACTCAATGATTCCTTACAGTACGCCGAGGACGCCGGAAAACTTTGTGGTCGAGCCGGAAATTAATTCGGTGAAATTGAGTTGGACCGCAAATTCCGAAATTGATTTCAGCCATTATAAGGTTATGCGAAAAGCGACAACCGAACCGGATTGGACAGTTATTGTTGATAATCTCAATGAGGTGTATTATATCGACAATGAGGCTGTTAGCCATACCGTTAATAATTATAGAATTTATGCGGTTGATAATGATATGAATGAATCTGCTGCAACGGAAACCTATTCCGCCATCCCGGCCACCTTCGATCTCGGTATACTTCTTGTCGATGAAACCCAGGATGTCGATGGATTCCCAACGGAGGCGCAACAATCAACTTTTTATTCGGCCATACTGGATACTTTCACTTTTGGTCTAAAAAAAGTTGATGAGGGCGATTATCTGACCCGCTCAACCGCCGGGCAGTACAATCCTCTATTCTGGATTGATGATGATTCGGTTCACAATGAATTGGCTGCGTCATGGGACAGTTTGGCCTGGTACCTCAATCTTAACACCGATTTCTTACTCGCCGGCTGGAAAACAATATATTCGATGACCGGACAGACCT
>JBDRRI010000336.1:0-8270 GCA_043825815.1 Candidatus Zixiibacteriota bacterium
CATCCTTTTCTTTAGAAGTCAATATAATAGGTTCCGCTTTGCTATTTTTAATATCTTGGGCCAATTGTTGTTGTATACTCAGGCATTGATGATGACCAGGGAATATGGCCAATGCCGAATCCAAAGCCATCTGAACCTTGGCAT
Source organism: Candidatus Zixiibacteriota bacterium (assembly GCA_043825815.1). Classification (GTDB taxonomy): domain Bacteria; phylum Zixibacteria; class MSB-5A5; order GN15; family PGXB01; genus JBDRRI01. The sequence goes on from JBDRRI010000336.1 coordinate 145, forward strand.
AATTCCCAAGCGCATATTCTTCGCCGATTATCTTAAACCATTTTTCAAAACGAACTTTACGATAAGCCTGTTGCACCAATGGATTTTCAGGCTCAATTTGCCGCAATTCCGAAATGGACATGGATGCTTCCTCAAAAAGCCCATAGCTAATCAATGAATCAATCTGCCATAATCGCCGCTGAATCGTTTCTTCGCGCGTATATGAATTTCTAATTTCCGCCTCAACCTGGTCTGACAATTTCAGTGCTTCATTGGAATTAGGTATTTCAGCCAAGGCCATACCGATAAAATGTCGAGCCCCCCAAAGATCTCCATTATCATATCTCGTTTGAGCCAAATCCAGATACTTCCCATAACGCTGCTTGCGATTGACCTCATCCAGGCGTAAGGATGTGCTGACAGACAATTGATATACTTCAGTTGTATCAAAACCGCTGCTTCGAGCCAGGAAAAGAGCCCTGTCGAAATTATTTCCGGCCGCGGGAAGATCACCCTTATCCAACAATTCGTTTCCGTCAATAATTAATTTTTCCACCATCACTTGATTTTGAGAAATCAGGCGATTAGCCATCAGTTTATTAAAATCTTCTTCTCGCTTATGTGCTCGATTACGGTATTTATCCTCCCGCGATTGCCCAAAACTGGTCGTAAGAGTAAACATATGCAGATAACCCAACTCTCGTTCAATCATGGCGTAATCGAATTTAACGCCACCATAACCCAAACCAGTTCCAAATGTAAAATGATTGTCTTCAAACCCACTGCGGAAATATAAAATATCATTAAATGAATATTCCAATCCGATTCCCGGCTCGCCACTTACCTGAGATGCCTTGTTTAAACCCATGGTTATCAAGGCCGAGTGATCCAACCCTTCAAACGGATGAATTTTAAGATTCAAACCAAAGCCTATTTCAGTCGGATAAGATATTTTTTCATTTACTAATTTCATTGACGGTTGAACCAGATTGCGACCAACCAGGTTAAGAGTGACGGTTTTCCAAAAATCACCGAAGAATCGAAATTGTTTGCTAATGGCATAATTTACGCCGGGCGATGAGGTCGCACTTAAATTATCAATTGAGTGTTGCTCCAGATAAATGCCCAACCCCATATCGAAACCGGATATCTGACGAGCATAAGCAAGATAATAAGCTTGTCTATTATCAGTATAATCATATAGCATAATATTATTTTCGTCTCTTCGTTCAATATCGGAAATACCGAGGCGGAAAACACCAAAAGCAAAATTGCCGTAATCAAGGGTCGGAACAACCGCGCCCAGATATTGATAGGCGGCCGTATTATCAAACAGGTAACCATGAAACAAACCCAATTCCAGATACTGGGCGAAGACCAGTTGCGCCGGATTCCAATAAGCCGCTGTCGTCATATCGCAAATTGCCTGTCCGGTTCCTCCCATGGATAATTCCCGGGCCCCGGCGCCAAGACTGAAAGGCGACACCGTTCCGCCATCATTAGCAGCCATTGCGGGATAGGCCATAAGTATTAAGGCCAATATGATAATAATATTTTTCATCATCGGATTACGGTTATCTTTCTTGTAAATTCTTCGGTTTCGCCCGATACATATCGAGCCGTTATCCGACAAAAATAAGTCCCCGATATAACTTTTTGTCCGGCATCATTCAAACCGCTCCATAAATCTGTTTGATGCTCCCCGGAAACGCGGTAGTCATTGGAAACCAGATCGGAGACTTTATCTCCGGTAATTGTAAATAGCTCTATATCTATATTGGCCGGCTCAATTAATATAAAACCAATGGTCGTATAGCCGTCATCAGCGGGATTGAATGGATTCGGATAGTTCGTAAACGACTCTTCCAGACCGCAGGTCGCTAATGACAATTCGCGCGAATATATTGGATATGAGCCATTATTCAGAACTGGATAAATTCCGGTACCGATATTTTTATCAGTTAAATTCATAAAAGTCGAATCGTTAAAGCGAATTATATAATTACCCAAAGGGGCGTTATCTTTTATTTTGCAGACGAGATCAAAATCGGCTGTAAAGCCACTGGGAATCTCTGCCCCATATTCAAGATTCAGAGCAATCGTGTCGCCTTCATAAATCGTGTCCATGGTCAGTAACTCATTATCGAATTCAAACGAAATCGTATCAAATATCAGATCGGCAGATATTGGTGATAATCCCGTGGGCGTCCTTTGTAGGCATTGGCCAATCAAGTTATGCAAAACTACATCTCCCTGTAAAGAACTTCCATAATATGACCAAATCCCCTCAAATATCTTAATAGATGACTGTCCCGGATAGGCTAATAAAACTGAATTTGAGATAGTCGTCAGACCCGGCCGTCCGGCAGGAAGATATATCTGAGCCACGGGCGATACATATGGAAACATACTTCCGCATCCTACCGATACTTCAACACCTGGATTATTGGTTGAATCTATAACATCGGAAAGAATAATTGCATTACCACCGCTTACACTTATCATAAAGTGGTCGTATGGCGCATCAGATTCAATATCAGCAACAAGTGTAACGGTTAGGCTATCTCCTTGATTTAGCAATAAGCCATTACCTGAACCGAAATTAAATTGAGTCAAACCGGCCAATAACGGAATAAACGATTGGTAGCTTACCGTCCCTCCATTAACAGAGAATCCAATTCGATCAAAAAGCTGATCGGGATTAAGAGGGCTCTGCAAAGAATCAATCACCGCGACTAATGCGTTTTTCAAATAGACGGGGGCATTGCTTTCTCCGGTCACCGGATATTTGAAATTCAAATTTATAAGTGAGACGGCATCAGCACCGCCTGCCAGAGAAACCGGGAGATCGGAATCGATACATATATCGGCTGCAATTGCCGGCTGTTTTATCTCAACCAGACCGGACAAAATCGGGAAAACCGCTTCGGTTGAAAGAGTTGTGTCGGTTTCTGTAATCAGTGATGACCCCGAACTTAAATCGCGAACATAGAAACTGGTACTATCTATAATTTTCAATCCGAATTTTCCATAAACAGATTCATTACTTAAGGTCACCAAGACTCTTAAGGAATCGCGTTCACCGGCATTTAATGTTATTGGAGAATTAAGCGTAAATAAAATATTAGATTGATTAAGATCATTGCCCGTTAAAGTTCCGACAATCAATTGTTCACGAGCCATTTTAATTTCATCGAATAACTGAGAAGCGATAAATCCTTCACCAAGACTGTCAATGAACTGAAGCGATAGTCCGGTCAATTGTATCGAAGAACTTCCGGTTGTTTCGGGATGCCGTAATTGCAAATGAATCAGATCAAAATCTTCCTGGCCAAAATTGACATAGCCGGTATGGGATATTTCATACGCAATTACCATGCTATGGGAGGCATTATCGATGCGGCAAATATCTGTTTCCATCGGGAATACTTGCCCCGGATTAAAACCGATTAATTGGCCGGTATTATTGTCAACCACCGGAATGGAATTGACAGATTCGAAGCTAAGCGAAAAATTATCAGCTGTGGCAAGGCTGTCAATATCTACTAATAGGGTAAAAGTCTGACGCTTGCCGGGAGCGATGACCACCGGATTATTAAATTCATATAGTATCTCGGATTCCTCGGGCACATCATTCAGAATGGCAAGGTTGTTATATTCCGAGGTTAAAACCATCCTGGAAAAAACAGAGTTAGCCGGAATTTCGACTCCCAGCCCATTGGTGACTTTTAATCTAAGACTATCCAGTCTTAGTGAAGCGACAGAAATGTCCGTATTGGGATGATTAATGGTCAAACCGACCGGGAAAATATTTATCTGACCGCGGACAACCGAAGCTGGAACGGAATTGATTAATTGTGTGCTTAACTGGTCGGGGGAGTTTTGAATCTGGATAGTATCGGTTTCAATCACGACCGAGGAATCAAAGATATCGCCGGCGATGGCTTGAAGCTGCCAGCAGACTGATCCTGCTGAATCAGCAATATATTCGAAATCGAAATCAATTGATTCATCGGGATTGAGCGATACCGGACCATAATATCCGCCCGAACTGGTCACAATTGAAGGATGACTAATACTTACAATTTCACCAAATACATTATTAATAATAGAATCAGCCCGATTGGTCACAGACATTCTCAAATCTATTGTCTGTCCCACTGAATATGTTTGAGCCAAAGACTGATAGTCTATTCGTAAGCCGGAACTTGATACAATATATCTGTTTTTTGAAATTAACCGGTCATTAATGGGGCCGTCATTGGTTGAATGAAACTCGCAGCCATTTTCCGGCACATAAACCTGAAAGGTTTTATTCGCCTGGGCTGTGGGAGATATATCGGCAATAATAATCAGCGGAGGAGATAGCGAATCAATTTCCAAATTCAAGTCTGATATTTTCCATTGAGGGTTTTCAAATGAAAATATATTAAGTAGCAAATCCGTGGACTGCCAGACTGAATCTTTGTTAGTATCCTGCCATAGTTCCAAAGAAATAATATCCGAGGCATCGGCATCGCCGTCATTGCCAATCGAAATTTCGGTTAGCGTATCGGCCAAAAATCCATTATAGGCGGGATAGAACGAGATTAGACTAACCGAAGTATCGCCCGGACTAATCGTTCTTGGCGGCAAATCAATTAATCGATACTGTCCGGTAACCGAACCGTCGATAACAAGATAACCGCCGGTCCCAGCCGGCAGGTCGCCATTAATATTAACCTGGCTGGCAAAAGTCAAATCTGAAGGATCTTCAATCAAAATAGACAGACTATCGGAGTCTTTAACTCCTGATGGAATATCAATAATTGCGAAGAAATAGGTCAATTCCTCCGGATTTAAAACCGATTCAAGACCGTTTAATTGCAATTGGCCATTTAGGAATCTGCCCGATGATAAAAGCCTATCATCATTAAAGATTCTATCTCCATTGGAATCCATATATAAAGAAACCTGTCCCATTTCATAATCAACAAATTGCTGGCTGCCTGTCGTATGCGAATTATTGGTTAGGTTTATCGCCGTAAGCGTCTGTGCTCTATCAATATATCCGTTATAAAGGGCAAATGTCACGGCCAGATTACCGGAACTTGCCGGATATATATTTTTTGAGGCTGTTGGCAATGATACCACGGTTATCCGATTCGATGGAAAAATAAGATGGGCCTCCGGATTTTTAAGCACCAGGTCATCGGGGCCATCGGTTCCGGATTGATATTTTATGCCGCCGGTTGGAATTTCAAAATTAAGGGTGCCGCCCTCAAACTGAACATTTAAAATGCTCACCGTAATAATCAGACGATTATTTTGATTTGCCAGGCTATGGTCGATCTCTGACGCGTACCAAAGATTTCCAATCTGGGAGAATTCAGCAATAAGCTGATCGTCATCGGAATATCCGTTATCCGTTTTGTCGGCCCAAAGTTTGACCGCGGAAAGAACCGCCGACTCTTCAAGAGTGCCTTTGTTTTCCATTTGAATCTGCTGAAGAATATCATTGGCATAACCATTTCGAGGAATTTCTATGTCCAAAATGGGTCGATTCGTTTGTCCTCCAAATAGTAAGGTACCCGATATATTATTTATATTCACGCTTGCCAATGGGAATATATCAATCGAATGATTATTGTAATTAGCAAGGGGGAACGAGCCGTTAATTATCGCCGCATCACAATAAATATCGGTCGAATGATCAATTCCAAAATTAATCGTATTGCCATTCTTACAATTATATAGATTCATTGACGCCGCGACTGCAAATACTTTCGATACGCCGCCGGAACCGATTGTTATACCGTTAAAATCGATTATAAGCTGACCATCACTTAATACGCCGGAATAGATAAGCGAATCGCTTGCGTTGATTCGGCCGTAATCTGAATCCTTTTTCATATAAAGATATACCGAATCTATCTGACCATCTAATTGCGATTGATCAACAAGATCAATATCAACATTTAATTGATGCATGGTTAATAAGATGCTATCTATGGCTATATTACTATTATAGGCATTCGTGATTTTAAATGATGTCAATACATCGGAAAATGTACCCGGTATCAGTGTTCTCGATGATATGACTAAAGGTTCGACAACAATCGACTCGCTGGTGACAATCGAGACCGTGTCAATGGCCGGAATGCCGATATCCACAGGACCATCATTTTGAGAACTAACCTCGATGCCCATTAAAGGTATCCCCAGTGATATTACGGCACCGTTGATAGGATAGGATGAGATATCTGCGCCCACATAAAAACGGTTTTGCACTTCCGGAAGTGGAATATTAAGACCACTCAATGTCCATTGATTGCCAGTGAATGATAATTTGCCGAAATAATTGTCATCGGAATAATCACAGATTAAATCTCCGTTGTCCGCAAAAAGCATCAATGAATCAAAACAATTGTTCCCGGCGGTACCACTATTAGAAATATTTAAAATACGCAGAGTATCTTCTTGATAACCGTTTCGGGGAATATCAACAATCATCAAATTATAGATTGAATCCCCTGGAGACGCTTCGGCTATTCCCGAACTTATTAGATTTAATTGCTCTGAAACCATGCCGTCAAATATTACGTACCCATAAGAATTGGCGGTATCAGGACCGGTAACAATTGAACCATCAAGAACTGAAATATCGGAAGCAGGAATAATAAACAGATCGAGAGTATCGCCATCACGCGGAAAATCGGCCGCATCCACGCCGACCAAAAACGTTTTTCCGGTATAACTATTGATTTCAATGCCTGAAAATGTCACAGGAATTGATCCGCCATTGTACTCCGCCGTGACAATGAGGCTATCGGTCGGAGAAAGAATCGAATCATTATCAATATCATAATAAAGGCTGAGTGAATCAACATTTGATAAAAGTTGTGCCGAAGATCCCAAACCCCGCGACAAATCACGAAAAGTGAAGCCGTTAATCGTTTTCGAACTGTCAAAATAGTTATCAATCCTAAGTGCCATAACAGGTGTCGTAGTATTATTGGGCCGGATTACTTCATTACCAAGCGATATGGTAGTTAAATATAACTCTTCAACATTAATATAGCCGGAAGTGTCAGTAATTGCGTTAAGGCTGCTAACGGCGGTTACTAGACTTCGACCGGGATTTGTCGCCACGTATAAACCGCTACTGTTAATAGTGCCGCATCTCCCTAACGCTTTCCAGGTGATGGTTCCCGGATATGCCGGATTGGAGTCAGCGTCGAATCCGGTGATGCTGAATTGAACCGTATCCCCCCGATTAATATTCATGGTATTAGGTGATATGACTATATAATCCAATATGGCGCTATCAACGGTAATAACGACAATTTCACTATCGACCGCCAAGGAATCATCGGTGGCATAAAAGGTAAGATTATATGAACCAGCCGAAGGGTACATCGGCGTCCAATTGAAAGTCCCCGTTCCATCACCATTGTCAACATACGACGCTCCGCTTGGGAGAGTTGAAATTGTCATATCCGGGGTTGATTCAATATCCGTCGCCGAGGTCGTAAAATTAAGATTAATATTTTCGGTCGTTGATTGAGCTCCGATTGCCGCCAGAATCGGCAACTGATTGCCCGCGTCAATAATATTAAATGTAATTTTATTGCTGTCTATTTTCGATGAATCATCGGTGGCATAAAAAGTCACTTGATAAGTTCCGGATTGTAAGGAAGTCGGCGTCCAATCAAAAGTCCCGGTACCGTCGCCATTATCAACATACGACGCCCCGGTCGGGAGAGTCGAGGAGGTCATAACGGGGATTGATTCGGCGTCAGTCGCATATGCATCGAAATTGATATTTATATTTTCCGCAGTCGGGCCGATGGCCGGTAATATTAAAAGCGGCGGTTGGTTACCCGCCTCAATAACATCGATCTGCACAGCCTCGCTAATAACGTCCCCCGAATCATCAGTTGCATAAAAGGTTATACTATATATGCCGGATTGAAGGAAGGTCGGCGTCCAATTGAAAGTCCCGGTGCCATTACCATTATCTATATAGGTTGCACCAGTTGGAAGTAATGAACTTGTCATAGATGGAGTCGATTCAACGTCAGTTGCCGAAGTTGTAAAATTCAAGGCAACATTTTCTGTTACCGATTTATCACCAATCGGCGCCAGGATAGGCGAATTATTGGCTA
>JBDRRI010000337.1:0-24244 GCA_043825815.1 Candidatus Zixiibacteriota bacterium
AACCGGCCTTAATTGATAAATTTCTGGTATCCATATTTAAACAAAAGGGCGTTCGCTTTCGCGAACGCCCCATAATCATAAATTCTCTTATTTAAATCTTTCCAATAATATCGAACATAGGCAGGTACATCGCTATCAGAATACCGCCGATAACGACACCCATAAAAACAATAATGACTGGTTCTATAATCGAAGTCAGCGCCGAAACGGCTTCATCGACCTCTTCATCATAAAAATCGGCGATTTTAGATAACATATCATCAAGACCGCCGGTTTTTTCACCGACAGAAATCATCTGAGTTACCATTGGCGGGAAAACGCCTGATTCCTTTAGTGGCCCCGTAATCGTATCACCCTCAGCAATCGCCATGACCGATTTTTTAATGGCATTGGACACAACCGTATTGCCGGCTGTTTTCGCAGTAATCTCCATGGCATCAATAATCGAAACACCCGAAGACAATAGCGTTCCCAGCGTTCGTGTAAAACGAGCTACCGCTGATTTTCTGATTAAATTTCCAAAAATCGGGGTTTTCAACATAAACTTATCGAAAATCCCTTTGCCGCCCGGTGTTTTGACCCAATAAATGAATCCAACCAATCCGACTATAGACCCAACGGTCAAATACATGAAATAAGCCTTTAGAAAATTACTAATACTCAAAATTACCAGAGTCGGACCAGGCAGCTCGGAACCGAGATCGCCAAACATCTTGGCAAACACTGGCACAATAAAAGTCAACATCGCGATCGTGACGCCGATGGCAACAACGCATACAATCGATGGATAAACCATCGCCCCTTTAACCTTGCGAATCAAGGCATCGGCCTTCTCTCGGTAGATAGCCAGACGAACCAAAATCGTATCAAGCGCTCCACCCATTTCACCGGCTTCTACCATATTAGTATACAGATAATCAAACACTTTCTCATGCTTGGCCATGGCTTCGGAAAGCGTCGAACCGCCTTCGACCGTTTCCTTGATATTATGAATTATTTTTCTCAACTCTTTATTTTCCAGCTGAGTGCCCAAAATATCAAGACATTGGACCATTGGCAAACCGGCTCCAATCATCGTGGCGAATTGTCGTGTAAATCGGGAGACTTCCACCTTCTTAATACCGGTTCCTAGTTTAATATTCAATTGTGCCGGTTTCTTTCTAATGGATGAAATAATAATCCGATTTTTTCTGAGCATCCGCTCCAGTTGGCTTCTGTCTTTGGCGGTCAATTCGCCCTGAACCGGATTGCCCGCTAGAGTCTTACCTTTGTATTCAAATACTGGCATAGTCAGTACCTTTCATTCAATGATCTTAGACCATTACTCCTGATTTATTTCGACTTAACATTTCATTCAATTCTGCCATATTGGAGCTAAAACTCATGGCATCGCCGATAGTGATTTTGCCGCTATTAAAGAGCTCGGACAATGACTGGTTCATCGTTTTCATTCCGTACTTCTGGCCCGATTGAATCATACTGTAAATTTGATGCACCTTATCATCCCTAACCAAGGCTCTGATGGCCGGAGTGCAAACCATAACTTCCTGCGACATGCACCGCCCGCCGCCTATCTTAGGAATTAAACATTGAGATATTACGGCCTGCAGAGAAAACGATAATGAGACTCTGACCTGCTCTTGCTGATTGGTCGGGAAAGCATCTATAATTCTGTTTATTGACTCGGCGGTTGAATTCGTATGAAGCGTTGCAAAGGCTAGATGGCCCGTTTCGGAAATATTTAAAGCCGCCTCAATTGTTTCCAAATCACGCATTTCACCCACCAGAACGACGTCGGGATCTTCACGCAAAGCATATTTCAAAGCAGATGCGAATGATTGCGTATCGGAGTAAACCTCGCGCTGATTGACAATTGAGGTTTGATGGCGATGAAGATATTCTATCGGATCCTCGACCGTGATAATATGACACGGCCTTTCCTTATTAATTTTATCAATAATCGCTGCTAATGTCGTTGATTTGCCGGATCCGGTCGGACCGGTAACCAGGACCAAACCGCGGGGAAGATTCGCCATTTCGGCAATTACTTTGGGAAGTCCCAATTCTTCGAAAGTTCTTATCCGATACGGAATCTGCCGCAAAGCAACCGCAACATTTCCGCGCTGCATAAAAACGTTACAGCGAAAACGGCTCATCTGTTCAATACCAAAAGAAAGGTCCAGTTCCGAAGCGGTTTCGAATTTTAACCGTTGCTTTTCATTCATTATTGAATAAGCCAGCTTTTTTGTATGTTCCGGAGTTAACATATCATAATTCATTTTCACTAATTTGCCGTCAACTCGAATGACTGGAGGTGAACCAACCGTGAGATGGAGATCCGAGGCATCTATTTTTACCATCTCTTCAAGAAGCTCTCTTAAACCAACCATTTGTAACTCCTGAAAAATCAGTATTATTGGATTTCAATTATCACTATTGTTATCGGTAAATATTCGGCAATCTTGAAGACAAAAATCCTCAACAATCTGTTTAAGTCATTGAAATGTAATAAATTTTGAAGGATTAAAAATAATTCGAGCAAACCTAAGACGTAATGGCAATAACCTCGTCATAAGAGATTGTGCCATTGATCATTTTATTGACAGCCGCCATTCTCAGGGTCAACATACCCTCTTTAATGGCCTGGTTGCGAAGGTCGTCTTCCGCCGCGCCGGCCAAAATCATGCGCTCTATTTGTGCGGAAATAGGCATAACTTCATATATACCGGTTCGGCCCGATTTCCCGGTTTCGTTGCAATCGGGACATCCCGGTGCCTTAAACGCCTTTAAATTTTTCAACATTTCTTCGGGAACATAAAGATTGGCCATTTCTTCCTCCGTCAATTGATACTCTTCTCGGCAGGAAGGGCACATTTTACGGGTCATTCTTTGGGCCATAATTAGCCGGGTAGCACCGGCCACGAGATAATTGGGAATCCCCATATCTATCAGTCTCAATATCGATGACGGAGCATCATTGGTATGAAGTGTTGAAAATACAAGGTGGCCGGTTAAGGCCGCTCTGATAGCGATTTCAGCCGTTTCACTATCACGAATTTCACCAACCATGATAACATCGGGGTCCTGCCGCAAGAATGATCTGAGGGCCGATGCAAACGTCAGGCCAATTGCCGATTTAACCAGAACCTGATTGATGCCGTCGAAATTGAACTCGACCGGATCTTCAGCGGTCATAATGTTGATATCGGTCTTGTTTATCTGCTTAAGGGCGGAATAAAGCGTTGTCGTTTTACCAGAACCAGTCGGTCCGGTTACCAGGATGATTCCGTAGGGTAAATGAATCGCTTCATCGAATCTCTTCAATGAAGCCGGTTCAAATCCCAATTTGGTCATATCGACCATAAGAGCATTGGGATCCAAAATACGCATAACAACCTTCTCGCCGAAGATTGTCGGGAGAACGGAAACACGAAGGTCAACCGTCCGACTGCCGATTTTCACTTTAATACGGCCGTCCTGAGGTAATCTTCTTTCGGAAATATCCAAATCCGACATAACCTTAAGGCGCGATACAATAGCCGCCCGGTATTTAAACGGCAAGGGCGCCATTTCTTTAAGATCGCCGTCAATACGAAAACGGACTCGGATCCTCTTTTCATAACATTCAAAATGAATATCGGAAGCACCCGATCTGATAGCATCGGCAATCATCGAATCAACCAGCTTGACCAGAGGCTTATCCTGAATGGCTGATTCCAGGTCAGCCATGGAAGGAATATCGTCCGACGTATCGACGACCTCAAGTCCTTCCTCCTCTTCCAGCCCGCGGAGGACTTCATCAAACGCACCTTCTTCTTTATAATAATTCTCGATCGCCTTTTGAATGGCATTCTCAGGTGAAATAACCGGCTGAATTGAACATCCGGTTATAAATTTAACGGCGTCAAGAACATATATATTATTGGGGTCGGATATGGCAACAATAAGATTTTTTCTAAGCTTGGATACGGCGATAACATTAAACTTCCGGGCAATATCTACCGGTATAAGTTTAACTATTTCGGGATTCAACTCAACGTCGGATAACCTGATGGTACCCATATTAAGTTGTTTACCGATAAAACTGGTTATTTCATCAACGCTGATAACGGCGCCGATTGCAACCAAAGCCTCATCCAGCTTTAGTTCTTGTTTTTCAACAAGTTCCAGCGCCTTCGTCAATTGCTCTTGAGTAATCTTACCAGCTTTAACCAGTATGGAGCCTAATTCAGAAGACATTTTCCATATCCATTACTGTTACAAATTTCCGATATCGCACAGGGATACCCTATGTTTACCCCCTTCCTATATCAGTCTTGAAAGATATCATCCAACTTATCGCCGGCCGAGGCGGCGAATTCATCCGATAACCCCGTTTGATCGCCGGATGTCCGGATATTTATTGCTTCAAATACCTTTGCAAGCTCCAATGCCGTTTCACGGGCATATAGCCGAACCATGCCAATAGTGGTTCGATCATCGAAGATAACCGCCATAATTGAACGATCGCCCACTAGCGACATATGGATATGATCTTTTTTGCCTTGATGGAACAAGACCGAGAACTCCGATTCACCGACCAATTTGGCTATCTCTTTTGTCGAAGCAAACGAGCCTGCCAGTAGCGCCGCCAGGGCGGTGGTATCGAGAGAATGAGTGAAACCCTGTCTGGTTATCAGATGTCCATCTTTATCTACCAACAGAGCACATTTCGCCTCAGCTCCTTTTAACATCCGAGCCAAAACAGAGTCGACTTTTTCTACGTCCTCTTCATATATAATCAGATTGTCATCACTCACAATCTTCACCTCCTTAATTATTTAATCCCAAACATACGCTTAAAGAAACCTCGTTTTTTCTTTTTGACCCGTTCCGATGGAGCCATCATTGGTCTGTTTAATTCAGTTTCTCTATTAGTATTAGTTACATTTTCTTCTCCGTTAACCGAATCGCCTGCCTGCCCGCCGGATTGAAAATCGGAAACCGTAATCCGTCCGTCGCGGCGTGCAATTTTACCCGTGGATCCGGGAAATGGACGCTCACTTCCCCACGCTTCCTCTTCTTTCTGAATCGTTTGTCCCGATTGCTCAATAGGTTGTTTGATTTCAGACTGGTACTCATTACCGACTATTTCGGGAGCCTGCTGATGGTCGTCCTTCAAAACCGACTTGTCATAAATCGATTGATCCGGCGTGGCATAAATCTCGCGATTAGTATCACCGTTATCTTCGTATTCATCCCGATCGTTCGCCTCTATTCTTTGGCCATTGACACTATCAGGGGCGGGCTTCTGCGCCGAGCCATCGTGACCGCCGCCGAATCCGCCGACCATAGCCGGAGCTGGCCGGGCCGCACCAGAGGTCGTATCCTGCGAAGTTGTCGTAAATCCGAGAGGAGCCTCAACCGCGGGGGCCGCTGTCCTCTCCGGGACCGGACTGGCCGGCTTGGTTGGGGCCGGGGCCGGCTTGGAACTGGATTGGCTCTTCCGAGCCTTGTCTAAAACGAGTTTGATAATCATCTTGAGCGTATCGAAGACGCCGCCGCCGTCGGTGGCCACCCCCTCAAACGACTTCCACCCGTAAGGATTCAGCTTGGCTTCCAACTCGTCAACCGGAAGCGCGCCGGGGAGATCTCTTTTATTGTACTGGATGCAAATCGGCATGTCATTAATGTCATAGCCGTACTCTTCCAGATTCTCTTTCATATTGTTAAGAGACTCAATATTTTCATCCATCTTATCAGCCTGGCTGTCGGCGACAAACACTAATCCGTCGGCGCCGCGCAGAACCAATTTTCGGGTGGCATTATAGTAAACCTGTCCCGGAACCGTATACAATTGGAACTTGGCCGCAAATCCGCTGATCGTGCCGATATTAATCGGAAGAAAATCAAAATACAGAGTCCGATCCGCTTCGGTCGCCAATGAAATCATCTTCCCCTTTGTGTCCGAGGGGACTTTTTCATGGATATAAAGCAGATTGGTAGTTTTCCCCGAAAGACCCGGACCATAGTACACTATCTTACAGGTTACTTCTCTCGTAGCATAATTAATTGAAACCATATCTACCTATTGTTCTCATTTACTAACATTAATCTTGTTAATGGCATTCTTTATTTCCAGCCGAATCAGACCGATATTGACATCGGATTCCGCCGTCACAACCAGAAGGCCGATTTCGGCATCAGAAAAGAAAAGTTTTCCGGAGTTGGCTTCAATCGTTACCTGAGCTAAAGGTGACTGTTGAAGTCGATCCATTGATTTCTGAATATTGCTGGTTATTGATGCCGCCAAAGCACCGACCGCTTCTTCTTCAAGAGAAGTGTCCAAATCGGCGGCAATCACAATACCATCTTTACCGACTATCATTGAGCCGGTTATCCCGCTTGTCTTATTCAATTCTTCAAGTACTTGATACATATTTCTCCTCCGTGCCTGCCGACAGAATCCTGCCATAGCGTTCGGAACTATATTTTCTGACGATGTCCGCCCCCTGCGTTAACCTGATCCTTAAAAGATCATCTTCTTCATTATTGGAAAGGACCAATAAATTAAAATTACCGACCCGTTCTATGCTTAAGCGATTTGTTTCGAATGACAAATCGATATTTTCCACTTTAAAATCGCAGCCGCTTCTCGACAACAAATCATCATTGGCCTTCTGGAATAACAGTGAATAGGCCGACCAGAATTCAGGGTTTTCGAATTCGCGCCTAAAGCTGGCCAACAGAAGGCCTTCCTGATCAACAACCGCCGCCACCAATACGGCATGATGTTCTCCGATATATCTGACCGCGCGTTCAAAGCCGTTTGTATTATAATTAACCGCAACATTCGTTGTGTCAATCTCCGGCATCGCCGATCTGGATCTGGGCCTGCGAGCAGAATTTGGCGATTCGCTCGTTTTCGGACGAAAGGTCATCTGATCCGGTTCATTCTGATCTTGTGAAACCGGCTTGGGAGGTGACATTCTTCTTCGGGGAGCTGACGGTTCATCAACGATTCTTGCAAAAAACGGTTTCATTATAAACGGCGCTACTAAAATTTGTATCAAAATCGCGGGAAGGTACCGCGATACTCCGAGCGTCAATGATACCGAAAGATCCATTCCGTATGAAAAAGCTAAAATCATGCCAAATAAAGTTCCAATAACAATGCGATAAAGGAAAGTCAGTCCGGCCCCGGCAAACAGTTGAATTAATGAGGCTCTGGAATTAAAAAAGTAAAAAACAATTCCGTAAAAAATGATCTCAAACATAGAGAATGTAAGCGAACTGGTTGCCAGACCCATCCCGAATTTATTGGGAAAAATAAATAACGGAACAAATACTAGTATCGTTGAAAAGGCCAAAACATGGATTATATCTTTATTACTGGTTGCCATTTTTTATCCTATCTATATTTAAAGACTCATATCCAATTTTTTTAAATAGGCATTTAATTTTAGGTTCATCGAACCAAGATTAACTTTGGAACTGCCCCTAATTAAAAGCAAATAATCCTCGATGGGCAATAATGTAATAACCATATCTCGGGCCTCAAGTAATACACTTTCATATTGGCCGAAATTCACCAATTCAACCTGCTCTTGAATCGCCTTTTCCATTTCCCTGGCAAAAGCCCCGTACTCATCGGGCGATCGATCAAGATTCCATCTCTTTTCGGCCACCATGCCCTGGCGATCTATTAATAATACGCCCTCAATACAGGGTATATCAGCTATCGCATCAATAAATTCAGATAATGAAATCGAGGCTTTCCTGGGATTATTGCTAGCGGCTGCGACCGAATCCGAAACATCAATCGGTGCATGCTCGGTTACGAGTATTTCCGGAGTCGAAAGGACCGCAACACCTGCTTTTTTCTGAGAACTCGATTTTTCCGGAGCCTGATTAGGAAGTTTTTTGGCCAATTCCAAAAGTTTAATAACATTCTGATTCATCGAATCGGCCACATGTAATTTATTTAATAAACTGGTCGCTTTGGCAAATTCACCCTTATAGATAAATATTTCAGCCGCAATCAAATCAGTTGCATGGCTGTTTCCATCCAGCTCGATAACCTTATCGATCTCCATTTGCGCCCAATCATACAGGCCTTTATCAAGATTTATTTTAGCCATAACAAGATGAGCCGAACCATACTCCGGATGTATTTTCAGGCCGGTTTGGCAAACCCGAAAGGCTTTATCTAAATCGCCTTTTTTTCGGTATGCCTCGGCCAAGGCGGCAAAGATTTGGGAATTGGGGTTTTCTCCCAAAATCTTATTGCATTTATTTATTCTATCTTCAATTTCTGCTAACTGAGCCATATATTCGCTCCACTATGACAGCAACCTTCTGATAGCCATAGAATTAAATATTATTAAATTTATCAATCGCATAATTATAATCGCCTTTTATACTTATGTCAATTAAATAAATCAGCCTAACACCTTTCTCAATTGATACAGGCCGAATAACCAGGTTATCGACATTAAAAGATAAATCGCGGAGACAAAATAGCCGGGAATAATAACCAACTGCGCCTGTTCAACAATAACCATTAATTGAGCCCCAACCAGAAAGCAAAATCCAAGTACGAACATCTGCCAGCTCTTAGACATCAAGCCGCCTCGAACCAAAGATAAAACCTTGGCTGACCAGGCCAGACAGATAATGGCACATAATAATAAAGCCTCATGAACAATTGCCGTCGGGCTATAAAATTTCGTAGCATCTACGGCCGCCGAGGCCGTATCACCCAACAGTAAGCATGCGAAAAGCAAAACCGGTATTTTTATTTTTATTTTATTTATCATGATGCACCTTTCACTAACCTGACGACTCTGTCCGCTTTTTTGACAGAATTATTCAGGTTCTCATCTATTTTAAATCTTTTAACCAACTCACGCTTTAAGGCTAATGGTTCAGATATCTCTTTCTTGACTGAATTTGAAATCTGGCGATAAACGCCGTTTCCGAGGAAATAAAAAACATATTCCAGCTGGGTGCTGAGCATATTCTCCAAAGCCGCCATAACCGTATGCATTCTTACTGAATCCGGAATCTTTAAAATTTCCATATAAAACCGGTCGAAGGACGGCTTCAAATTTGAATTCATTTCAAAGCCGGGAAAATGGACCAGAAAACCATTGCGGAAAGAAGCGAGAAATTTTTGAAACATCGGATTTTGATCGCCGACTATTATTTCAATCTTCGATCTTATTTTATAGAAACAATTATTATACAATGAAAATAAAATCGACAGGACCACTTCCTCTTCATTGTTAACTTCCTGCTCCTCAATACTGGCCTTGCCTCCGGATATCACCAGACCGCCTTTGATTAGACCGTAAAGAGCCCGGTAGGTAACGAATTCTCCGATCGGCGAGGATTGAATCAGATCCGGCATGGTTCTTTCACCGTTTATAATTGACAGGACTTTAAATTCTTCCAGAGAAAGACGAACCTCTTCCTTTTTCGTCTGTACTGCGGTATTCAATTTGATCTTTACATTATCGGGCGGGAGGACTTTTTGAATCTCCATCCATTCATCGATTCGACGGGTCCCCTCCATGATGACATTCATGGTATTTAATTCGACCGGGAATCTCATATTGCCGGGCGAAGCATTCTCGATAAATTTAAAATCACCGTCCTCCCAGCTGAAGAGATTATACACAATCTCTTCAATTTGCATCTTGAGGCATTCGAGGACTTCATTTTTGTCGAACAGATTCATATCAACCAGAGTCGTCCCCAATTGACGCCCGGTCTGTTTATGAAGGGTAATAGCTTTTTCTAAATCTGTCTTGGAAATCTTGCCTCTTTTTAACAAAAGATTGCCGAGTAAATCTTCGGTCGAATTAATGGATGATGCGTAAATAATATTGCCGTTCTTGAATGAGATTTCTTTCTCGCGCGAGGCGGTCGATACCTGTAAGATACCGGTCTTTTTTCCCGTAACCAACAATTGAAGGATATCCGGGAAAGATACTGTTTTGAGGTTTCCGCTTAAGCTCATAATCTTTGCACACTTATATTATTGGCAAACAAATGCCGTATTTTATGTAATTACATTATTTCTTATATTTTATCGGGAAAAATGTCAGCAATCTTAACGGTTGGAAGACTATTTTTAATCAACGTCTAATCAGAATTCGTCCATTTTGGTTATCCATTTCGACCACACCGACTTGCGACAATTCGACTATTTCGGGAAGGCTAATATTTATGGCCTCAGGACTTTCCCAAAAGGTTTTAACCTGCTTTTGAATATGATTGCAAATAATGGTCTTAATTCTGACATTTTTATTTAAAATAATAATATCTGAGTAAATTTCATCCAGAACCGGAATTATCAGGATTATATCCCGTTCATTATTATTTTCAAATAATCTGGTCAGATCCCGAGAATATTCATTGGCCACGCAAATAACTGTCGAATCAAAAATATAGGTCAGATTTGACCGGGAGAGTAAAATCGTGTTAGCCGAAGAATTGTCATTTAAAACCGTATCTCCATAATATAATATCGTTGCATTCTTAATATGATAATTATAGGCATTATAATAATCATTAACCATGTTGACCGCCTTTTGATTGAAATAAACCGATGAAGAATCAAAATCTTCCGATAATATTAGCGCTTCCTGAACATTGTTAAAATTGCCGGATAAAGAAATAATTCGCGGTTTGCGGATATTTTTATTGACCAAAAACGGATATATTATTTTTTCAGAAATGGAATAATCTTTTTGAGTCAGGTCGGATATCGCTACAACATCTTCAGAAAAATCGCTATAAAAGATGAATCCTCCGGGCGCAGAAATTATTGAGATATCAGGAGAATCATTAGCGCGTGCCATCGGAAGAATAATCGCAACATTTAATCCAAGCAGAAGCGTTAATATTAACAGGCGGCGATACAATTTCGATTGAAAGGCCGCGGTCAGGACAAATAAAATTATATAATAGAAAAACAAAATCCAGCCGCCAAAACTATAGTGAAATATAAAATTAACATTGTCCGAACCGAAAAACTCCAACAAATATATACAGGAATTAATTAATGGATTTAGAAGGGAACCGATAAACTGGCCGACAATCGGAAAGATAAAACCGACCAGTAAAAGAATCACCTCGCCAATAACAATAACCGAAACCAGCGGAACAATAATAATATTCGACAGAAAGGAAACCGCCGGAAACCTTTGAAAATAAAAAGCGGACATTGGTAAAATAACTATTTGGGCAATAGTCGAAACGATTAATATCAGGAATATATACCGAATTGACGGATGCCATTTCGAATAATCAAGAAAGGAAGTAATCTGGGGAACGAAATATATTAGCCCCCAGGCTGTAACAAAAGAAAGCTGAAACCCGACATCATATAATTGAGATGGTGCAAATAGAAGAATAATTGCGGCTGTAGCGGCAATGATATTATTCAGATCAATCCGCCTTTGAAACATTTTTCCCAAAAGTACCAGACTGGCCATTACCGACGCCCGAACCACCGATGGTTGATTATAAGCCAAAAAAGAAAAGATAATAATCAGTATCAACAAAATGACTGTTCGCGTTATTCTTCGATAAGGCGAGGCCCTGAATAAAAAGACAAAAAAGACAATGACCAGCCCGACATTCGAACCTGACACCGCCAGAAGATGCAGGGTTCCGGTGTCGCGAAATAGTTGATATATCTCCGGAGAAATATCTTTGGTGACTCCGATTAAAAATCCGCCGGCCAGCGCCGATGCATTTTTATCCAGGGAGATATTAAACGTCTGCATTATGCCACTGCGAAGTTGGTCTATCAGTCGATAGAAATTCCCCCGACCGGCCGGATCGATCTGGATATTGAAAAAATGAGGGAGATAAGCGGTGGCAAAAACCTCTTTAAGATTTAAATATCTCTGATAATTAAAACCGGTTCCACTTTCCCCTCCCTTAATGGAATAAATTTCAGAATCGAAATAAATCCTGTCGCCATATTGAAACGAGGTTGTCTCCATAGAAATGTTCAATAACAAGCGGCCTCTTCCCTGTTTTATTCGATTTTCATATCCTATTGAATCGATCTGGAGATAAAGCACAGTTCTATGCTCGGTTATATTTGGCCAGTCATCAATTGTACCGTAAATCGTATATTTAATGCCGTCATCGGCAAAATGTCTGATATGTCCCGGCTGATAGGTCTGATATTGAAAAGAGTAATTAAAGGCCGATAAAACGGCTATCCCGGTCAAAAATATTAATCCGGACGGCCCCACTTTTCTTCTCAACAAAAGAGGTCCGAGTCCAAGAAATAGAATTATGGCCAGCGCCATATACAGCCATGATGGAAGCTCAGTAATATCGGCGAAGACAATACCGAAAATCAGTGCAATAAGGAGGAATATGGCCGGGTGCTTTTGCGCCAACTATTTAGTATCCTTTTTTATTTTCCTTGAAAAAATGTTTAGAATATTTTTCAATTCTTCTATTCTTAGCAACCATGCAAATAATATATAAAGTCCGCCCAATCCGGCAACCTGAATTGTTACCAGGGCAATTTTATCCCAAAGAGAATTTATCCCTATCAGAATTTTAAAATTTATTGAACTGATGATAAAATAAGCCAGCATAACAGCCGCTAAAATTTTGGCAACTTTCCAAAGCATAAACGAAAAATTAATTCCGCTGATCTTATGACGAAGATTATAAAGTAATAAAAACAGGTTTACCAAACCTGCAACCGAGGTTGCCGCGGCCAGACCGGCAAAGCCCCATAGAGGCATAAAAGCGAAATTCAATCCTATATTAACGATTACCGAAACAATTGAATAGTACATTGGCCGGCGCGAATCGGACAGGGCATAATAGGCCGGAGCGATCACCCTGACCCCTGCGAAACCGATCAATCCAAAAGCATAAAAATATAGTGCTTGAGCCGTTCTGGCCGTCGCCACCGGATCAAAAGCCCCACGCTGATAAACCAGCTGAACCAGATCATTTCCAAACCCAATCAGATAGACAGTCGATGGAATAACCAGAAACATTGCCAAACCAAAGGCCTCATGGAAAGTTTTTTTAAGCTGTTCCAAATCGTTACGAGATGCATCTCCTGAAATTTTGGGAAGCGTCACCGTTCCCAGAGCCACTCCAAAAACACCCAAAGGAAAATGCATCAGCCGATAGGCATAATTCAAATATGACATCGCCCCCTCAATCAGCATCGAAGCCAACAGCGTATTTATCAGAATATTTATTCG
Source organism: Candidatus Zixiibacteriota bacterium (assembly GCA_043825815.1). GTDB lineage: Bacteria > Zixibacteria > MSB-5A5 > GN15 > PGXB01 > JBDRRI01. The sequence goes on from JBDRRI010000337.1 coordinate 13,239, forward strand.
CGAGGCCGACAACCCGAGAATCATCGGGGAAATCAGACGGCCTATCCGACGGATCCCCTCATTGCCAAAATCAATTATAAAACGAAAGCGAAATCCAAGATTTACTAATGAGGGAATTTGAAATATAAGCTGGCCGATCCCACCAATAATAACGCCAACGGCCAGCGTGTAAATCGGGAAATTGAAATATTTATAAAGAATAACCGGCGATAAAATCATTCCCAGATTGAACATCGCCGGTGAAAGTGCCGGCACCCCAAAACGCCCTTTGGAATTCAAAATGCCCATCAAAACAGCTGAGACAGAAACCAGCAACAAGTAAATAAACATTAATCTTGTCAAATTAACCGTTAGTTCAAATTTTTCAGGGTCAAAAGTGAAACCCTTGGCGGAGACATAAATTATTGCCGGAGTGAAAATTATACCCAGTGCCACGACGACTCCAACAATTATTATTAAGGCCGTTATGGTGATTGAAGCCAAATAATAGGCCGGTGAATCCCCCTCCTTAACAAGTTTATCTTTGAAAACGGGGACAAAGGCCGATGATAAGGCGCCCTCGGCAAAAAGATCCCGCAGAAGATTAGGAATCCGAAAAGCGGCCACGAAGGCATCGGTTGCCATTCCCGCTCCAAAAAAATAAGCGGTAACCTGCTCCCTTATCAGGCCCAAAATCCGGGATAGGGCGGTGGCGGCGGATACGGTTCCGGCCGAAACAGCCATTGATTTTTCTATTTCTTTTGCCATTGACAATTTTCTTTTTATTCGTATATTTATTGGCTGTTATATATAGTTAAAATAGAAAGGATTTTAAGTTGCCGCAACATAAGTCTTGTAAAAAAAGAATGAAAACATCGGAAGACGAACGCCTTCGCAATCGCTCCATGCGCTCTATCCTGACCAAGTCTATAAAAAGACTGAAAGAAAGCCAGACCAAAACCGAAGCCGCCAATCAGATCAAAGATATTATTTCGAAAATCGATAAGGCCGCTCAAAAGAATCTTATTCATAAGAATAAAGCCCGGCGCGATAAGTCCAAATTGGTCCAATTTTGCAATAAGCTTTCCGATTAAAATTTTTTTAGATCAAATAACGAACCAGACGCAGCAATTGCGGTCTGGTTCTTATTATTTGTGTTAGCAATTTTATTACATTCACTCCCTCGGTCCTCCCCTCCGGGAACTGGCCCTTTAACGCCTCGACAATATCATTGAAATCGGCATCCCTAAGCTTCGTATAAATTTTCCGAAGCTTGCGATACATAATCAACTCATGTTCCTTGGCCGCCAGGAATTGCCCGGGGTAAAATTTCTTTATTTCCCCCACAGCAATATTCGCCGACAGATATTCAATACTTGCCCGGCCGGCATCCTGCCCGGACATAATCGCATTAACAATTCCCGCCCCCGAAAATGAATCAAGCACCCGGCCCGAATCCCCGACAACCAAAAGATTATCTTTAATTAATATGCCGGACCCTTGATATTTAGGAACCAGACCGCACGACTTAAAATCGATATGATATTGCCCAAATCTTTTCTTAATAAAATTATCTAATTTTGACTCGCAAACAGGACCCCGTACGCCCTCCAAAGCCACCCCCAGACCGACATTGGCCGAAGTCTCCGACTTTGGGAAAACCCACAAATATCCTTTGGGAGCAACTTCCTCGCCAACATAAATTTCAACCGTATTCGGATCAATCCGTATGCCGGAAACACGATATTGCAACAACGATTCGACATCATCAAAAACTTCATGATTGTCAATACCGGCCAGCCGAGCTACCCTCGCTTCGACCCCCTCGGCTGAAATAAATATTTTCGCTTTGATTTTTATTCGACCGGTCGATTTTTCTTCAACTTCAATTTCATCGAATTCCTTCCCATTCCCTAATAACCGAAGACCAATACAACTGCATATCAATTCTGCGCCGGTCTCAACCGCCCGCTGAGCCAAATCAAAATCTAATCTTTGACGATCAAGAATCAACCCCGCCTCGGGTTGATATACAGTTATATCTTCATTATTGGGCGCGATTAATCTGGCTTTATTAATATAAGCCGAGATCCATTCCGGTCGAGGATCAATCAGTTTTTCAAACGACGGTCGCGCGACCGCCTCGGCGCAACAGAGCGGCTGTCCCGGCTTTTTGTCTTTTTCTATTAATAGTACCGAGAATCCAATTTGGGCCATTTCATACGCCGCCACGGAACCGGCTGGACCGGCGCCAATAACCACCGCATCATAATCACGCTTTTTCATCTGATTCTCCCAAAGCCTCAACCGGACAAAAATATATGCAAATTTCACAAAGAGTACATAATTCGTAATCACAAATAAGCGTATCAAAAGAAAGATAAAGGGCTGATTCGGGACAGATGGCGACACAGCCGCCACATTCGAGACAGAGGAATTGATTTAATGTCAGCATAGGCCGAATTTATAAGAGACTCGGCCAACATTCAACAACTATTTAATCGATTAATAATTCAAAAAATAGACATTGTTTCCGACGAATTCTGAACTCCCGGAACTAAGCCGGAAATTCACCAGATCAAAATAGAACTTTTCCTTTTCACTCGGAACCGCCTCGGATTTAAGCACGGTCAAAGGAAAGTCAATACCCAAAATGCGATAATCGAATTTAAAATGAAGGGATAAAGACGGAAACAGATGGCCGGATTTAACTGCCGTAAGAATATCGTCGAAATTAATATTGAGCGTACTGATCGCACTGATTGTCGAAAACTCTTTTATATTTTTCGATTTGATTTCAAAAGGATAGAAACTTCCGCCAGCTCGACTGCGAGTCTTAATAAATTTCAGAAAATTAAAAAATGACAAGGGTATCGATTTATTGGCCAAGCGGCGAAAACTGACTATCACGATCGGATGATTCTGATTCTCAATCGAAACCAATACTCCGTCATTTAAATCCTTTCCGCTTTTATCCTCGGTTGACATCATTAAAGCCCGCGGAAAAAGTCGATTAAATTCGTCGAGCAGGGGCAGGATATTTTCGCCGGTGTATAAGACTATCTCGACTGAAAAGGAGTCGGCCGAGTCAACAATCTGAGCCGGAACATATTCCAATTCGGCTCTTCTTAAAGATTCTAAAATCGAAGAATCCTCGAGTAAATAATATCCGCTTTTATCAGGGCAGGGCATCACTGCCAGTGGATTTCGAATAATATCAAAGTCATTAATCATATTATTAATGGCCTCAACCTTATTGTTGTTAATATCGGTCAAGGCTGTAATCTCGGACAATTTTACCAGAGCCAGATTCGGTTTCATAAAAATCCTTATTCGTCAAAAGGCACAACTTAAAATTGTCAAAAAGCAATCAAAATGCCAATCGATGATTTTCTTTCAATAACCACTAAGGTCATATATAATAACGAGTTAAATATTTTATAGAATTGAGCAGATGATATTTGAAAGAGAATAGTTAAAACCGCGACTATAAAAAGTGCAAGATAATTCAGAATCAATACAATTCGATAAAATAAAGCCGGTCGGCAGTTCGGGCCGTAATATATCTGTCACCCGGCATGAATTGAACCGATGGGTGGCCAAAATTATATTTATTATAACTTAGTTTAAATTCCGCAAATCTCTTTCCATCGATACCATAGAGATATACATATCCGGTCGTATGTTGAAGCGAGTCGACCACGCCGCCTCCCAGATTAATATCCAGTCCGCAAGCTATATAATTTCCTGTGGAAGAATAATCAATCGATTCATACTGACCGTTTTTATGAAACGGATGAAATTGCCAGATATTATTCTTATTCTTCAAATCATAAAGGATCACGCTATTGGGATATAGAAGAGTCAGATATCCCCGAGCCTGATCGTATTGAAAATCCTTTAACAAAAGCCCCTTCAATTCAATTGTCTCCGTTTCCCTTCCTGATTCAACCAAAGACAACTCATTTTTTAAAAAATGAGCCATATATTCGCTATTTTTATCAAAGTCAGAAATGGGGTGATGAGGGAATTCAGCAATAATCTCGCCCGAGGAGTTAAATAATTTATCACCGTTATGTCCCAGATCGAGAAGGAAATGCCGGCCATCGGGCGCAATAGTTATCGACTCAAATCCGACCGCCGGGACTTCTTTAGGCGGTAGATCTTTATGATACAGATACATTCGAGATGCAAAATAATCGCCTCCGGATGATATGACAATCAGATAATCGCCATTGGGGGATAAGAAATACCGGCCATCCGCTATATCAAGAGCTCCCCATTGGGCAAAATGTCGGTTGCTATAAATGGTGGCGCTATTTAGAACAACTCCGGTCGCCGAATCCGGTTCACCTTTTTCAATGACGGCATAAAATCGTCCATTTCTGGAGACAACGGGAACCTGGCCGTCGTCAAAGATAATTTCTTTTCCGGGCTTAAGGCGGCTGTCAAGGAAGGTTAGCTTTGACCCATCCCTAATAATAATATTGTTGCCATTTATTCCATAGATTTCGGCAGTTTCATTCACCGGTATCGAGCTGGCCAAACGTAACTGCTGGGCATTGACGGATAGTGACAAAACCGTTATAAAAAAGACTGACAATATTATCTTGCAATTTAATTTCATAATTTATTATTCGGCACATCCATCAATTGGTTCAGGTCCGCCCTTATATAAATATGAAATTAAATAGGTTATATCCAGAATATTAATATTACAATTACCATTGGCATCGGCCTGATTAAGAATCGGAGGCTGGGAGCCCCCCTTATATAAATATGAAATTATAAAAGTAATATCCAACAGGTTGATTCCTCCATCATTGTTCGCATCGCCATTCATTAAAACCACTTCGATTCCAAAAGTTTCAATAATCTTCGAAATTAAAGCAATGGCCGATTCCGTTTTCAATTGAATAATTGGGAAGGCAAGAACTATCGATTTCCCCTGGCCATTATCATACATAACCCCGCAGGGTTGACCCTCATAAGCGGGGTCATCGACATTGGAATTATACGTATAAATAACCTCTGCTCCGGGCAAAACCGCAAATCGGGGGATATTGGGAAGAAGGCCGGAAAAGATATTGGCGTTATTAGTCTGAAGATCGGGCCAGCCATTCTGTCCATAGGCCCCAATAAAATCAAAAGCTGGGTTATCAGTTACCTGGCTCAACTGAAATGTTTCCCGGATAAAGTGACCCGATGGGAGCGGATTATTACCGGTCAGCCAGCTTATTGTCTGCCAGCCGGCCAGACAAAAATTAGTATTAAAATTAAGATACCAGCCCACAGTATCTTCCGACTCACTAAATACTTGCGTTGTCAAATCATCATCGAGCCAAATAAGGTTTTTATGCTGTCCTGATAATGATCGGGTCAGTTTATCTTCTGAAGATTCGGCATGAAATACGGTCAAATTATAATTGCTGAATAAGGTATTAATATAGAACTCTTCCTGGGCCGACTCGGAAGGATTTATGCCCCCTGCCGACGTTTCATCGACAAATAAAAGCGGCAGATCAAGTGTGGCGGCTGTGGCGCTAACGATTGCAGAACTGTCAGAATGATTTAAATCATTATCCACGGCAATAATCCGATATTCATTCTGGACATGAGGCAAGGGCGAATAATCGACATAAAAAGTATCGGTGCAATTTGCCTCAAGAACCTCCCAATTTAGGCCGAATGGCCGCCTTAAAATTTGATAATGATTAAGATCGAGTTCATTGCTGATTTTCCAGCTGATTGATATTTGTTGATATTCGGGACTCGCAATAACTCCCTGTGGTACTCGTGGAATCACATAGGATTCGCCTTCGGCCTCCTCTATGTATAACGGATCGAATCCTTCTACATTCGTTCCCAATACGCCAAAATAGTACGTCCGGCCCTCAGTTAATCCATCAATCACATATTCGCACGGCGGAACCGCCCCGATGGCCAAAGTATCTTCATAATCACCAGACGACGTTCCCATTAGAATGGAATAAGTATAGGTTGGATCGCAATCGCCCCAGACTACCTTTACTGACTGACCGTCGCCAATATCATAAATATTTTCAATCGGAGATTGGTGAGGTGCATTATCAATATGTCCGACGGCCGCAATACCCATGCGGGCCGCCTGTTCAAAATAATCAAAATCGAGCCTCGAGGACAAATCAAGGTCAGTATGCCAACCGGGATAATTGAAATCACTCTCAATTGCGAACCCGACTAAAAAACCATAATAATTAAACGCCGCATGATCGGAACTTCCCGCATTGGCAATATATTCTGGAATAAGTCCCGTTACGCGCGTAGCGGCATCGCTTAGGACATCGGCGTAGACTCGGTTGCTTCCGCTGCTTATTTCAATATTATCAAATTCATCTTCGGTATAGGCCACCATATCGAAATTAAGCATACATTCCACATCTTCTCCGGAATTGCTTAAATAACTGGCCATCGCATAAGCCCCGACCAGACCAACCTCTTCCGCCGAAAAAGCGCAAAAATAGTAAGATTTCTTCGTTTCCATCTGGCTCAGAATACGGGCAATCTCCAGCACCGTCGATGTTCCGCTGGCGTTGTCATCGGCCCCGGGCGCAAAAGTCATCCCATCGCCTTCATTTTGAAAATTAATCGAATCATAATGGCCGCCAATCACAACCAGCTTATCGGCTTCGGTTGTCCCCTCTTTGTAGCAGATGACATTGTAGCAAGGCGTTCCATTGTGATAAAAAAGTTGGGTTGTGACATCGGTATATCCGAAAGATTGGAATTTGGCCACCAACCAATCTCTTGCCGCCAATATTGAATCGGAATATATCAATCGTGTTTGAAAGGCTTCCAATCGAGTATCATAACTATAAAGAGAATCTTGCACGACCAGGTCAGCCAGAGTATCCGATGGAACACTTTCCGGAGATTCTATTGAATAGCATTTACTATGATAAAAAAATGGAGTTTGCAAATTCTCCAAAGGAATGGCCATATATCCCTCTTTTTTGACAATGTCAATTCCAGCCGGCGTAAGTTCGGCCACCGCCTCCTGTTCATTGGCAATAATGGGATTTAGATCTATCGCCGATTTTGTTAATCCGGAATGAATTCTTGCCAGTAAATAGTTATTAGCAAGGTCAATATTTTCCCTTAAAGATTCGATTTCTATCAAAGAATGTTCCAGGGCCGAGGCTTGATTTTTTGATAGTTCCACAATAAACTTATTGTCGAATTGGCCATGCGCATATTCAACAAGATTTCTAACAATATCCAGTTCCGAGGTAGAATTTATTTTCAAAAGATATAAATCTCCGGCGAAGCCAGTGGAAAATAAAAGTAATAAAATTGCCAGTGCAATTGGATATGATTTTTTGAGCATCAAACACCTCTTTCGACATTTTTCATTCATGTGGCGATAAGTATTTATCTATTTTAAAGATACAGCGATGCTAAATTTAGTCAATCGTTTTCTTTTGATTTCATCGCGGTTGGTAAAAAATGGCCGAATATAAGCTAAGTATCCAAAGATTTTTTTAGCTGTTCCATCATATCTTTTCTGACTTCCAGATATTTTCCGGTGGCAGTGGCAATAATTTCGCCCGACGAATTTTTAACCTCGCCGACTGTATTGAACAATCTGCCTCTGCTGCTCTCTAAGGCGCCCTCAAAAAAAAGTTTCTCTCCCGTCAGGACCGCCTTTTTGAATCGAACTGTCATTTCCACGGTCATAGCATAAACATCTTTGGCCAATAAGGCCTTAATCATAACTTCATCCAGAAGCGTTGCCGTTATGCCGCCATGGAAAACACCAAGATACCCCTCGAATCTTTTCTCGGCCGTATATTCGGTTACGGCCCGGGAGCCGTCGAATAAAAATCGGGCTTTTAGTCCGATTGAATTGTTATCACCGCATACAAAACACCCGGAATATTTGGCCACCTCTTTCATAAGCCTAAATTAGAAATTTATTAAAATAAAGACAATAAAAAACCCTGTTTGGACAACAGGGTTTTTATTAAAATTTAATCTATCGTTTTATTCGCAAACAGTCAATTCATACTGCCAGCGGTAATTATTCTGAATAACCGTAATGGAAGCAACGCCGTCGTTAAATTGGGCGGTAACAGTCCAATCATCGACCGAATACAAGCCCGGATCAGTACCTTCCACAACACGATAAGATTCTTTAATTGTCATTTCCATAGTTCCTGTATAAGGACATCCGGAACTCCATTGACTGCCATAAGCCCGACCAAAAGTGATATCTGAGACCGTGCTCTTAATATCAAACTCGGCCCTGACGGTCGAATCATTGGAAACCCAGTTCCATTCAAAGAATGCATTATGGGTGCCGTTAAGAGTAGCAATAGTGCTGTCAAGATTTTCGAATTCAAAGTTGAATTCACCGGTTTTATCGGTATGGGGCTGAGATACATTATTGTCGGTAAATCCCCACTCGCGAACATAGTGCTGGTAATCAAGGGCCGCGGTTGGTTCTTCGACGACCACGCCACCCTCGCGGAACTGAACGGAATCTCGGAAACGGTCGTTATAAGCCAGATTATACCGGGCTATATAGGTGACATGCCAGCCATTCATATAGGCCGCGGTAACAGTATCATTGGGACCGGCGGCATTATGCTGAGCTCGGGCTTCGGCCGTATCAGTCGGCAATTGATAAATATTATCCAGACCGCGATTGAAATCAATACGGGCATCTGTCAGATAGTCTTCAATCTGCATTTGAAGATTTACGAAATAAGGATCGCTGAGACTGCCCTCGTCATAGGTTTGCGATGAGGTTGAGCTGTCGTCGCTGCAGCCTCCGATGAAAAGAACCAGGGCGGCTACAATAAACAAGCCGAATCTCGGAATCATCCCTCTTTGATACATTTCTGTCTCCTTTCGCGGCATGATTACCGGGATCCGGCCTGAAATAACTTTAATGCTCCAACAGAAAAGTCATAATCGCTTTCTGAATGTGAAGTCTGTTTTCCGCCTCGTCGAAAACGATGGAGTGAGGACCATCGATTACTTCGTCGGTAATCTCTCTCCCTCTTTCCGCCGGCAGGCAGTGCATAACCTTGCATTCAGGGCTGGCGCCGGCCAACAATGCCGAATTAACTTGAAACTTATTTAACTGTTTTTCTTTTTCCTCATACTTGTCTTTTTCGCCCATCGACGCCCACACATCCGTATAAATTACATCGGCATCCGCCACCGCTTCTTTAGGATCATCGGTGATAAGAACCGAGCTTTCAGGGTTTTTACGCGCTCTTTCAATCAGAGCCTTATTCGGCTGCGTATCCCGATGCGTCCCGATTCTGAAATCAATGGGGAGTAATGAGGCCAGATTCAGCCAGCTATTAGTAACATTATTGCCGTCGCCAAGATAAGCGATTTTATACTTATTTTTCTTCAAATGCTCCATTATGGTAAAATAATCGCCCAAAATCTGGCAGGGATGAACCAGATCGGTCAAGCCATTGACCACCGGAACGGTCGCATATTTGGCCAGTTCGGTGACATCTTTATGGGCAAAGGTCCGAATCATAATCAAACCGACATATCGCGATAAAACCTTGGCCGCGTCATGAACCGTCTCCCGTTCACCCAATTTAATTTCCGGCCCGGTAATATATATGGGATTGCCGCCTAAATCATTAATTCCGACTTCGAATGACACGCGCGTCCGTAATGACGGTTTGGTGAAAATACAAGCGACTGATTTCCCCGCCAATGGCTTAGGAGCGATTTCCCCGCTTTTCATTTTCCGGCATAATTCAAAAACCTCGTTTAGTTCCTTAACCGTGAAATCTGTGATTTCGCAGAATGATCTGGCCATATTTTATCTCCTTTCCAATATTTCAAAATTTTAAAACCGTCGAATATAAGGCTTTTAAACCGATTATGTCAAGCCTGGTGAATCCTCCCAAAAACTTTTTTAATTGACTTATCTGCAATATTCCAATATGTAACCTTTTAGCAATAAAACCGTAAATATTCCTAACGGAGGTAATATAATATGTCAAATGGACGAGTTATTTTTGGAATAATTTTAATTGCAGTCGGCGGAATATTCTTTCTGGATAAATTCCATATTTTCAAATATGTCTACTTTCACGATTTCTGGCCCATCATTTTAATAATTGTTGGGGTTGCCCTGATTATTCGCCATAATAAACGAAAAGTGAAAGAACCGACAGACAATTATCATCAATTCCAATCTTCGCCGGGCCATAAAAAATATTCCACCGTGTTCGGCGATAATAACTTTGGATTTAAGGATGCCGAAGTCGACGGTCTGAACTGTTCCACTGTTTTCGGCGATAGCACTATCAATCTGGCCGATGCCAAACTTAAACCGGGAACAAACCGAATTGATATTTCCGGAGTATTCGGCGATTTGACTGTGATTATTCCCGCCAGTATGGAAGTGTCCGCGTTTGGTTCTTGCACTTTCGGAGATCTTTATATACTCGGTAAATCGGCCTCGGGCATATCCAATACTCTCCAAAACCAAACCGAAGGATACGACACGGCCTCAGCCAAACTGAGTATCTGGGCCTCGATAACCTTCGGCGATATCAAAATTTACCGGGCCTGACCAATAGCAAATATGGACCTGCGCCATAATAATATCCGCTTTCGACCGACCACAATTAATGATATCGATACTATCATATCTATTGAACAGGATGCGGCCAACACTCCCTATATTCGGCAATGGTCTCGGGAAAAACGGCTTAAAGCTATCAATGATACCAATATTGCTCATTTTACCATTGAAGAAATAGATGCTGATAATATTGTCGGCTACGTTATCCTAATCGGCGTTGAGGATCCCGATAACAATCTCGAATTCAAACGCCTCGCCATCAAAGCCAAGGGTAAAGGTTATGGCCGCTCAGCAGTTAAACTTATCAAGCAATTCGCCTTTCAATTTACCGAAACGCATCGCCTCTGGCTTGAAGTTGTCGAGTATAATGAGCGGGCGCGAAAATTGTACGAATCCGAGGGATTCATCCCCGAGGGCGTCC